>NZ_JBEQCT010000010.1:0-94680 GCF_046054155.1 Celerinatantimonas yamalensis
CCCATGTGAAAGTAGGTCACGGCCAGGCTTCTTATTTAGAACCCAGCTTCTTTGCTGGGTTTTTTTTTGCCTGCGATTTAGGGCTGATGAGTGTATGATCTATTTGACCATCATGACATGGTCATCCTTCCTGTTTGATTTTGCTATGACTATCTAGTGTGGTGACGGTGCGGCACTTGTATCTATTGCGATGATAGATACATTGAGCATATCCGCATATCACACATACATATGAAATTGAAATTACTAACTTTCTAAGTAACTACTCCATTCCTAATTAAAATATCAATTGCCTCTTGATTTTTTTGTTAGATATAAGTAAGTTATGCCCGTTTTATTCCCTTATGCTTCAAGGGCTTTTAGAAAGGAATCCTCAATGAAGAAGTTTATGCCTAAATTAACAGTGGCATTGTTCACTGCTGTGTGTGTAATGCTAACAGGTTGTTCTGCGACCTACACCGCTATCAAGAAACGTAATCTAGATGTTCAAACGAAAATGTCCGATACCGTATTTCTCGATCCAGTTAAAGCGGCTAAACGGGTTGTGTTTTTACAGATTCGTAATACATCCGATAAACAAGATATAAAGATTAAGGAAAGAATCAAAGAAGCTATTCAAAGCAAAGGCTATCGAGTGACCGATGATCCAGATCAAGCTCACTATATGATCCAAGCTAATATCCTTAAAGTGGGTAAATCAGATGCATCGAGCTCTCAATCCGCTCTCGTCAGTGGTTATGGGTCCGGACTCGTTGGTGCCGCTGTTGGCGCATCGGCATTTGGTGGAGGAAATGGTCGTATTGGGACCGGGCTCATCGGTGGGTTGATCGGCATGGCAGCTGACGCGATGGTTTCAGATGTCTATTTTACTATGATCACTGATTTACAAATATCTGTACGTACTTCGGGTGACATAGAAGTCACTGAAAACGATAAAGCAACGTTGCATCAAGGGTCGAGTGGTTCGAAAGTAATTAGCAGCTCTCAGCAAACACATTGGAAGCGCTATCAAACTCGGATCGTGAGTGTTGCTAACAAGGTCAATCTAGATTTTAATGAGGCATTACCTGCCTTGGATACTGGTTTAGTGAACTCAATTTCAGGCATATTTTAAACTGAATTATCCTAGTTGAACTCTTTGGGTAAAAGAGCCCTCAACATCAAGTTTGATTCGATAGTGCAGGCCAACATATATGACTTGTTTTGCTGGTGTGCACTGTGTATCCCAGTGTTAACCCATTAGCGTTGTTCGTATTAATGCATGTTGATGGGTTAATATGTGAGAATATGACCATGGCTTTGATCGCCGTGCCAGTATCTATCCTTCGATAACTTGCTAAGTTATTTTGTTAAACGAGCTCATCGCTGCAGCAGCTTTATCTGCGTGAATTAGCTTTGAATGATCCTTTTACCTCTCAAATCGTTATCGCCATAGATAAGATATATCCCCACTATGGTGGCAGAACGCTGATGTAATCTTAAATTTTAGTATAGTGATAGCTTCGAGTTAAATCGCACTTCAGCTATGAGCTTCGCTATTGTGAGTTCCATTATTATAGCCTTCAAGTTTTCGTTGGTGTTTTCACGTTTCATATCTGAACAATAAGCGACTATGGTTGTGAAATTTCAAAAGGGACGTCATATTTTAAGCGGTGCTAATTTTATTTAAAACTACCTCATAAATCGCGCCACATAAGCGTCAAATGCTGAGTAAGTCAATAAGAAGATAGTCCCTAATCAGGTACCCTCCTTGCCTAGAAGGAGGGCGTCATGGCGCGTTCAGTTTCACTAAATCGCAAAGAATTGGCATTGACATTGGTAGTGGCATATCCTTTCTACTGAGTCGCTCATAAAAAACTCGCACTTGGCTTCAATTGTGTGTATAGTCGCCGTTTCTTAGAATTAATCCCCTATGATGATATTTGCTTAAGCTAGCAATTAGCTTAGGTGACTTGTTGTATATTTTTTGTATAGGGGTACCAATTGCTTGTTAAGGGTGGTATAATTTCGCGCCCTTTAATTAGGCAGCCATAGACCTTTTATAGGTCAATTGTAATGTTACAGAGGCTTAGCCTCTTGTAAAAATAGCGGAGCACTGAAATGATCCAGATGCAATCTATGCTTGACGTGGCCGATAATTCCGGTGCACGTAGCGTACAGTGTATTAAGGTCCTGGGTGGCTCGCACCGCCGCTATGCGAATGTTGGCGACATCATTAAAGTTGCTGTGAAGGAAGCGATTCCTCGCGGTAAAGTTAAAAAAGGCGATGTTGTCAAAGCAGTGGTAGTGCGGACCCGTAAAGGCGTTCGTCGTCAAGACGGTTCATTGATTCGGTTCGATCGCAACGCTGCGGTTGTTTTGAATAACAATGACCAGCCGATTGGTACTCGTATCTTTGGCCCTGTGACACGTGAACTGCGTAATGATAAGTTCATGAAAATCGTGTCTCTGGCGCCTGAAGTACTATAAGGAGTAACAAGAGATGGCAAATAAAATTCGTCGTGATGATGAAGTAGTAGTATTAACCGGTAAAGATAAAGGAAAACGTGGCAAAGTCACTAAAGTCCTGAATACTGCCGGTAAAATTTTTGTTGAAGGCATCAACCTGGTTAAGAAACACCAAAAACCAAACCCTCAATTGGGTGTGGCCGGTGGTATCGTTGAACAGGAAGCGGCTATCAATGTATCTAACGTGGCGATCTTTAATGCTGATTCAGGCAAAGCAGATCGCGTAGGTTTCCGATTTGAAGACGGTAAGAAAGTTCGTTTCTTCAAATCTTCTGGTGAACTAGTTAAGTAATTGGAGTAAAACGATGGCGAAACTGCATGATTTGTATAAGGAGTCTGTAGTGCCTGCACTTCACAAGGAGTACGGCTACAAATCCATCATGCAAGTCCCTCGGATCGAGAAAATCACCCTTAATATGGGTGTGGGTGAAGCATTAAATGACAAGAAACTGTTAGAAAACGCTGTTGCGGATCTAGCTGCTATTTCTGGTCAAAAACCGCTTGTCACCAAAGCTCGTAAATCCGTTGCGGGCTTCAAAATCCGTGAAGGCTACCCGATTGGTTGTAAAGTAACCCTCCGTGGTGAACGGATGTGGGAGTTCTTTGAGCGCTTGATTTTGATCGCAATGCCTCGTATTCGTGACTTCCGTGGTGTCAGTACTAAATCATTTGACGGCCGTGGTAACTACAGTATGGGTGTGCGTGAGCAAATCATCTTCCCGGAAATTGACTATGATAAAGTCGATAAAATTCGTGGTTTGGATGTGACTATCACAACCACTGCGAAATCCGATGAAGAAGGCCGTGCTCTGCTGGCTGCCTTTAACTTCCCATTCCGTAAATAAGGGCTAGGGTTATGGCAAAACAATCAATGAAAGCACGTGAAGATAAACGTGCCAAGCTGGTCGCTCAACATGCTGAAAAGCGTTTAGCGCTCAAACAAGTGATCTCAAGTGTTCATTCATCTGATGATGAACGTTGGGATGCAGTCATGAAACTTCAGGATCTTCCACGGGACTCATCTCGTAGCCGTCAGCGTAATCGCTGTAATGTTACAGGTCGTCCACATGGTTATCTGCGCAAATTCGGCTTGAGCCGTATTAAGCTGCGTGAAGCAGCAATGCGTGGTGAAGTTCCTGGTCTGAAAAAAGCCAGCTGGTAAGCCAATCATTCACGGAGTAAGCAATTATGAGCATGCAAGATCCTATTGCGGATATGCTGACCCGCATCCGTAACGGTCAAGCGGCCAATAAAGTATCTGTCAAGATGCCTTCTTCTAAACTGAAAGTGGCGATTGCCCAGGTTTTGAAAGACGAAGGTTACATCGCTGACTATGCTGTTTCTGGCGACGTTAAAGCGGAACTAGAAGTAACCCTCAAATATTTTGAGGGCAAGAAAGTTATTGAAACGATTCAACGTGTTAGCCGTCCAGGTTTGCGCATCTATAAAGGTGCAGTTGAACTGCCTAAAGTTATGGGTGGACTGGGGATCGCTGTTGTTTCTACATCACAAGGCGTCATGACTGACCGTGCAGCGCGTAAAGCGGGCATGGGCGGCGAAATCGTCTGCTACGTAGCTTAATCGGAGGTATTTATGTCTCGTGTCGCTAAAGCTCCCGTAGCCATTCCAGCTGGTGTAGAAGTAGCTATTAATGGTCAGGAGCTGACAATCAAGGGTGCTAAAGGCGAGGTTTCTCGCACTTTAAATAACGCCGTTGTAATCGCTAAAGAAGAGAATGAACTGAAGTTCTCAGTTGTTGAAGGTGGAGCTACTGCACAAGCAGGTACAGCTCGTGCACTAGCTAACAACATGGTTATCGGTGTTACTGCAGGCTTCGAAAAACGTCTACAGCTAATCGGTGTTGGTTACCGTGTTCAAGTTCAAGGTAATAAATTGAACCTGACTTTGGGTTTCTCTCATCCCGTTGTTTATGAATTACCTGAAGGGATCAGCGCAGAAGCTTCTTCGCAGACTGAGTTGCTGATCAAAGGTGCTGATAAACAGGTTGTAGGTCAAGTCGCGGCTGACATTCGTGCGTATCGTCGTCCAGAACCTTATAAAGGTAAAGGGATTCGTTATGCTGACGAGCAGGTCCGCCGCAAAGAGGCTAAGAAGAAGTAAGGTAACACTATGGATAAGAAAAGTGCACGTCTGCGTCGCGCTACTCGCGCACGCAAAGCTATGCAAGAGTTGGGTGCAACTCGCCTGGTGATTCACCGTACTCCGCGCCATATCTATGCGCAGGTAATTGCACCGAACGCTACAGTTATTGCAACAGCCTCAACTGTTGATAAAGCGGTTCGTGAGCTGGTGAAAAGTACTGGTAATGTTGATGCAGCTAAAGCAGTTGGTAAAGCGATTGCTGAACGTGCTGTTGAAAAAGGCATTACTCAGGTTTCTTTCGATCGCTCTGGCTTCCAGTATCACGGTCGCGTCGCTGCTTTAGCTGATGCTGCTCGTGAAGCTGGCCTTCAGTTCTAAGGGGTGAATCATGGCAAAATTTGAAGCACAAACCGGTGATCTGAACGAGAAGCTGATCGCAGTAAACCGCGTTTCTAAGGTAGTTAAAGGTGGTCGTATCTTTAGCTTCACTGCATTAACTGTAGTGGGTGATGGTAACGGCCGAGTAGGGTTTGGTTACGGCAAAGCAAAAGAAGTTCCTGCTGCTATTCAAAAAGCAATGGAAAAAGCTCGTCGCAACCTACGTACAGTTAAGCTGAACGGCACAACGTTGCAACATCCGATTAAAGGGCGCCATTCAGGCTCTCGGGTGTATATGCAGCAAGCATCTGAAGGTACTGGTATTATTGCCGGTGGTGCGATGCGTGCAGTGTTGGAAGTTGCAGGCGTACAGAACGTATTGTCTAAAGCATACGGCTCAACTAACCCGATCAACATCGTCCGCGCAACTATCGACGCTCTTGAGCATATGCATGCTCCTGAAGATGTCGCTGCGAAGCGTGGCCTGAGCGTAGAAGAAATTCTGGGGTAATTGGGCATGGCGAAAATTAAAGTAACACAAACTAAGAGCTCTATCGGTCGTTTGCCTAAACATCGGGCTACACTGACTGGTTTAGGTCTGCGTCGCATTGGTCATACCGTTGAATTGGAAGATACTCCTTCTATTCGTGGTATGGTTAATAAGGTTTACTACATGGTTAAGGTAGAGGGTGAATAAGATGCGTTTAAATACTCTTTCACCAGCAGCTGGTTCTAAACCATCAGCCAAACGTGTAGGTCGTGGTATCGGTTCTGGCTTGGGTAAAACCGCCGGACGCGGTCACAAAGGGCAAAAAGCTCGCTCTGGTGGCGGTGTGTCCGCTGGTTTCGAAGGCGGTCAAATGCCGTTGAAACAGCGCTTACCGAAATTCGGTTTTACTTCACGTAAGTCACTGACTTCAGCTGAAGTTCGCACGTCAGAGCTGGCTAAAGTAGCGGAAGGCGTGGTAAGTTTGGATACTCTGAAACAAGCTGGTGTTATCGCCTCTAATGCTAAGACTGCAAAAATCGTATTGTCTGGCGATGTAGCTAAAGCGGTAACTATCCAGGGTGTAGGTGTAACCAAAGGCGCACGTGCTGCAATTGAAGCAGCTGGCGGTAAAATCGAAGGATAGTACGTAAAATGGCTAAGAAACCAGGATTACCATCGAACGGTGGACAAGGCGGGCTGAGTGAGCTGAAACGACGTTTATTGTTTGTTTTGGGCGCAATGATTGTGTTCCGAGCAGGCTCATTTATTCCGATTCCTGGGATCGACGCTAATGTACTGGCTGAGTTATTTCAGCAGCAAAAAGGCACTATCATCGAGATGTTTAATATGTTCTCCGGTGGTGCCTTAGCTCGGGCGTCTATATTTGCATTGGGTATCATGCCGTATATTTCGGCATCGATCATTGTTCAATTGCTTACTGTCGTCCATCCGCCTCTCGCTGAACTTAAAAAAGAAGGTGAAGCAGGGCGGCGCAAAATTACCCAATATACTCGTTACGGTACGTTAATACTGGGCTTGTTCCAGTCATTTGGTATCGCCACAGGCTTGCCACGGATGGTTCCGGGGTTGGTTGCGGATCCGAGTATGGCGTTCTATGTCACAGCGATTGTGAGTTTGTTAACTGGCACCATGTTTTTGATGTGGCTAGGTGAGCAAATTACTGAACGGGGTATTGGTAACGGGATCTCTATTTTGATTTTTGCGGGTATCGTTGCAGGTCTTCCACCTGCGATTGGCCGCACTATTGAACAAGCCCGTCAGGGAGAGATCAACGTCCTTTTGCTGCTACTTATTGCTGTAATAGTATTTGCGGTCACATTCTTTGTGGTGTTTATGGAGCGTGGTCAACGACGCATTGTCGTTAACTATGCAAAACGTCAACAAGGACGCCGAGTATATGCTGCGCAGAGCACCCATCTGCCATTGAAAGTTAATATGTCAGGGGTGATTCCAGCAATTTTTGCATCAAGTGTCATTTTGTTCCCAGGAACTCTGGCGCAATGGTTCGGTCAGCATAAAGGCCTTGGCTTTTTGTCTGATATTTCGTTAACATTGCAGCCCGGTCAGCCACTTTATGTGATACTATACGCGGCCGCGATTATCTTTTTCAGTTTCTTCTATACCGCGTTGGTGTTTAACCCACGGGAAACAGCGGATAATTTGAAAAAGAGTGGGGCGTTTATTCCAGGGATACGACCTGGTGAACAAACCTCGCGCTACATCGATAAGGTGATGACTCGCTTGACACTAGCTGGTGCCTTGTACATCACGTTTATTTGTTTAGTTCCACAGTTTATGACACAGGCTCTTAATGTACAGTTCTACTTCGGTGGTACATCACTGCTCATTATTGTCGTTGTAATCATGGACTTTATGGCACAGGTTCAGACCCATCTGATGAGTCATCAGTATGATTCTGTCCTGAAAAAAGCTAATTTGAAAGGTTATGGTCGATAAGCCGTCGCATTTCAATTAGTCAAACTTTTGCGGAGATAGCAATGAAAGTTCGTGCTTCCGTTAAGAAAATCTGCCGTAACTGCAAAATTATCAAACGCAATGGCGTTATTCGGGTAATTTGCAGCGAGCCTAAGCACAAACAGCGCCAAGGCTAATAAGTAGATTTCAAGACATTTAGATTGCAAATTGGTCATCTGTTGAGTATCCTTACGGGCTTTTCGCAGATGGCCTTCGTTTTACGAAAAAATTATAGGAGTGTGCCTAATGGCCCGTATAGCCGGCATTAACATTCCTGATCAAAAACATGCAGTTATCGCGTTAACTGCAATCTTTGGTATCGGCAAAACTCGCGCACAACAAATTTGTGCCGCAGCTGGTATCGCTGAAGATGTTAAGATCAGAGAACTAGATGAATCCCAGATTGAATTGCTTCGTGAGCAGGTAAGTAAATTTACCGTTGAAGGTGATTTACGCCGCGAAGTTTCAATGAGTATTAAGCGCCTGATGGATCTCGGTTGTAACCGCGGTCTCCGTCATCGTCGTAGTTTGCCCGTCCGCGGTCAGCGCACTAAAACTAATGCGCGTACCCGTAAAGGGCCTCGCAAACCTATTAAAAAATAAGGTGAGGACAAATGGCTAAAACTCCGACTCGCGCTCGTAAACGCGTAAAAAAACAAGTTGCTGATGGTATGGCTCATATTCATGCCTCGTTCAACAACACAATTATTACCATCACTGATCGCCAAGGTAATGCTCTGTCTTGGGCAACTGCCGGTGGATCTGGTTTCCGTGGTTCACGTAAGTCTACTCCGTTCGCAGCGCAAGTTGCAGCAGAGCGCGCAGCTGAGGCTGCTAAAGACTACGGCCTAAAAAACGTAGAAGTTTTCGTTAATGGTCCAGGTCCAGGTCGTGAGTCATCAATCCGTGCGTTAAATGCGGCAGGTTTCCGTGTTACTAACATCACTGATGTGACTCCTATTCCACATAACGGTTGTCGTCCACCTAAGAAACGCCGCGTGTAATTCTTGGGATAGACAGGAGATATAATAATGGCAAGATATTTGGGGCCTAAGCTCAAACTTAGCCGTCGTGAAGGTACCGATCTATTCCTAAAGAGCGGTGTCCGCGCGGTTGATACTAAGTGTAAGCTTGATACAGCACCAGGCCAACATGGTGCCCGTAAACCACGTCTTTCTGACTATGGTTTGCAGCTTCGTGAGAAGCAAAAAGTTCGTCGTATCTATGGTGTTCTGGAAAAACAGTTCAGTAACTACTATAAAGAAGCGGCACGTTTGAAAGGTAATACTGGTGAAAATCTGCTGGGATTGCTCGAAAGTCGTTTAGATAACGTTGTTTATCGGATGGGTTTCGGTTCTACTCGTGCTGAAGCACGTCAGCTGGTTAGCCACAAAGCGATTCTGGTTAATGGTAAAGTTGTTAATGTACCTTCTTTCCAGGTTTCACCGGAAGATGTTATCAGTGTTCGTGAAAAAGCTAAAAAACAGTCTCGTGTTATTGCTGCACTGGAAATTGCAGGACAGCGTGAAAAACCGAGTTGGGTAGAAACTGATGCGAAAAAAATGGAAAGTGTATTTAAACGCCTTCCTGAGCGCACAGATCTGTCTGCAGATATTAACGAACAGCTGATCGTCGAGCTTTACTCTAAGTAAAGCTAATTTCTAAGAGAGGACACAATGCAGGGTTCTGTAACAGAATTTCTAAAGCCGCGGCTAGTTGACATTGAGCAACTTAGCCCTACTCATGCTAAAGTGACTCTGGAACCTCTTGAACGAGGTTTCGGTCATACGCTTGGTAATGCGCTACGTCGTATTCTGCTTTCATCTATGCCTGGTTGCGCTGTCACTGAGGTAGAGATTGACGGTGTATTGCATGAGTACAGCAGTAAGGAAGGGGTTCAAGAAGATATTTTAGAGATCTTATTGAATCTGAAAGGTATTGCTGTGAAGCTCGAAGGTAAAGATGAAGCAATGCTTACTCTTACCAAGTCTGGTGCAGGCCCGGTCGTGGCGGGTGATATAACCCACGATGGCGATGTCGAAATCGCTAACCCAGAACATGTAATCTGCCATTTAAGTAGCGATGCTGAAATAAGTATGCGGATTAAAATTGAACGTGGTCGTGGTTATATTCCTGCATCAACTCGTGTTCATTCTGAAGATGAAGAACGTCCAATTGGTCGTTTACTCGTCGACGCCGCCTACAGCCCTGTCGTTCGAATTGCCTATAACGTTGAAGCTGCTCGCGTAGAACAACGTACAGACTTGGACAAGTTAGTGATCGATATGGAAACTAACGGTACCTTGGATCCAGAAGAAGCGATTCGTCGTTCAGCGACTATTTTGGCTGAGCAGCTGGATGCATTTGTTGACTTGCGTGATGTCAGTGAACCAGAAGAGAAAGAAGAGAAGCCGGAATTTGATCCGATCCTGCTACGTCCTGTCGATGATCTGGAATTAACTGTTCGTTCAGCTAACTGTTTAAAAGCAGAAGCAATTCATTATATTGGTGATTTGGTACAGCGCACTGAGGTTGAGCTTTTGAAAACGCCTAACCTTGGTAAAAAATCTCTTACTGAGATTAAAGATGTATTGGCAAGCCGTGGGTTGTCTTTAGGTATGCGCCTAGAGAACTGGCCGCCTGCTAGTATTGCTGAGAAATAACCAGTCACTGGTCCATAGTATTATTTAGAAGGATAAGGTCATGCGCCATCGTAAGAGTGGTCGTCAATTGAACCGGAACAGCAGCCATCGTCAGGCTATGTTCCGCAATATGGCCAGTTCATTGGTTCGCCATGAAGTTATCAAAACAACACTGCCTAAAGCGAAAGAGTTACGCCGTGTTGTTGAGCCTCTGATTACATTGGCTAAAAATGACAGTGTTGCTAACCGCCGTCTGGCTTTTGCACGTACACGTGACAAAGAAGTAGTTGGTAAACTGTTCTCAGTCTTAGGGCCTCGTTTCCAGGAACGTACGGGTGGTTATACCCGTATCCTGAAATGTGGATTCCGAGCTGGTGATAACGCTCCTATGGCTTATATCGAGCTGGTTGATCGTGCAGAATCTGCTGAAGAATCTGCCGAGTAGTATCGATACATATTGTAAGCCGGGCCTTTGCCCGGCTTTTTTATGCCTAGAATTTATAGCTTATCATCAACTAATTTAGCGGTGCGTAAAGAATGTAATTCAGATGGCTCACGATGCTCAACGATGGCACTCGCTGACTGTTACGCACTTTGTGTCATTAGCCGCTCTATGTGACCGGTAGTTGTGCAATACTTGTTATCTATCAATTTCACCAATGGGTAGCGTAATCCGCTGTTATTATAGCGATGATACGTGTTACCTAGTCATCGCAGAAACCTAATTTTTGCAAAAGTAGTTTAATATAATTGGGATTGAGTGGTTGTTGGGATTTGAGGTCCAATGGGGCGAAAACCTAAGCATCTATATATTCATTAACCTGTTGATTCAAGTGCCTTCATCACGTTTTCAGATAAGGTGAATGAGTAGCCCTAACATATTAATATGGCCATGCATCTCAGTGGTGATAATCTGGATATATCTTCTTCATTAGTTTCAGTAGGCTGGCTATCAGTATTAAATGTCCAAGGGCTTGCTGCATATACAGTGTATCTCATAAGACAGTAGCACTTGTTTCCCAGCTCCAATGATTCCAGTTGAACCTCTGGTCCTTCTCTATAACGCTTTCTGATTTCGCCATGTTCGCCATGACAAATGGTGCGAGTCACACTGTACCTCCCTTCACTTCGGTTCAGTTGTGTAATGGTCCAGTATTATTGGAGAGTTTCTAAGCCACTTTTTGCATCTGCGTATACATTGCATACGGTGTAAGGTCTTCCAATCCGCTATGTCACCGTTGTTTGTAGTTATAGAAGCGAATATAACCTTCAACTGCTGTCACCACCGAACTGTGATCAATGAAAGATAATCCATTTAAGCGCTTTGATGTAAACGACCTAAAAAACGTCCCTTCACGGAATTGACCCAATAATTCCCTCTACGACTTATGCTCTGAGTTATCTTTAAAGCTGCCAACCTATTTCTATAAGCATGGGAGCTAAAATGACAACCTTGATCAGAGTGAACAAGTAAATCTCTGGTCTTTGGTGACTTATTCGTCCTTGCATCACCAAGTGCTGCTAAGGTGAGCTGAGTATCGGGTAAGCGAGACACTGAGTTTTTTCGTCGCTGTACAAGGCCTCAGGGCCTCTGCCACAGCAACAACTAACGCGGCTCGTCAGGGTGTTATGGCTCAGATGAAACAGAAAATCATGCAGTACAGCTTCCTGCAAAAGCAATTTAGGAATAAAATCGCAAGCTTCTTCTTTAAACAAGAACAAACTAAAGTTGTTTGGTCCCCACAAATGGCCCAATGGGTCAGGCTCTGATGTACGTGTATTATGCTTATCTGGCCTATGTGGTGTTTAATTTGTTGGTAAATGTCATCTATAAATGTACCCCGGACGAGCTAAGTTTACCGATGAAGCGAGAGTTGCTCTCGACGCATTATATCGGGACGTACTGTACCAGTAAGGTGCTCGGAGTTTGTCTGGAAACCAAACGGTCGTATTGCGAGTTTAATAGTCCGCTCAGCCAGATCATGATGGAGCAGATTTATAAGCAGCCTCAAATGGGACTGAGTTGGGGAACGCCTAAACATCCGAACTGCACTGGACTGGCGATTTCTCAATTAAATAAAGTGGACTGGGATAAAGTGGATCTCTCTGAATGGATTGGGATTTTGATTAAGACTGGGAACTTCGCTGAGTCGAAGAATGTGACTATTGACTCGCTGACTGGGTCTGGGTCGATTTTGAACTATTCGACCACGACACCTCGTCCAAATGTACTGGAAACCACCATCGACCGGTCTAGTGGCGTGAACGCCGACCAGATCCGATCGGATGCTTATCAGGATGCCTGGAGCCAGACCCAGACACCGAAACAGAAGTAACTTAGGAAATTAAAAACCACTGTTATGCTATTGATAGCGAAAAAATAAAAAGGAAAAAAATGAAATATCTGTTCGTGATTGCATCATTGATGTTGTTGGCCGGTTGTGCCTCCCAGCCCAAGCCGATTAAGCCGGTGCCGTTCGATAATCATCATAGTTTTGCCTATAACATCGCCAGCCAAACCAATTTATTAGACGACCACTCACCACTGCGGGACTTTACGCCAGAGGAAGTGAAAAAGAGCCATGCGAGCTTGCATCGAGGGCATTCGGTGTCAACTTTTTTGGGGATTGCTGAAATTTTAACGGGCAATCTGACTGGGGCCATTGATGTGGCTGGTGGCGAAATTACTGACATGTCGTTGAGTGGGCATACAGCTGGGCGTCCAAGATGGATTGTGTATGTGCCGAAAGCAGATTTCAAAGATGAAATTACAGCGCAAAATTTCATTCGTACCCGCATAATCACGGCAGCTAAAAAGGTCTTTGGCAAATATGGTCACCTGCATCAAGTAAGCAGGGATGATGATGATCTCTTAGGCTATAATCTAACTATAGACGGAAAGGATGAGCCCGTAGGGCTAACTTTTCCGAAGGACTTATCAACTAAAATAGTCCGAAGTTGTAGTGTCAATATTGCTCAAAAAACAACGCAGACAGCATATTGTTACGGGTTTTCTGGAGGCGAAATTTATGTCGGCGAATTTGTCATTACTACACCATTCCTTAGCGTCGTTAACGTGAATGTTAAAGTTAAAGGTAAAGAGGTGACGATAAACCCCAGTACTGTTTTTAAAGATATTACCAGGAACCTACCAGGCAATTTCTTTCTTTATATGCCATCTTACCCTCGGGTAGTTTTTTCATATATCACATATACCGATTTGACGATTAAAGTACCCACAATCTACTGGCAGGGCAAAGCCTACCCATTCATCAAACCAACCCAAAAATAATCGAATCAGGTTCATGGGTGCCCAATAAAAAGGAGAGGGCACCCCTACATTGGGAATGATTGCGGCACAGTGCTTTCAAACGCGACTATGAAAAAACAACTGCGCTCCAAGCGGCAAATGTTCCCTTGTTCCGTATCCGGAATGGCCGTTCATACAGCGATGCTAAGTTGGGCGGAATGATTAATTTGCTACGTCAGCAAGCCTCTGAACCAGCTGCTGGTGGTCGTGAAGAGAGATCCGTTACATCAGTGTCATCGGTCTGCACTCGCTGCTGCGAGCCAATGACGATCATTGAGATGAAATGGCCAAACAAAGGAAAGGGATTTTACCGATGCCCCAAGTGCAACGCGCAATCTGAACTGTTCAGCCTAGTGGGCAATCGTCATGCTTGAGCACTTTGTGTTTCTATCGCTCTTGTCTGTAGGTGGACTGTTTGGTTTGATGTCACTGATGACTGGAGTTGGAATTGCTAGTGGCAAATTATGGGGAGAGTCTGCCAAACGCAGCCGGCTGGTGAAATTGGTATATCTGACGATCTGTTATGTTGCTTTGCTCGTCGAATATCCTTTGCTTAGAACTAACTACAATACATCATCCGAACCTAAACTGTAGATGATAGCCAGTCACTCTGATGACTAATAAGTTGCATATTCAAGCTAATTTAGCGACTGTTTTACATAATACCCAGCCGTAAACGAGCCACGGCTAATCTAATATCGCCCATCGCCCATACCATACTTGAGTCAGCCGCCTATTTTGTAGGCTTAGCCTATTCATTGTTGCCTTGCTGAATGCCCCCCGACCGATAGCTTTGGATGATTAAGGCTAGACTTCACCTCGGAACACTTTAAAATGGGCTTCTAGATGTCTAGATTGATATTTGTGGAGAACTATTTATGCCGATTCGGATCCCCGATGCGTTACCTGCAGCTGAAGTGCTACGTCAAGAAAATATATTTGTTATGCCACAATCTCGGGCATCGGCGCAAGATATTCGACCACTTAAGGTGATTTTACTCAATTTGATGCCCAAAAAGATCGAGACGGAAAATCAAATACTGCGATTACTTTCCAACACACCGTTGCAAGTTGATGTTCATCTGCTGCGTATTGACCAACGGCCATCCAAAAACACGCCCCAAAAACATATTGATCGGTTTTATCGCGATTTTGATAGGCTACGAAACGGGAATTTCGATGGCTTGATTATTACTGGCGCGCCGCTTGGGCTAACCGCTTTTGAGGATGTTTATTATTGGCAGCAAATGAGCGAAATAGTTCACTGGTCAACTACTCATGTCACATCGACGCTATTTTTGTGTTGGGCGGCTCAAGCGGCATTAAATGTTCTCTATGACATGCCTCAATTTACTTTGGATAAAAAGCTATCAGGGGTTTTTTCTCACCAAACCGTTGGTGGTCATAACAAATTATTGCGTGGCTTTGATGATACCTTTTTAGCTCCGCTATCACGAAATGCTGGATTCCCACTTCATGCAATAAAGCACTACACTGATCTAGATATCTTAGCAACACTAAAAAATGATGAGCTCTACCTTGCAGCGAGCCGAGATCTCCGTCAAGTGTTTGTCACCGGTCATCCAGAGTATGATGCCTGCACGTTAGCCAATGAATATCAGCGTGACGTTGAAGCGGGTGTATCCCCTTTATTGCCGGACAACTATTTTCCAAGTGATGATCCCGCTCAGACACCGTTGTCGACTTGGCGCAGTCATGGCAGCCTTCTTTATAGTAATTGGATCAACTACTGTGTTTATCAGATTACCCCTTATGATTTGAACTCAATGCAACTGAGCGATCATGATTAACAGAACAATGAAAACTAAGGAGTGGCAGTGAGTAATATGATGACACTATTAACCGCACAACTGAGTCAACGGATCTTGTTAATTGATGGTGGTATGGGCACCATGATTCAAGGTTTTAAGCTCGATGAAAGCGATTATCGTGGCGAACGATTCATTGATTGGCCCTGCGATTTAAAAGGCAATAATGACCTATTGGTACTCACTCAACCTGAAATCATCGCAGATATTCATCGTCAGTATCTGCAAGCAGGCGCTGATATCATTGAAACCAATACGTTCAATACGACCTCGATTGCAATGGCTGATTATCAGATGCAATCTCTCTCGGCAGAAATTAATTTTCAGGCTGCTCGATTAGCCCGTTCGGTGGCTGATGAAATGAGCGCTCAAACTCCCGAAAGACCGCGCTTTGTGGCCGGTGTCTTAGGGCCAACAAATCGGACCTCGTCGATTTCACCTGATGTGAATGATCCTGGGTTTCGCAATATCTACTTTGATGAGTTAGTGACCGCATACCGAGAATCCGTTCAAGCACTGATCGACGGCGGTGTTGATTTGATTATGATTGAGACCATCTTCGATACGCTCAATGCTAAAGCGGCGGTATTCGCTGTTGAAAGTATCTTTGATGAGCAGGCAATCCGTTTGCCACTGATGATATCCGGTACGATCACCGATGCGTCTGGACGCACTCTCTCGGGGCAAACCACGGAAGCGTTTTATAACTCATTGCGCCACGCTAAGCCATTATCAATGGGGCTCAACTGTGCGCTGGGGCCCAAAGAGCTGCGCCAATATGTCGAAGAGTTATCGCGCATTAGTGAAACTTACGTATCTGCCCATCCCAACGCAGGTTTACCTAATGCCTTTGGCGAATATGATCTAGGGCCTGAAGAGATGGCCGGCCATATTGGTGAGTGGGCAAGAGCGGGATTGTTAAATCTAGTGGGAGGATGTTGCGGAACCACCCCTTTGCATATTGAAGCAATGGCCAAGGTCATTGCCGGCGTGCCTCCTCGGGTGATTCCACAATTACCTGTCGCTTGCAGATTATCAGGGCTCGAACCTCTTAATATCGATGCGCAGTCATTATTTGTGAATGTCGGTGAGCGTAATAATGTGACTGGTTCGGCGCTGTTTAAGCGTCTCATTGTGGCCGAGGAATATGATAAAGCCTTAGAGATTGCCGCATTGCAGGTCGAAAATGGGGCGCAAATCATCGATATTAATATGGATGAGGGAATGCTTGACTCAGTTCATGCGATGGTGAAATTTCTCAATCTTATCGCTTCTGAACCTGATATTGCGAAAGTTCCGCTGATGATTGACTCTTCCAAATGGGAGATTTTAGAAGCAGGAATTAAATGCGTGCAGGGTAAGCCGATTGTTAACTCCATCTCACTCAAAGAGGGTAAAGATAAATTTATTGCCCAAGCGAAGCTATTACGTCGCTATGGAGCGGCTGTCATTGTGATGGCATTTGATGAACAAGGACAGGCGGATACACGAGCGCGAAAAGTCGCTATTTGCACCCGTACCTACCATATATTAGTGGATGAAGTTGGGTTTGCGCCCGAAGATATTATTTTTGATCCTAACATTTTTGCCGTTGCCACTGGTATTGAAGAACACAATAACTATGCCGTTGATTTTATCGAAGCGGTTAAGAGTATCAAGCAAACTTTGCCCCATGCATTGATCTCTGGTGGGGTATCCAATGTGTCATTTTCATTTCGAGGAAATAATCCACTGCGAGAGGCCATCCACGCTGTGTTTTTATATCATGCAATTGCCAATGGCATGGATATGGGCATTGTCAATGCGGGGCAACTCGCTATCTACGCAGATATTCCAACGCAGCTGCGCGATAAGGTCGAGGCGGTGATCCTCAATACTCATCCGCTAGCGACCGATGAACTATTAGCTATCGCAGAACAATACCGCGGTGATGGGCAAATTAAAGAAGCGGATCCGAAGTTACTCGAGTGGCGTTCATGGCCAGTTAATAAACGTTTGGAACATGCATTAGTCAAAGGTATTACTGAATTTATTGAAGAGGACACGGAAGAGGCGCGTCAATCCGTTGAACGACCATTACATGTGATTGAAGGGCCATTGATGGATGGTATGAATGTGGTCGGCGATCTCTTTGGGGCTGGACAAATGTTTTTGCCACAAGTGGTTAAATCAGCGCGGGTGATGAAGCGAGCCGTCGCCTATTTGAATCCTTATATTGAAGCCGAAAAAAGTGGTGAACAGCAATCTAATGGCAAGATTGTGATGGCCACTGTTAAAGGTGACGTGCACGACATTGGCAAAAATATTGTCGGTGTCGTATTGCAGTGCAATAACTTTGAAGTGATCGATTTAGGGGTAATGGTGTCTTGTGAGAAGATCCTGCAAGTGGCTCGGGATGAGCAAGCCGACATGATTGGCCTTTCTGGCCTGATTACCCCATCACTTGATGAGATGGTCCATGTTGCTAAAGAGATGGAACGTCAAGGTTTTGATTTACCGTTATTGATTGGTGGGGCTACGACCTCAAAAGCGCATACGGCTGTCAAAATTGAGCAAAACTATTCGCACCCAGTGGTCTACGTTGCTAATGCTTCGCGCGCAGTTGGTGTTTGTCAGACACTGTTATCTAAAATGCATAAACCAGCCTTTGTCGAAAAACTCAACCAAGAATATGAAGTGGCCCGAGCGCAACATGCGCGTAAACGGCCACGCTCAGCTGCGGTAACCTTAGCTGCAGCTCGGGGCAATGGTTTGGTGACCGATTGGCGCACCTATCAGCCACCTAAACCGAAACAGCTCGGTGTTCAGGTGATCGATGACGTTAGTATTGAAACATTACGTGATTATATCGATTGGACGCCATTTTTTATGACGTGGTCATTAGCGGGTAAATATCCACGAATTCTCAATGATCAAGTCGTTGGTGAGCAAGCACAAATTTTGTTCGCGGATGCGAAAGCCATGCTCGATATGCTGAGCCAATCTGGGCAGTTACAAGTGCGCGCTATCATTGGGTTATTTGCGGCTAATACAGTGGTTGATGATATTGAAATCTACGCCGATGAAACACGAACTAAGCGACTGGCGGTGAGTCATCAGCTACGCCAACAGACAGAAAAGCCGAAAGGTGCGAACTATTCGTTGGCAGATTTTATTGCGCCTAAGGATAGTGGCCGTGACGACTATATTGGTGCTTTTGCCGTCAGTGGTGGCTTTGGTGAAGATGAATTGTCTGAGAACTACAAACAAGCTGGCGACGATTACAATGCGATCATGGTTAAAGCGGTAGCCGATCGCTTAGCTGAAGCGTTTGCCGAATATTTGCATGAACGGGTGCGGCGTGATTTTTGGGGATATAGTCCCGATGAAGATCTCAGCGCAGATGAACTTATTCGCGAGCGTTATCAAGGTATCCGTCCCGCGCCTGGTTATCCGGCGTGTCCTGAACACACCGAAAAGGCAATTATTTGGCAATTGTTGGATGTCGAAAAGCGCATCGGTATGAAGTTGACAGAAAATTATGCAATGTGGCCTGGCGCCGCTGTCTCTGGATGGTATTTTAGCCATCCTCAGGCACGTTATTTTGCGGTTGCCCAAATTCAATACGATCAATTAGAAGATTATGCGAATCGAGCAGGAATGACCATTGAACAGGCGCAGCGCTGGTTAGCTCCGAATATATAATAGTTCTATTAATTCGACCATAATGGTCAATATATTCAAATATATTCGAACGATTTAGCGTGATAATCTGTTTTTACTTACATTATGGAGGTTTATTCATGGCAAAGATTTTAGCATTAAAATCCAGCGTGCTGGGCGACTACTCCCAATCATCAAAACTGATTGATCAATTCCTTGCAACGCAAGATGCTGATGTGACTGTGCGCGATCTTGCTGCTAACCCAGTTCCAGTACTTGATGGTGAACTAGTTGGAATGCTGCGCCCCGCCGGTGAGTTAAGTGCTCGTCAGCAGGAAGCGAAAATACTCTCTGATACTTTGATTAAAGAAGTTAAAGAAGCGGATCTATTAGTTGTTGGTGCGCCTATGTATAATTTTGCGATCCCAACCCAACTGAAAACATGGTTTGATTTTGTTGCTCGCGCCGGTGAAACCTTTAGCTATACAGAAACAGGACCCGTAGGTTTAATCACCAATACCAAAGCATTGATTGTATCCACTCGTGGTGGTTTACATAAAGATGGTGGAAGTGACTTTGAGGTCCCTTATCTGAAAACATTGCTTGGCTTCTTAGGTATTAGTGATATTGAAGTTGTCTATGCAGAAGGTCTAGCAATGGGCGATGAGATGGCGAAAACACAGTTAGATAATGCCGCGTCACAATTGGCGAACTACAGCCTTTAATCTTGTTGTTGTAAAGCGAATAGGTTGCCGATAGGCGGCCTTTTTTTGAGTCTTAAAAAAGAACCCGGCAAAAAGCCGGGCGCTGTTAAAGCAAATACAAGCAAAAATATAATAACAAGCCTCTTCATCATAGAGGCTTTTTTTTAAAAAATAACTCATCCATCTGGGGTATATTTACAAAAATTTACATAAATCCAGTTAAATCCAATGAATATATGAGTCACTCTTGTGCTTGGATTATCTCATCGAGCTGTTCTTGGCAATCTAACCAGTCACTCTCATTTTCATCGAGTTGTTGGCGCAATGTCGTTTGGCTTTGCAATAATTGCGCTAACTCACTTTTGTGAGCCACATCATATATGATCGGATCGCTCATTTGAGTTTCAATGTCACGCAGTTTTGCGGTGAGCTTGTCGGTTTGTTTTTCCAGTTGTGCTATTTTTTGACGCAGTGGCTGAGTTTGCTTGCGCAGCTCTGCCTGTTGACGTTTTTGATTTTGCCGTGACGATGTTTTCGTTTCGTTTGATTTGTTACTGGTCGCAGCAGGCCTTGCCTGCTCACTGACCCAACGCTGATACTGCTCTAAATCACCTTCGAAAGCGCGCACTTGCCCTTCATCAACGAGATAAAATTCATCACAGCTAGCTCTGAGTAGTGCTCGGTCATGAGAGACAATGACCATGGCTCCTTCAAAGCTTTGCAGTGCGAGCATTAATGCGTGGCGCATCTCTAAGTCGAGGTGGTTGGTTGGCTCATCGAGCAGGAGTAGGTTGGGACGCTGCCAGACGATCATCGCTAGCACTAAGCGGGCTTTCTCGCCACCACTGAACGGAGCAACCAGATCCAAAGCTTTATCTCCAGCAAAACCAAAACTGCCTAAGTAACTGCGAAGTTTCGCCTCAGTGGCGTTCGGATCAAGGCGTTTTAAGTGGGCTAAAGGACTCTCTTGTGGACGCAATGTTTCAAGTTGATGCTGGGCAAAGTAGCCTATTTTTGCACCACCATTGACTTCAAGCTGGCCAGATTGCGCAATCAGATCACCGCTTAACAGCTTAATAAATGTTGATTTACCCGCGCCATTGCGTCCTAACAAGCCAATTCGGCTACCAGGGACTAGATTGAACTGAATATTTTCTAAAATGGTGACACCATCATAGCCTGCACTGATTTCATCCATATTGAGCAGCGGCATAGGCAGGGCATCAGGGGCTTGGAATTCAAAACTAAATTGTGAATCGGCGTGCGCTGGCCCGACCAATTGCATTTTCTCCAGCGCTTTAATCCGACTCTGAGCTTGCTTGGCCTTGGTTGCTTTATAGCGAAAGCGATCAACATAACTTTGCAAGTGTTCGCGTTGGCGCATCTGTTTTTCATGTAGGGCTTGTTGCTGCTCTAGTCTGGTGGCCCGCTGCGTCTCAAAACTTGAGTAGTTACCGGTATATTCATTGAATTGAGCATGTTCGATATGGATGATCTTCTGCGTGGTTTGGTCGAGAAAATCACGGTCATGAGAGATGATAACGAGCGTGCCGCTATAGCGACTAAGCCACTGTTCAAGCCAAACTACAGTATTGATATCGAGGTGATTGGTTGGTTCGTCAAGTAGCAATAAATCGCTGCGACAAAGCAGTGCTTGTGCGAGGTTCAAACGCATGCGCCAGCCCCCTGAAAAGCTTGCAACACTTTGTTGTTGACTCTCATCGCTAAAGCCTAGCCCTGCGAGTAAAGTGGCGGCGCGGGCCTGAATTTGATACCCACCAATCGCATCCAGTTGGCCATGTAATGACGCGATAGCGATGCCATCTTGGTTGGTTTCTGCGATGACTAAATCATTCATGATCTGGCGGTATTCTTGATCGCCATCGATGACATAATCCAAAGCGGAGCAATCAAGCGCTGGGGTATGCTGAGAGACACTTGCTATTTGCCAGTTGGCGGGAATATCAAGATTGCCTGCATCAACGCTTAACTCGCCTTTAAGCAAGCCGAAAAGCGATGATTTGCCGCAGCCATTTTGGCCAACTAAGCCCACTGCTTGACCAGGGTGAATGACCATGGAAGTGTGCTCGAGTAAGACTTTAATGCCTCGCTGTAAACTAATATTCTGGGCTGTGATCATATTAAGGGTTCGCTGTGCAATAATAAGGGATCATAACGTAAAAGCCGCCGGGCTGTCGAAAAGAACTATCATTAAGAAGGGCTAAATGAAACAACGATTTATCGCTGGGGCAGTCTGTCCCAAATGTCACGAGCAAGACTCGCTCGCCATTAGAACGACACCGCAAGAGCGCGACCAAGTGGTGTGCGTTAGTTGCGGCTATCACGCACTACAACCCGAAGATGTTGATTCATCGGGTTTTGGCGAGCGGATCGCGACTTTAAAACCTGAATAAGCTGTTAAACGGCATCAAGATGCTTACCTAAAATGGATAAGCTATAGCGCTGCTCATCAAGTTCTGCAATTTGGGGAAGCTCGCCCCATCGCTGGTACTCGTTGTGCTCAAACAATTTGATGCTAGGTATATTATGGCTAAAGATAAATCCTAATAACACCTTAATCCCTTGTTGCCGAGCAATCTGTTCAGTGCGCGGCAATATCCATTTTCCCAGTCCTTGGCCGCGAGCTTGCGGCGCTAGATAGATGCTTATTTCACAGGTGTGGCGGTAGGCCGGGCGCCCATAAAAGGGGCTGAAACTAAACCAACCGATTAACGTCTCTGCTTTGAAAATCGCATAAACGGGATGTCCCTGCTGCTGGTGCGATTCCAACCAACCGTGTCTATCGGCAAGCGTAATCGGTGTTATATCCGCGGTCACCTGCCGAGATGCAATGGTGCTGTTGTAAATACTGATAATCTCGGGGAGATCATCAGATGTTGCCGGTCGCAACTGATAATCCATACACTTATTTCCTGTTAGTAATGAGGCGGTGGAGTTTCTTCAGCTTGGGATGCGATTTGACTAGGCTGAACTTGCTGCAATTTATCACCGAGCAGTTTGATTTGCTGCGTCAATTTTTCAATCTGCCATTGTTGGTTAGTGACGGCATCGTTCAATTGGGCGATGCTATCGTCTTGGAAAGTGAGTTGGTTTTCCAGTTGTTCAATGCGAGCTTCTAAATAGGATGTCATAGTGTCTTAATGCTGATTGATGTGCCAATATTCGACCAACCCGGTGGAGCTGGCGCTGATAAGTTGACCATTGTTATCGATTGTGGCGTCATATACAACTGCACTCGCTGGGCGATGGGCATGATTCAGACCAACTTGCCAATTTTGTAGTAGTTGGCCAGTATGCGTATCCCATAATTGAATACGACGATTGGGTGAACCCGTTACTAACCATTTCCCTTGGTCGACAAAACGAGCACTGCTAAAGATCTGTTGGCGTGTATGGATGTTGAGTCGACTGATCTTTTGTCCAGAAGGAATTGCGTAGATCTGCGCTGTATGATGGCTATCTGCGGCAAATAAATAATGGCCGTCGGAGGAAAGGGCAATTTGGGTGACACGACTGTTTAGTTGCAGTTGGATGATAATCTGTGCTGTTTGAGTATCCCATAATAAAACTTTGCCCCCATTGCCAGCCGTTAAAGCGTAGCGACCATTCGCCGACAGACAAACTGCATTTATGGCTTCTTTGTGGCCTAAAAACTCTAAACGACGCCCTGTTCGTAGATTGATTGCCAGTACATGACCATTTTCAAGTCCAGCTAATACAGTTGTCCCAGAAGCCGACAGTGCGATATCACGAATCACGGACTGCTTGATAGCGTAAAATCCTAACGAATGGCCCGTTTGCGTTGACCAAACGGCAAAATCGTGGCGAGAAGCGGTGATCGCGAATTGATGCTCTGGAGCAAATTTTGCCACAAAAATGTTATTTTGTGATTGCTGCTGCCAACGAAAGCGAATTTTTGGGGTGGGCTGTAATTGCCAAAGTGTGACCTGCTGCGCGAATGTTGACATCAGACTCAAGCTTCCATCAGCACTTAATGCAGCGGTATAAGCCCCTTGTGGCGCCTGCTCAACGATCATGACTGAATCACTTTTAGGCGTGCAGCTACACACTAACCCAACTATAAGTAGAAGGCCCCATAAGCGGATTGTTAAGACGAACTTTTGTATGAAAAAAATAGCCATGCCTTCCTACATGAAGCGATAGACGCTAGTATAGTTCGCTCATCGATAGAGCGATAGTTATTCGAGTTAATGTTCAATATACGATCAAACCTAGCTTAAATCGCTTTTTCAAAGAAGTAAAAAGGTCTGGAGGCCGAACCATGAAGAAATATTTTGCAGTATCACTGTTAGCTGCGTCCATGTGTACTTTTGTTAGCCAAGTGAATGCGGCAGAGAAAGTACAATTAAAAACAGAAGCGCAAAAACAAGCCTATGTGCTGGGCGCTTCAATGTCTCGTTATGTGGATCAGGTTCTCAAACAACAAGAGAAATTGGGCCTGAAATTAGAACGTAGTTATGTCATTGCAGGGATGCAAGATGGTTTAACCGACAAGATCCAGTTATCTGACAAACAGATGCAGTCAACACTGCAAGGCTTAAAAAAACAGTTGATCAAACTGTCTGAAGCAAAAGCTGAGAAAGCGGCAGCGAAAAACAAAGCAGATGGCGAGAAATTTTTAGTCGATAATGCCAAAAAAGCAGGTGTTAAAACCACTAAATCTGGTTTGGAATACAAAGTCTTGAAAAAAGGTAGCGGTCCTCGCCCTAGTGCTGATGATATTGTCACAGTTAATTATAAAGGGACGTTGGTTAATGGGACAGAGTTTGATAGTTCCTACAAACGTGGTAAACCCGTTACATTCAAGTTAGATCAAGTGATCCCAGGTTGGACTGAAGGTGTTCAGTTGATGCACGAAGGGGCCAAATATGCATTCTATATCCCAGCTAAACTCGCGTACGGCAGTCAAGCAAATGGTCAGATCCCTGCCGATTCAACATTGATTTTTGATGTGGAACTTCTCAAAGTGAAACATCCTCAAAAGCAAGCTGAAAAAGCTAAGCAAGCTGATAAAACCGCGCCTAAAGCCGCGCCTAAAGCCAACTAATTGAGACGCGTGCCCATGTGTCCACATGGGCCGTAGACTGCTTGAGGATCTTATGCTGGCGATTGTTCATCAACAGTATGCTGGTAGAGCTCACCGAGCAGTTTATCTTCAATACTAAAGCGCTGTTCTAGACTTTCCCCTAAAGAGCTAAGAACCGCTATAAAATGATTAAGCTCACTGACCTCGGCGACATTGTTAAAGCGATCATAAAAATCCAAAACCTGATCGGTGCTGGCGGTTAATTGACTGATGTAACCATCAACTCGTTGGTAATCTTGGCAATCATCAATGATTTGATCAAAAATTCCAAAGTGGCCAGTGGATACATAATCGACCAAATGGTGACAAAAGTGTTGAACAGCTTCTATCTGCTCAGCGCCATCGAGTGGTTTGGACTGTTTTTGTCCAACTAATTGGCAGTATTCAACTAATAGATTTTTACGGGCGGTCAGCCAGTTGTCTATTGATTGGTTCGCACCACCCCAGCGTTGTTGTGCTTGAGCCACACGTTTAAGCATAAGTACCTCCGGCAATAAGATGTCGGTTGGGGTTATTAGCCCCATCACCATTTAACTTTGGCTGAATGCACACAAGAGGTCAAGTGGGTTTATTAGATGATTTTTTTATCAATATAGTCCGGGGGATTTATGTCTTTACCACAAGTGCGCCATCCTAATACTGAGTCGTTGCCCGGCTGGTGGTTTTTCACCTGTCACGAACTGCTGTTGTGTGTTCATCAGGGAACTCGCATTCCCTTTGGTCAATTTACGGAAATGCCAGTTTCTACATACTGGCTTGCTCAAGCGGAGCATTTTACTGATTATCGCGGCGAGCCTTGCTATCGACTCGAACTGGATAAACCGATTGATTTGGGCGTTGGTGAGTGGTTGCCTCTGTATGCATTGCTCAGTGAGTTGGATGAAGCACTATTTATGATAGCTGGGCAGGCGATGCAACAGGCGTTGTTCTTGGCAACGCATCGGTTTTGTGGGCGCTGCGCCAAGCCAATGCAACGTATTGATTGGGAGCTTGCCATGCACTGCAATGACTGTGGGTTTCGCGCCTATCCACGGATTTCACCGAGTATTATCGTGGCAATTCGCCGCGGAGAACAAATTTTACTCGCTTGTCATAAGAGTCATCTTAAGCGCCATATTTCGATTTATACGGCGGTCGCCGGATTTGTCGAAGCTGGTGAAACGCTTGAGCAGTGTGTCCATCGAGAGGTCGGTGAAGAAGTTGGTATTCGCGTCAATAATTTACGTTATGCAGGTAGCCAACCTTGGCCTTTTCCACATTCGATGATGGTGGCCTTTTTGGCTGACTATCAAAGCGGCCAATTACAGATCCAACGCAGTGAGCTGACTGATGCGCAGTGGTTTTCTCTGGATGCGCTGCCAACTTTGCCGTCTGTTGGGACGATTGCGCGTGCGATCATTGACCAATTGGTAGACATCATTCGCGCACAAACAGCAACAACTAAGAGGCTCAAGCGCTAAACGGATGAGTAAATCAGCGTCAGAGGTGGAATACATTATTAATGATCAGGTTAATTCATCGCGTTTGCTTGGGTTTACGAGGAAAGCACCCTACAATGCCCAAAGTTTAAGTACCATAGGATGTAGCATGACTGACTTGAAAAATGACCGTTATTTGCGCGCTTTGTTGCGACAAGATGTTGATATAACACCGGTTTGGATGATGCGCCAAGCCGGTCGCTATCTTCCTGAGTACCGCGCATTACGCGCTGAGGCCGGCGATTTTATGTCGTTATGTCAAAGCCCTGAATTAGCCTGTGAAGTGACCATGCAGCCGCTGCGCCGTTATAACTTGGACGCAGCTATTCTTTTCTCTGATATTTTGACCATTCCTGATGCGATGGGATTGGGATTGTATTTTGAGACAGGTGAAGGGCCTAAATTTGAACGCCCGCTGCAAACTCGCTCCCAGATTGCAGCGTTACCTACTCTTGATCCGCTGGTCGACTTGGCTTATGTGACGCAAGCGGTTAGCACTATCTCTCGTGAGCTTGCCGGTGCTGTGCCTTTGATTGGTTTTTCTGGAAGCCCATGGACACTTGCCACTTACATGATTGAAGGGGGATCGAGCAAACAGTTCTCTAAGATCAAAAAAATGATGTTCAGCGATCCCCAATCATTGCATCTGTTACTGGGTAAGCTAGCTGACGCGGTGATCAGCTATTTGAATGCACAAGTTGATGCTGGGGCTCAAGCATTGATGTTGTTTGACACCTGGGGTGGCGTCTTAAGTCCTGATTGTTATCGATTTTTCTCATTAGATTATATGCAAAAAATAGTCGAGGGGGTGACTCGGGAGTCCCGTGGGCGGCGTGTTCCTATCACTTTGTTTACTAAAAATGGCGGTCAGTGGTTAGAATGGATTGCCGACACAGGGTGTGACGCTATTGGTATTGATTGGACGACCGATATGGCGCAAGCGAAGCTGCGTGTTGGGCATCGAGTTGCACTGCAAGGGAATATGGATCCTTCCATGTTATATGCCAACCCGAGTGAAATAGAACAAGAAGTTCAACGTATTCTGGCGCAATTTGGCCAAGGCCGCCATGGCCATGTGTTTAACTTAGGCCATGGTATCCATCAAGATGTTCTTCCAGAGCATGCGGGTGTATTTGTTGACGCGGTTCATCGTTTTAGCCGTGCTTATCACGGGTAACTTATCTGTCGTCATAAGCTGCAGAGTTGATATTCGCTAACATTAAGCTGCGGCTTTTTATTTCCTCCTAAAGCTCAAGGGCTTCTCTTTGTCTTCGGGTTGTTATATTCACTTGTTAGGATAAGTCGCAAGATGGGTTGGGCTCGCGCGCAGTGGCCGACCCAGGAGTGTGCGGGAATATTATTCGTCCCGATGTTGTTAGGGCGATTACTTGAGGTAATAAACAACATGTTTTTGATCTGTCTGGGGCTTGGTGCTTTTGCTGGTGTACTCTCCGGATTATTCGGTTTGGGTGGCGGGGTCTTGATTGTTCCGGCGCTGGTGATGGTTTTTCATTGGGCTCATTTTTCCTCGCAACTGGCTATCCATATGGCAATGGGAACCTCATTGGCAACCATTATTGTGACAGCTACAAATTCAACATATGAGCATCAAAAACGCGGTGGAATTGATTGGTCGATTGTTCGACAAATGAGTGTTGGTATCGTGTTTGGTGCGCTGCTAGGGAGTATTGGTGCGCACTTTATTGATGGTGAACTGTTAGAAGAGTTGTTTGCTATCTATTTGGTCTTGATTGCGCTGAAGATGTTATTGAGCCGCACTCAAGTGCACCAGCGATCGATGCCTGCGCCTTGGGTGAGTGCTCTTGTCGGTGGGGTCATCGGGTTTAAATCAGCATTATTTGGTGTCGGTGGTGGGACTGTCTCTGTGCCTTTTTTAAATTATTGTGGTCAATCTATGAAGCGAGCTGCGGGGATATCGGCGGCCTGTGGATTGCCCATTGCACTGACGGGGTCTTTGGGTTACATCATCAGTGGTTGGCATCAATCCAATTTACCACCATGGAGTATTGGCTATATTTATTTGCCCGCATGGCTTGGTATTGTGTTAACCAGTGCGATTTGTGCACGCCTTGGTGCTCGATTGTCACACTGCTGGCCACAGCAGCGCCTACAACGTTTATTTGCGCTGCTGCTATTGGCTATCGCGGCCAATATTTTACTGAGTTAACGCTATTTGGGGTGCCAGCTGTTCAGTGTTTGATGGCGCAGTTCATTTTTTTGCGTCGCATTTGCACCCCATCGATAATGCAATACGGCACCATCCCACGTTCCATAAATTGGGTTCGGTAGAACAACATATTCGTCGCCCCACTTAGCCTTGTATTGGTTGGCTAACTGCGAACGTTGCACGGTGCTTTTGCCGTCAAATTTTTGAGTGAAATCACCCAAGTTATCTCCCATATACACGGCAACATCATAATTATCACGGACCTTATCACGACGAGGTCCCTTGTTGCTGGTGGTCGTTTTCATCAATAAATGATCATTATTGGCATCGGGAAAACCAAGCTGTTTGAGATTATTGAGAGTAGCTTGGCGGACCTTATCCGAGCGATTGGTAATATAGAAAATTCGAATGCCATTCTCACGAGCGTAATTTAAAAAGGTGAGTGCGCCAGGAATTGCGGTTGATTGTTCATCGTTAACCCATTGCTGCCACGTTTTACCTGAGTAGCCTTGATTTTTCCCAACCAACCAAGCTTGATACGGCAGGTTATTCATCACCGTTTCGTCAATATCAACGACAACCGCTAATGGCTTACTATGATCACTGTTTAAGGCTTGTTTAACCCGCAGGTGGGCAATATTAAAGGCTTGAAAACATAAAGCCCGATATTCAGCGGATTTTTGCATCCATAAAAGCCCTTGAATCTGCTGCTCATTCAGATCTTTGGTTGTATAGCTGGATGGTGGGGTGGCTGTGGTTTGGGTCATGTGTGTTTGCGCGCAGCCTGCCAGTACCAGTGATGTTAGGCTGACAAGGGCCATTTGTTTAAACATGTAATCATTCCTTTTGAAGTGTAATGCACATTTTATCATGCCAGAGGTGGCCTTAATTTAGGTAGTGATTATAGATCATATTTTGAGTGCTCTCATGGTATAGGGATTTTCCCCAATTGAGGACTTGGGTTTGGCTCTCTATGCTAAGCATCATGAATGAAGGACGTAATGTGGCGTTTTGTCGCCATCAATTGTTGCAGTGTGAGGAGCTCATGCATTTTAAACGATGGCTTACTGATGAGCGACATAACCAATTGATGGGTTATCAAATAGTTTCTAAACAGCAGCCACTTGAGGCTCGCCAGCTGTTAATGCTCGCACAAGAAGGTGCGCAACAGTTGTTGTCTGAGCAACAAGACGGCCGTTTGCTATTGCCGGTTAGCCCAGAACAATTGTGCGATGAACCATTGATGAATCAGCTACTCGATCAATTGCTCAAAGAGCGTTTTTCATGGCGTAATCTGGTGTTGGTTATTGCCAGTGAACCTGATGCGGTGCAGCTTGAGCGTTTTAATCAAGCGGCTTATCGATTGCATGGCTGTCAGGTCGAGCTGTGGCTCTCAGTGACAGACTTTGCGGCCCCTAATGAGCTGTTGGTCGATGCATTGTTGATTGATAGCACGGCGTTGCCGTGCCCTCTAGACCCTTTGCCAAAATGGGATGAAGTTTTGTTTTCACTTGAACAGGCTCATCTTCCTTTGATCTGGGTTGAACCACCTTCAGAAGCGTTGTCCACATGCCTTCAAGATCCTACTTATGTTGTGCTAAGTTCGCTGCATTAGTGTCGTTGTGTTCGCCGTGAGAATTTAAGAGTTGTGTATTTTAGGTCGTGATAAGTTGAGTATCAGATGAGGCTGTGTACAGTGATTCGCTCACTGAGGTTGGCTCATTCATTGTCTGTTAAGGACTGTATAACGAACTTTGTGCGAGATGCGAGTGAACTCAACTTTCAAAGTCGTACTTATTGCCTTGATGGTTGCTCAATAGCCAGTTGCAAAATCGACTAGATATAAGAGTGTTTGACCATTGAGGTAGCGGTCGAGATTTTCCATGATGATAGGTTCTATATCTTCGATTTGCGAGGGGGCGGCAACATGAGGGGTGAAGGTAATTTGTGGATGATCCCAAAAAATATGGTCGCTATTCAGCGGTTCTGTTGGTGCGACATCCAAGACTGCTTGTGCTTTTGGGTGATGCTCTAAAAAGGTGAGTAATGCAGCTTCATCGATGCTATTGGCTCGCCCTACATTAATCAATAATACTTCATCACAGAGTGTATCTAATAGCGCGTGATTGATGATGCCTTGTGTTTGCGGGGTGCTCGGTAGCAAATTTACCACAATATCGGCATGCTCGAGTAACGATTTGCTGTGTTCCCACGTGCAGACATGGTCGAAGGCCTCGTGAGCGTTTCCACGACGACTTATCGCCGAAGTTTTCAGATTAAAATGGCGCGCGGTTAGAGCCAATTTTTGGGCCAACGATCCACTGCCAAGGCAGACCATTTGGTAATCACGCAATGGACGATAAGGCTGAGGTTGCCAACGATGTAAATGCTGTGCTTCGAAGTAATGGCGATGTTGACGCTGCCACGCCAAAATGTAGCTGAAGACATATTCGCTCATGAAAGTGCCCAGTGCATAGCGGATGTTGGTTAACTGATAGTTTTGACGAAGGTGAGGGGCGAGTAGTGGTTCAATGCCTGTAAAAGTAGATTGAAACCAGCAGAGATTTGGCATTTTTTCGATAAGAGTTTGACCATCATTAGGGGCGCAAATAAGAATGCTTGCATTGAGTGCGTCAAGTGGGAGCTGCTGCAGGTCGTCACCATAAAAAACCTTCAAGTCGGGCCGACGTTGTTGTATTTTGTGTGCCAATGAATGTAAAGATGGGCCATATAGTGTGATGCTAACAGACATGAAGGCTCCTATGTGCTGTTGATAAGATAATGATATTGATTAAATTTTCTGCTTTTCTACTGATAATACCGCAGAATTGCTACTTTTCATTGTTTTTAAAGCGATAATACTGGTGCTTTGGCTACTTTCTTTTACAATTGGGACTTTCATCAGCCAGAGGTTTCGTTGATGCTATCAGACTCTTTTTTAACACAGCTAGGACAGTTGCAGCGTCTGCCTCAAACACTGTTTTGTGTCTGTCTCACGCAGCGGATGATGCCAAATTATCAGTTGTTTGCTGAGAGCACTGAATTTGCTTCAGGGCAGGCTTTGAGGAAATATCTTGATCTATTTTGGGAATACTTAGCGTACCCAAAAGCTCGAATCAACTTTGCCCTGCAACGTGAGCAATTTGAGCCATTGATCCCAGAGCGCAATCATTTTGATGTGTATGGGGTCTATCCAGCCATTGATTGCTGTGTCTCGTTTGATGTACTGTTTAGCAGTATATTGGCGCCAGAGGGTGATGAAGCTTGTCAGGCTAGCCAGATATCAATGGGCTCGGTGATGAATTTTTTAGAAATGCAGTTCGGTGAACTGGGCGATGAGCAGTTTTCACAGCAGCCGCTCATTGAACAAGAATTGGCATTTCAGCAACGTTGTTATGATCTTGCTTGTGCTTTCAAGCGTGATCATAATTTTATTAAAGAGGTCAGAGAAATCGCGCGACATGAAGATGTCAGCAATCTGGGGGTCTGTTTGCGGGATGAGTAATTCCTGTTACAGTAATGAAAGACGTTGGGAAAATCGATAAAAACATGTCGATAACTGTTAGTCCCCCGTCAAATCAGGCTTCTTGGGTAAAAAATCTTTGCGAAGCGTATTTTTTTCTCTTAAAGTGTTCTCGGCTAATCGAAAATAATCACAAAGGATTACTTATCTATGAATAAAACTGAACTGATTGACGCTATTGCAGAAAAAGCGGATCTGTCTAAAGCTCAAGCTAAATCAGCACTCGACGCTACTTTGGAATCTATCACTGAAACGCTTAAAGGCGGTGGTCAGGTTCAGCTGATTGGTTTCGGTACTTTCAAAATTAATCATCGTGCAGCTCGTACTGGTCGTAACCCACAGACTGGTGCTGAAATTCAGATCGCTGCTGCGAATGTTCCTGCATTCGTTTCTGGTAAAGCACTGAAAGAATCTGTTAAATAATCCAGCACTTCAGAGATCTGTCGTGTTAAGGTTGATATGGGTAGATTTTCTACCCATATTTTTTTGTTTAAAATTGCTCAGGGAAAGTGATGTCGACAGCATTTTTATTAGTGGCACACGGAAGCCGACGCACCCTATCAAACGATGAAGTGATGGCTTTAACTAAGCAACTTGCATCGCGCATGAGCGAGTGCTTTAGCTCGATTAGTTGTGCTTTTTTAGAACTTGCAGAACCCGCATTTGAGTCAGCTTTAGCTGGGTTGCTTGAGCAAGGGAATACAGCGATTGTTATTTTCCCTTACTTTTTAGCGGCAGGTGCTCATGTTAGTCATGACATCCCAACAATTGTTTCGCAGTTGCAAACTCAATATCCCAATTGTCAAATTACGGTGCTGGCTCACCTAGGTAAGCAGCGCGAATTAGCCGGGCTGATTGAGCAGGCTGTGCTACGTAGCAGCAATAGTCATGATGTTGCCTAAGCGGCTAGAAACTATAATCTGAACCAATATAAAAGTTGTTTTGATAGCGTAGATCAGGGCCGGCACTATAGCCAAAAGTCGTCCGGCGCCAGCCGACTACAACGTTGACATTATCCACTGCGTTATACGATGCTTTGACCCCATAAGATAAATAGCGATCGATATGATGGAACGATAAAATGTCTGGCGAATAATACACATCTCCCCCAGCTTTAAGGCGATCATTGAGTTGATATGCGTAATGACCGCCTAATGCTAACACGCCGCCATCGTCGTGACCTTTGGCAAACAAAACGATTGCTTTGGCTCCTAACCCATATTCAACTCTGCCATTTTGTTGCACAAAATCAACGCCAACGTTGCCTATTGTGCCATTGTCGCTTGAATATTGCCCATTGGCAGAGAATTGCAAATTGTCATTGGGCATAGCTTGAATGCCACCAGACACGGTTGTGTCATTGACTTGAAAATTAATATTATTGTTGTTGTGCCCTGATGAAGCTGCTGTGGCTGCTTGCATGCTAAGCAGTGAACTGGTCATTGCCAGTACAATTGTTAATTTACGCATAGTTCTAGTCTCTTTGGGTTGCAGTCAGAATCATTTATCCAGCATTATATAGCATGAACCAATAGATCACTTGATACGTCATTTTTTTGTCTTAATTTATACAGTGCTCATAAATCAATCAAATAACGTGCCAATTTGGCTAATCAGCCTTCCGAGTTTGTCGCTTGGAACAACTTATTTAGGGACATTATTGAAGAAGACTTTTTGGTTTGAGCTGCTATTGATGACTAACTAAATGCTAACCATACGCCGACTAGCGCCATTAAAGAACCCGAAATTCGATTGAGCCATTTTAAATTTCCGGAATGAGCCAAATATTGTCCGAGCGTCTTGCCTCCTGATGCATAGAGCATCAGACACGTAAATTCGGTACATAAAATGAGCGCCACTAAAATAGACAGTTGCGGTGCCACTGGGGCATTGGCATCGATAAACGGGGGGAGAAGTGACACCATAAATGCCCAGCCTTTGGGGTTGGCTATCGCTGTCACCCAGCCTTGTAAAGCAAGAGTCTTGCGCGAGCGCGCAGCGCAAGATTGTTTGTTGGGCAGTGCGATGGTGAGCTTCGAGCGAGCCTGCCACATCTGGTAGCCTAAGTAGATGAGATAAGCGCCACCGACATATTTTAAGATATGAAAGACCAATGGATAATTAAACATAATTGCGGCCACACCGACGACGGCGGCTACTGCAACTGTTCCAACGCCAATTAACTCGCCAACCATCATCCATAGGGTTCGCTTGACACCAATAGTCATGCCTAGCGTCATTGACAATGTCATACACATTCCAGGGGTAAGCGAGACGAAGAAAAATGTTCCTAAAAAAACCAACATGATATGAGATGACATCGGCCATTTATTCCTTAAAAAGTTCCGCTGCATGTCGCTGACAGCGTTGATGGGCGGGGCAACTCAGTGGGTGGTCGTTGACCATGCCGACAGCTTGCATAAATGCATAACAAATGGTTGGACCTACAAATTTAAATCCGACTTTTTTTAAGGCTTTAGCCATAGCGTGGGCCGGTTCATTGGTAGTCGGGGTAAATTGTTCGTCGGTAAGTTGATGATCGATGGGATGATAGTCAACAAATTGCCATAGATAATCGCTAAAGTTGACGCCCTGCTGCTCAAGCGCTAAGTAGGCGCGAGCATTTTGGATGATGGCGTTCACTTTAAGGCGATTACGGACAATACCGGGTTCTTTTAACAATCGCTCGATGTCGTGTTGATCAAACTGAGCGATATGCTGTGGTTCAAAATTGGCAAACAAACGTTCATATTCTGCTTGTTTGCGCAATATGATAAGCCATGACAACCCTGCTTGTTGGCCATCTAAACAGAGCTTAGCGAATAGTTCTTGACTGTCGATAACAGCCATTCCCCAACATTGGTCGTGATAATTACGATATTGCGGGTCCGTCCCCGGCCAACGACAGCTTGTCATTTGCTTATCCATGAAAGTGAAAAAATGTGGTCAGTACAATAAAGGAGTCTGCCATTCCTACAGTTTTTTTCAACTTTTTTGCAGAGGATTTCTCGCCGTAAATTGCGTATGCTTAGACTCTGAATTGGGCAGGCTAAGCCGAAAGTCTTAAAAGCGAATGGATTGCTGTGAAATTATCAAACAAATTTATTCTATTTATTGTTATCTGTGTGGTTACTGCGGTGGCTCTAGTGGGGATTGGCGGCGCACTCACATTTCGCAAGCTTGCCTACGATCAGCAATCCTATAAAGTTGCCGCCATCGTTCAACTATTAGATAGCCAATTAGATGTTCAGCCGGATACGCCTGAATTTGCGCAGTGGCTGCCTAATTGGTTGCACGCTCATCAGATTATTCGTATGCAAGTCAGTAACCAAAGCGGCACCGTCTATACGTTTCGTGAAGTACGTTTTCACGGAGAGACCAATGAGTTAATTTACTATCACTATCAGCTTAAATCACATCCTGATTTTAAAATTTCGCTATGGGTCGAAAGCCCATTTAAGGGGATTCGCTATGAAGCGGGGGCCCTCAGCTATATTTTCTTGGGGTTGGCAACCGTGATTGTCGGGTTGTGGATCAGTATTCAATGGTTACGTCGTGCTTTCCAAGGTGCGGAGCGCCTTGAATGGCGGGGACGACGTATCATTGGTGGTCACATTGATACGGTGATGAATGCCTACCCTGGGGAGTGGCCACGTAGTGCCAGTCGGGCTATCAGTCAGTTACTATTGCAGCTTGAGGATGCGCGTCAAGACCGAGCGCGTTTTGATCGTATGATCCGAGAAAATGCATTTGTAGATGAGTTGACAGGGCTTGCGAATTTGACTCACTTTAGTAACCGCTTAGAAACCGAAATGCTGGATGTCGATGCGAATATTGGTGCAGTGCTTTTGATTCAGCTGACGATTATGGATGAGATTAATCATCAACATTCGCGTGATGCCGGCGATCTATTACTGCAGCAAGTCGCGCAGTTGCTCAATAACTATGTGAAGAACAATAGTGATGCGGTGCTCGGGCGCGTGAGTGGTGATCAATTTGCTATTCTTTTAGCGCAGGTGACAATGGGGCAAGCCGAAAGTGTGGCGGCAACGTTGATCAAGCAATTTGAGCGGATCCCATTACCGGATGGGCTTTATCGTGAAGATTTTGTCGCTATAGGGATTGCGGGTTATCAGTTTGGTGATTCACCCACAGAGGTGATGCATCAAGTGGATGATGCGCTGCGCTGCGCTAAACAGCAAGGCGGTAACAGTTGGTATTTGACTGAGCGCGAATTAACGGCCAGTTATATCGGGCAAGGCTCAGTGCGATGGCGCACCATGTTAGAAGTTGCTGCGGCCGAACAACGCGTGCATTACTTTGAGCAACCGATTGTGGCAAGTAACCGTCAGCCCTATGCAATTGAGCTATTAACACGTATTCGCGATGATGATCATTGGTTAAGCGCAGGCGTGTTTTGGCCATGGGTTGAACGTTGCGGCATGGTTAAAGTGTTTGACTTAATGGCAATTGATGCTGCATTTGAGCGGCTCGAAACCAGTACTTTGGCTGTGGCGGTTAATTTGGATGTGAGCACGTTACAAGATCGGGCTGTTTTTCGCCGATTAGTGTATTGGGCGATGGAGACTAATCCACGGCAAGTGGGGCGGCTGATTATTGAATTAAAAGAGCAGCAAGTCGCTTTTTTAGGTCGACGACAACAATCTCGCATTAATGCGCTGCGTGATAAAGGGATCTTGTTGGCGATTGATCGGGCTGGGCAGAGTGTCTTAAGTACCCAATATATCAATGATATTAAACCCGCTTATATTAAATTGCATCCCAGCTTGGTGCGAGACTTAGCCCGTCGACAGGTCAATAGGTTGGCCATTAGTAGTCTATTGGCCAGTGCCGAAGGTAAAGCACAAGTCGTTGCGGTGGGTGTTGAATCGGCTCAAGATTGGCGAGTGTTGCAACGTCTTGGCGTGACTGCCGGTCAAGGCTCATGGTTTATGCCGCCGTACCAACTGCCTGATCAAGAGGATACCCGCTAGTATGATGTCCTCCAATAAGGGCTGCTCATAGAGCGACCATTGTCCTGTTTTGATTGAGCTGGCGGCCGGATTTGGTGAACAAAGTGTTCGATCTATCCGTGTTCATGGCAACGCATCATGCTAAAATATTGCTCAACACATTGAATTTATCATTTATCCAAAGGGCAAGTGAATAACTATCGGTATAGACTGATTGATTTATGTGCTAGATTAGAGTGCATACAAGCCAATTTGTGAATGCATGTAAGCAATCACTCATTGTTCCATTGTTGCGCTTGCTCTCTTGATCGAGCGTTGGTAAAGTTAGGCTCATTCGGAGACGTTCCATCCCCCAACATTTTCAGGATTTTAGCTAGCGATGTTTAAAAAGCTCAGAGGCATTTTTTCCAATGATCTCTCGATTGATTTGGGAACTGCCAACACCCTTATTTATGTTAAAGACCAGGGCATCGTCCTTAATGAACCTTCCGTCGTCGCGATCCGTCAAGAGCGAGCTGGAAGTCCCAAAAGTGTGGCCGCCGTCGGCCATGCAGCCAAACAGATGTTGGGGCGTACCCCAGGTAACATTTCAGCCATTCGGCCAATGAAAGACGGGGTGATTGCTGATTTTTATGTCACCGAAAAAATGTTGCAATATTTCATCAAGCAGGTTCACGAGAATAACTTTTTACGTCCTAGTCCGCGTGTATTGGTTTGTGTTCCGTGTGGATCAACACAAGTTGAGCGCCGCGCCATTCGAGAATCAGCTTTAGGTGCCGGGGCTCGTGAGGTTTATCTGATTGATGAACCAATGGCTGCTGCGATAGGCGCTGGGTTACCGGTTTCTGAGGCGACAGGTTCCATGGTGGTCGATATCGGCGGTGGGACGACTGAAGTGGCCATTATTTCACTCAATGGAGTGGTTTATTCTTCGTCCGTGCGCATTGGTGGGGATAAGTTTGATGATGCTATTATTAATTATGTCCGCCGCAATTATGGCAGTTTGATTGGCGAAGCGACCGCTGAACGAATTAAACACGTGATTGGCTCCGCGTATCCTGGCGATGAAGTCAGGGAGATTGAAGTTCGCGGCCGTAATTTAGCTGAAGGGGTACCGCGCAGCTTCACGTTGAATTCCAACGAGATCCTGGAAGCGCTCCAAGAACCATTGTCAGGTATTGTCAGTGCGGTGATGGTTGCCTTAGAGCAGTCGCCTCCTGAGCTTGCGTCTGATATTTCAGAGCGTGGCATGGTCTTAACCGGTGGTGGCGCTCTAATTCGAGACCTCGACCGATTGCTGATGGAAGAAACAGGGATTCCGGTTGTTATCGCTGATGATCCATTAACGTGTGTTGCTCGTGGCGGCGGTAAAGCGCTTGAAATGATTGACATGCATGGTGGCGATCTCTTTCAATATGAATAAAGATTGGCTTTAGCTAGCACAGGTTTTTGCTTATGAAGCCGATTTTTACTCGTGGGCCATCGTTGCAATTGCGCCTGTTAGTTGCGCTTGTTGTCTCGGTGGCTCTCATCTATGTGGATTCACATTTTTCCCCGTTTACTAAAATTCGGGGTTACTTATCTTCGCTTGTTTCACCGTTGCAATATTTGGCGAATTCACCGCGTACTCTTCTGGATGATGCATCTGATCAGCTTATTTCAGCCCATCAGTTACGCTTGGAAAACGCCAAACTCAAACAGCAACTGCGTATTCAACAAACACAATTATTAACCATGGCCAACTTAGCCAAAGAAAATGCGCAATTGCGTACCTTGCTTGGCTCTAGCGTGCATCATCAAGAGCGACGCATGGTGGCCGAGATTATGGCGGTTGATTCGGATCCATTTTCTCAGCAGGTAGTGATTAATAAAGGTAGTGAAGAAGGGGTCTATGAAGGACAGCCCGTGGTCAATGATCGAGGTGTGGTCGGGCTAGTTTTACACGTCGCTCAAACAACGAGTCGGGTTCTATTGATCAGTGATGTTTCCTCTGCTATTCCTGTACGAGTGATGCGTAACGATATTCGCGCTATTGCTGAAGGGAATGGCAATATGACTGGGTTGCAGATCCCTAATGTCGCGCGCAGTACAGATATCCAAGTCGGTGATAGATTAGTTACATCAGGATTGGGCGGCCGTTTTCCTGAAGGCTACCCCGTCGCGATTGTGACCAAAGCAGCTTATCAAGAGGGGCAACCTTTTATGAGCATAGAGGCCAAGCCAGTGGTGCAGCTTGACCGATTACGTTATCTATTATTGCTTTGGCCAGATAAAAGTCAGCCTAGAGTGGTCAACAAGAAAGAGCATTCGCTAGAGGCAACACCATGATCAATATCACGGGTTTTGTTGTACTGTGGCTCAGTTGCTCGGTGGCGATGGTGCTGCAAATTTTACCAGTGCCTAGTCAATTTGATGCTTTTCGCCCAGATTGGCTACTTGCTTGTGTGCTTTATTGGTGTATTGCGCTGCCGCATCGATTCAATGTGGTCGGTGCATTTGTCTGTGGTCTTACCTTAGACCTACTCTTGGGCTCGACGCTTGGCATTCGAGCGCTGTCTTTTTCACTAATTGCCTATATTAGTGCAATTAATTATGTTCGCCTGCGTAATCTTTCTTTATGGCAACAAGCCATGGTAATTGGTGTCTTAACGGTTATCGATAAGGCCGTGATTTTTTGGGTGAACTATATTCTTCATGCGATTCATTTACCGAATGGCTATTTTTACTCTGCGCTGAGTAATATGCTCATTTGGCCTTGGATCTTTTTATTTCTGCGCAAATTACGGCGTCGTTTTCGAATGGAGTAACGATGGATTTTTATCTGGCTTCCACATCGCCTCGTCGTCAAGAGTTACTTCGTTATTTAGATTATCAGTTTGCCGTTATTGACGGGCAAATTGATGAAACGGCAGAAGTTGGCGAATCAGCGTGTGATTATGTGCAGCGGATGGCCAAAGCCAAAGCTCAGCGCGGTTATACGCATGCGGCGCTCGCCAAACCTGTTTTAGGAGCGGACACCACAATTAGTGTGGATGGTCAAATTATCGGGAAGCCGCTTAATTTAGCGGATAGTCAACTGATACTGCGACAGCTGAGCGGACGGACGCATCAAGTACTGACTGCTGTAGCGATGGTTAATGCATACCAATGTCAGTGTGTATTGGTGAGTACTGATGTACAGATGCGCATGATTAGTGATGATGAAATCATCCGCTATTGGGAGACGGGGGAACCGTGTGATAAGGCGGGCAGTTATGCAATTCAAGGGATTGGTGGTAAGTTTATAACAGCGATTCATGGAAGTTACAGTGCTGTAGTTGGTTTACCTTTAGTTGAGAGTGAACGCTTACTAAATCTATTTTTGTCCGTTTAATTCGGATAATGAGGAGTTGTCATGCCGGCCGAATTATTAATCAATGTAACACCAACAGAAACCCGTGTTGCTTTGGTTGAAACGGGGATCTTGCAAGAGATACATATTGAGCGTGAAGCTAAGCGCGGAATTGTGGGTAATATCTATAAAGGAAAGGTTAGTCGAGTGCTCCCAGGCATGCAGGCGGCTTTTGTTGATATAGGTTTAGATAAAGCTGCTTTTTTACATGCGTCCGATATTGTCCCTCATACGGAGTGTGTGGACTCCCAAGAACAGGTTAATTTCCAAGCTCGACACATCGCATCATTGGTCCGTCAAGGGCAGGATATTATGGTGCAAGTGGTCAAAGATCCGTTGGGAACTAAAGGGGCGCGCTTAACCACTGATATAACCCTGCCTTCACGTTACTTGGTCTTGATGCCGGGAAGTGCGCATGTGGGCGTTTCACAACGAATCGAAGGTGAAAAGGCGCGAGAGCAGTTGAAAATGCTAGCGACTCAATATGTGGATGAGTTGGGTGGTTTTATTATCCGCACCGCTGCAGAAGGTGTTGGCGAACATGAATTGTGTCAAGATGCGGCTTTTTTGAAACGGTTATGGCGAAAAGTCTTGCAGCGCCGAGAAAAATATCCGAGTTGTAGCATGATCTATGAAGATCTTTCCTTGGCACCTCGCACGGTTCGTGATTTTGTAGGCACACGACTCAACCGTATTCTGGTGGACTCGCGAACCAGTTACGATGAATTGGTGACTTTTTGTCAAGATTATGTCCCCGAATTTGCGCCGATTCTAGAGTATTATTCGGCTGAACGTCCTATATTTGATCTTTATGATATCGAAAATGAAGTTCAACGCGCTCTGCATCGACGTGTTGATCTTAAATCAGGTGGCTATCTCATCATCGATCAAACAGAGGCCATGACGACAGTTGATATCAATACTGGCGCATTTGTTGGTCACCGAAATTTAGAAGAAACAATTTTTAATACCAATATTGAGGCCACCAAAGCGATAGCGCGTCAATTACGGTTACGCAATTTAGGTGGCATTATCATTATCGACTTTATTGATATGCAACGTGGCGAACATCGCCAGCGAGTGCTGCAAAGTTTAGAGCAAGCGCTTGCCAGTGATCGAGCTAAAACCAATATTAGTGGCTTTTCACAATTGGGGTTAGTCGAGATGACGCGCAAGCGCACGCGCGAGAGCCTTGAGCATGTACTTTGCGGTCCATGTCCAACCTGTCATGGTCGTGGATCGGTCAAAACGGTGGAAACAGTATGTTTTGAGATCTTGCGAGAAATCTTACGTGTGAACCGAGCCTATAAAGCCGATCACTTTATTGTTTATGCATCGCCAAATGTTGCGCACATGTTAACAGGTGATGAGTCACATAGTTTGGCCGAGCTAGAGGTATTTATGAGCAAAGAAGTTCGTGTACAAATAGAGATGATGTATAACCAAGAGCAATTTGATGTGGTAATGATGTAACGCTATGGCACTGATACTGAGGCGGCTACTGCATCATTGTTGGTTAACGTTCGCAGGGATTATCATCTGCGCGGCAATTTTACTCAGCATTGCCCGCGGCCTGTTTGCCTACGCCAATAATTTTCGTGGTGACATGCTGCAATGGTTGACGGGCTATTCGACCAAGGAATTACAGATTGGTCAATTGAGTGCTTCTATTTATCATTTTCGGCCCGTGTTAGTGTTTAAAAATATGCGTTTTCATCCAGCTAATGAAAAACGTTATCAGTTAAAAAGCCGTTCCGTCATCCTCGATTTTAATATGTTGGCTTCTTTGCAAACGCGACAAGTTGTCTTTCGAAACATTCGTTTGCAAGGTGTGCAGTTATCACTTCCTTGGGTCAATGATTATTCAGATGTATCCTCTGATTCGGTTGATTTAAAGGCAGCCAAAGTGTTTGCCGATCTATTTTTACGCCGACTTGATAATTTCCAGATCCAAGATGCTAAGCTCTCATTATTTGTCGCCAACCAACCTCCTCATATCCTCAATATTCAGTCGATGCGTTGGCGCAACCATGACGGGTTGCATCAAGGCGAAGGAAGCGCTTATCTACCACATTTAGGGCAACCCAATAGTACGGTGCACTTTGCGGTGCAGCTTAATGACGATCATCATTCAGATAGTTTACTAAATATTCCGGGGCGCTTTTATGCCAGTGGTCGGCATTTGCAATTGGCTCGCATCGGCGAGTTATTTCAATCGAAGGCCTTAACTCATCTGAATACTGATTTAAACTTCAATATTTGGGGGAGTTTTGGTGGTGATAAACCCTTATTATGGCAGTGGCAATGGCTGCCTAGTTCACTGCATTGGGAAAGTGCTCAAGACAGATCTGCCCATCAGATCAATATTGATGGTGGTCAGTTAGCACTGCGACGGCGCGGGGCAAACTATCAGGTTGATAGTGATAAGTTGCTGGTGAATACGGATGGCGTTTCTTGGGGGCCGTTGCAGTTGCAAGGTATATTGAGTGAAAAACAAGAGCATTGGTACCTTAATCAAATTTCATTAGCGCCTTTGGCACCATTATTTTCTTTGTTTTCCAATCGAGATGACCTTCTGATCCCTAAAGTGGCCTCGGGGCAATTACGCGATATTCAGCTAGGTTATCAATGGGCACAAGGCTCACTGAGCTACCAAGCCCAGTTGGATAATTTTTCAATGACCCACTCCGGGGTGTGGCCCGGCGTTACAAATTTGGCAGGCCATGTGAGCGGGGATGACACACAGTTAAACTATCAACTGCAGATCAACCAAGGAAAGCTTGTACTCCAACCGTTGTTTGATAGCAGTTGGCCGGTAACCGCCTTACGTGCTAAAGGCTCATTGAACTGGTCTGCAACAGAGCATGCCCTGAATGTGGATGAGTTGACATTAGATAGCCCGTGGGTTAAAGCTCAATCTCGAGGGCGACTATCATGGCAAGCTGGTCATCGATTGCCTTGGCTGAGCATTAGTAGCAAGCTTGATCTCCTTGATGCCAAACAAGCGCATCATTTTTACCCATCTCCATTGATGCCTAAGATTGTCGCTGATTATCTGCAAAAAGCTATTCAGGGGGGACAGGCGCAAGATGCCAAAATGCTCTGGTATGGTGATTTAGCGAAGTTTCCCTATCGCGAGCCTGATGGTATTTTTCAGGCCTTTATGCCGCTGCGTCAGGCTACGTTTAAGTTTCAACCTGATTGGCCTGCATTGAAGCACTTAGATATTGATCTCTTGTTTCAAAATGAGTCGCTGCATATGGAAAGTAAGCAGAGCACGTTAGCCGATGTGCCGATTCAACACGTGAATGCTGCAATTGAAACCTTACGACCAACGGGGGATGTTGCGATTCATGCACTTCTTGACAATGTCTCATTAGTCAAAGTGCATCAGTTGCTTGAAAAGTCGCCTGTGCCTGCTTTAGCCGCGTCGATGAAGGCATTGCCAATGAGCGCTGGGGGGCTTTCTGGACGGTTATTTTTAAAGATCCCTCTCAATGGTCAACCCGTTGAAGTGGCCGGAGATGCTAAATTTAACCGTGCGAAGATGAGCGTGGCGAGTTTGGCAATGAATTTGGCGAATTTAAATGGTCAATTAAACTTCCAAGATGCCCAATTACGAGCTCATGGCCTGAATGCAACATGGGACGGACAGCCGTTGAGTATCGATCTCAATGGTGATAGTCAACCTAGTCATTACCAAATTGGCCTCGGTTTGCAGGGACGGTGGGATATTAGCGCGCTGCAGCGACGCTTAAGTAATCCACATTGGTTGGCGCCCGCCAGCGGGCAACTCAATTGGCAAGGTGATGTCAATGTTTCCTTAGGATATGATGATGGTTTCAACTATAACGCAAAATTTCATTCAGGACTCACACATTTAACATTGGCACTACCTAAACCTTTGACTAAATCAACTCAGCAGTGGCCAGCAACATTATATGTTAGTGGCAATGAGCGCTCAGGCGGTGGGATCGTCAGTGTTAAAAACAAAATCTATAGCCGATTTCGCTTCGATAATACGCCGTTTCATTTGAATGCACTGCGATTAAACGTGGGCAATATGCAAACGTTACCGCAACTATCACAGCAACTCCCATCGGCCGGCAGTATCTTAGATATCAATGTCGATCAAGCTCCACTTGAACCTTGGTTGGGTTATGTTTTGCCATTGTTATCAGGCTCTACTCAGCGTGATAAAACCGATAAATCGTTGCCGTCGGCAGCGGCAGCGTTGTTCCCCCCATTTGTAGGAATGCAGTTACAAGCAAAACAGGTGAACGCATTTGCTCAGCCTGTACAGCAAGTAAAACTTATCTATCAACAAAGTAACGCCTTTTGGCAATTACAAAGTAAGCAGCTCAACGGACAGTTAGTTTTGCCTGTGCAACCGTCGCTGACTCATCCTTGGCAGCTTAATATTCAACAGGCTGATTTACCCCAGCTTAATTTATCGGCGCTGACTCAGTTTGGATCATCTGTTACTCCGGTTCAAAGCGACGGCTCATTGTTGGCCACGCCTGTTCCTGTGTCTATCAATTGTCAATCTTGCCAGTTTGGGCGTTATCACATCGGTACGCTGAAGCTATGGCTTCCTTTTGCCAATGGACAGATGAAAGATGGCCAATTAAGCCTTCGCGGCGCTGGTAAAATGAAGTTGGATGCCAAGTTAAATTGGCTGGCGACGCCGTCAGGCATGAGAAGTTTTGTCCAAGGTACCTTCGCAACCCAAGATAGTGGTAAGTATATTGAGTCGCTTGGTTTTACTAAAGAGCTTGAACAAGCCCCTTTAAAAGGAAGCTTTGATCTCAATTGGCTCGGTTTGCCCTATCATCCGGAGTACGCCACTTTAAATGGTAAAGGGCAATGGAGTGCAGGCGAGGGAGTGCTCACGGATGTAAGTGACAAAGGAACGCGGCTGTTTACGTTGGCAAGCCTTGATACGCTGCGACGTCGACTCAAGCTCGATTTTCGCGATATATTTGATAAAGGGTTGTATTTTAATAGCGCAAAAGCCTCGATGAATGTGACTAATGGCGTTGTCAAAAATAGTAATTTTTATATGGATGCAGTACCTGGGGTGATTCATGGGAAAGGGCAAGTTGATTTAAATTCAGGGTTAATTCATTATCGAATGAGCTTCTCACCCAAGATCGCATCGAGCTTGCCAGTACTGGCCGCTTTTGCGGTAACACCGATTACGGGCGCTGCAGTGCTGGCGTTATCTAAGCTATTTGAACCGATGATTGAAGTGATTACTCAAGTCGACTTTGATATTACAGGCAATGTTGATCATCCCAAACTGATAGAAGTTAAACGTGAGCACGGCAAAGTTAAATTACAACCGAAGCAGTTAGACAAGCAACGATGAGGTAACCAATGAGTCATTCATTACACTCATGGCGATTAGCTGCGCTGCAGATGTGCGCAACCCTTGATGTGCGACAGAATCAATGTCAAATTACGGATATTATTGCCCATAATCCACCTAACCCGGGGGATTTACTGTTACTGCCGGAAAACTTTGCGATGTTGGGCGCCGGTGCCGATTACCGCTCGATTGCAGAGGCCCCAGGGGATGGGCCTTTGCAACAATGGCTAAGTGGCTTAGCACAGCAATATCAAATTACCTTAGTCGCAGGGAGTTTGCCAACGCGCGTGACTGGTGAAAAGCGTTGCCGTTCAACCAGTATCGTGTTTGATGCCAAGGGGCGATATATTACTCACTATCATAAGTTGCACTTGTTTGATGTGGATGTTGCGGATGGTGTTGGACATTATCGCGAATCGGAGCGGTTTATCGCAGGGCACACCCCCAAATGGTTTTCTCATCAACAGTCTCAGGTCGGGTTATCGATCTGCTTTGATTTACGCTTTAGTTACTTGTATCACTGGCTACGCCAACAAGGCTGTGAAGTTCTACTTGTTCCTGCGGCGTTCACCTCGGTAACCGGACAAGCTCATTGGTTGACTATGCTCAAAGCTCGCGCGATTGAGCAGCAGTGCTATGTACTGGCTGCAGGACAAGTAGGTCATCATGATAGTACTCGCCAGAGTTGGGGGCACTCTTGTATTATTGATCCATGGGGGAACGTGATCGCCCAATTAGATGATCAGTGCGGGATCTGTTATGGTAAATTCGATCACCATTTACTGCAATCATTGCGACAGCGGATGCCGTTGCAGCCTAATTCCCATATGACGATCAGCTGGAGTAAATAAATACAATGTCATTTGAACAAGTTAATCAATCTATACTTGCCCCTGCGGGCCTAGATTCATCATCATTGAACCAAGCGCTAAGTATTCTCAGTGGACCTGATATCGATCAGGGTGATCTTTATTTTCAGCATAGTCGCCATGAATCTTGGGTGCTCGAAGATGGCATTGTTAAAGAGGGCAGCTTTAATATTGAACAAGGTGTTGGGGTGCGTTCAATTGCGGGCGAGAAAACCGGCTTTGCTTATTCTGATGATATTAATTTAAGCGCTTTGACCAAAGCGTGTCAGGCGGCGCGCGGCATCAGCCGCAGTCAAGGTGAAGGGCGGATACAGGTTGTTTCCGCCATGCCAACACGAGCGCTTTATACTGATAGCAACCCGATTGAAAGCCTAGATAAACAGCAAAAAATTGCCTTACTTGAGCGCGCTGACAAATTTGCCCGCAGCTTAGATCCGAGCATTACGCAGGTGATCGTTAGCTTAAGTGGCGTTTATGAAGAAATACTGGTTGCTGGATTAGATGGTACGCTTGCAGCTGATATTCGCCCCTTAGTTCGATTTAACTGCAGTGTATTAGCTGAACGAGGCGGGCGCCGTGAACGAGGAAGTGCTGGCGGCGGCGGGCGTTTTGACTATCAGTTTTTCTTAGAAGATGTCGCAGGTGAAGAGTGTGCCATGGGATTTGTCCGCGAAGCTGTTCGTCAGGCGTTGGTGAATTTAGAAGCCATCGATGCACCAGCTGGACTTATGCCTGTGGTCCTCGGCGCAGGTTGGCCAGGGGTCTTGTTACATGAAGCGGTTGGGCATGGCCTAGAGGGTGACTTTAACCGCAAAGGCTCGTCGGCATTTAGTGGCCGAGTGGGTGAACAGGTTGCATCGAACCTGTGTACTATTGTCGATGATGGCACTTTAGCCAATCGGCGTGGGTCGCTTTCTATTGATGATGAGGGGACCCCTAGTCGATACAATGTATTGATCGAAAATGGAGTACTCAAAGGATACATGCAGGACAAACTGAATGCTCGGTTAATGGGGGTTGCCCCAACAGGTAATGGTCGACGTGAATCGTATGCTCATGTTCCTATGCCGCGCATGACCAATACTTATATGTTGCCTGGTGAATCAGAGAAAGAGGAAATGATAGCCTCGGTTAAACGTGGTATTTATGCGCCGAATTTTGGTGGCGGGCAAGTTGATATTACCTCGGGTAAATTTGTTTTTTCTGCCTCTGAAGCCTATTTAATTGAAGATGGTAAAATCACCGCTCCAATTAAAGGTGCGACACTCATCGGTAATGGGCCCGAGGCGATGGCTAAAGTCTCTATGGTGGGTAATGATTTAGATTTAGATGCAGGCGTTGGTGTGTGTGGTAAAGATGGGCAAAGTATCCCTGTTGGGGTTGGACAACCAACTCTAAAATTGGATGAGTTAACCGTTGGCGGCACCGCATAGTACATTGGCACCTTGTAAACAGGGTGCCAATCATCATCAAAGGCTGGTATGGCGGTTGTTTTAGTCGTGGTATTGCTCACTGAGGTAGCGAAATAACTCACGAGCAGATTTTGGCGCTTTTTGTTTGCTCTGTTCAAATTTTGCTTGGCGAATCAACTGCCGCAGCTTTTGGCGTTCTAACTGGGGCTGATTGTCTAGCAATGCATTGATGACATCGTCACTTTGGGGCGCATTGATAAGCTCATCGCGTAATTGCTCGAGTTGATGCTGGCGTTGATTGGCATAGAGATGGCGATTGGTTATTTTTTCCATCGCTTGCTCTATTGCTGCGATATCTTCGTTTCGCATCAACTTGCCGACGTAGTTCATATGACGGCGTAGTGCTTCGCGTTTGCCAGTGAGGCGTTTCGCTAAAGCGACTGCTTCTTGCATTGGTTCGCTTAACGGAATCGTGGCTAAAAAGGCTGGGCGTAGGTCACAAATCTTTTTGCCTAGGCGTTGTAACTGTTGAGCTTCTCGTTTCAGCTCGCTTTTGCTGATCCACTCATCATCATCCTGCCAGTCTTTATTAGGGTCGCTCATAGGATTACTTCGTTGCTGTAAATAACCTTTAGTTTACCAAGAATTGTCTGCGAGTGCGTAACCTTTACGAAGCGAAGTTTAGATTATGTAACGGTTATTTTAACAAACTAGGTATCATATTTGTTATGCTTGACCGATAGATGCCAAGAGAAAAGGTCGAATATGTCATCAGTTCAGCAATCTGTAGCAAAAGAGCTCAAGCAGTTAAAGCAGGCCGTCGCATTTGCCCTTGATGAGGCAAAGCGCCGTGGCGCCAGTGATGCAGAAGTGTCTATTTCAAAGCAAACTGGTATTTCGGTTTCAACCCGCCAATGTGAGGTCGAAACATTAGAATTTAATCGTGATGGTGCACTCGGTATTGCTGTCTATAAAGGTCAGCAAAAGGGGAATGCTTCCACCTCTGATTTATCCAAAGAAGCTATTTGTCGAACCGTTCAGGCCGCCGTCGATATCAGTGAGGTGACATCTGCTGATCCGGCTACTGGGCTTGCACCTAAAGAGATGATGGCGACTCAAATTCCTGATCTAGATCTGTTTTATCCGACTGAGCTGGATGCTGATCGTTTCATTGAAATGGCCAGCGCATGTGAGCGTCATGCGCTTACTCATCAAGGCATTCGTGCGAGTGATGGTGCAAGCGTGAATAGTCATTACGGGGTACGAGTTTATGGTAATACCCATGGATTTGTCGAAGGCTTTCCAACGAGTCGACATAGTTTAAGTTGTGTGTTGATCGCTGGTGAAAGTCAGCATATGCAACGTGATTATGCGTATAGCGTTGCGGTTGATTTTGCGGATCTGCGTGATGTTCAGGCGATTGCCGATGAAGCGGCGCATAAAACACTGGCTCGCTTAAACAGCCGGAAAATAAATACCTGCCATGTGCCTGTTATTTTTGATAAAGATGTCGCGGGTGGCTTGTTGGGGCATTTTGCGATGGCGATTAGTGGTGGCAATTTATACCGGCGCTCATCTTTTTTGCTAGATACACTCGGCGATGATCTATTTCCTAAATGGTTCTCTATCCATGAAGATCCATGGGTTAAAAAAGGCTTGGGAAGTAGCCCGTTTGATAATGAAGGGGTGCAAACGCGTGCGCGCGATATTATTCATCAAGGACAGTTACAGACGTATCTATTAACCAGTTATGCTGCGCGTAAAATGGCCTTGCAACCAACGGGTCATGCGGGTGGTATTCATAACTGGCTTGTTTCTGATAGTGCACTGACGCAGCGTGACTTGCTCAAACAGATGGGAACTGGGTTACTGGTGACTGAACTAATGGGGCAGGGCGTTAATATTGTGACGGGTGATTATTCGCGAGGCGCAGCTGGCTTTTGGGTTGAAAATGGTGAAATTGCCTATCCTGTGCATGAGATCACCATCGCCGGTCAGCTCAAAGATATCTATCAAAATATTGTCGCTATTGGCAATGATCGTGATGCTAATCATGCAATTAGTGTAGGGTCCATTTTGGTTGATTCAATGAAAATTGCTGGCAGTTAACATGATAAGACGGTGAAACGAGCATTGCTGGTTTCACCGTCAATTGATTTTAAATGGCAATATGATGGTTGAGTAATAGTGTCGCAATTCCTAAAAATGAGAAAATTCCGACTGAGTCGGTGACCGTTGTCAGCACCATGCCTCCGGCTAAAGCCGGATCAATTTTCATTTTTTGCATAAAAAGAGGAATAGATACCCCAGCAAGGCCTGCCATAAACATATCCGCGAACATCGCTGCTGCACTGATTAAGCCTAACTGAATACTATCTTTCCAGATATAGACGACCCCAGCGATGGTCACCGCCCAAATCAAGCCATTTAGGCCACCGATAGCGACTTCTTTAAAGATTAACCAACGCATATTACTCGCGCCAATATGACCGACAGCTAGCCCCCGGATCACAACAGCTAATGTTTGTGTACCCGCGATCCCTCCTTGACTTGGGACAATGGTCATCAATACCGCAAGCGTTGCCATTTGGGCTAAGGTGTTCTCAAATAAATTGCTAATTGAGGCGGCAAATAGTGCGGTTAATAGATTGATGCCAAGCCATAGGGTTCGTCCTTTGGTGCTTTGCCAAATCGGGGCGAAAGTATCTTCGTCATCATCGACCCCGGCCATCCCCATCATCGAGTGCTCGGTGTTTTCACGAATAATATCGACCACATCATCAATGGTTATTCGACCGACTAACTCACCTTGTAGATCCACAACAGGCGCAGAGATCCAGTCGTGGCGTTCAAACAATTGCGCAACGCTATTTTCACTCATCGAAACAGGGATAATTCGTTCAGGGCGTTTGCCCATAATGGATTCGACATTTTCGCTTGGATCGACGGTCAATAATCTTGCCAGCGGAACATCGCCGAGATATTTGTTTTCTTTATCGACGACGAACAGCGCATCGGTCGCCTCAGGAAGCTCGCCGCGCAGGCGCAGATAACGAAGTACAACATCAATGGATACATCTGGACGAAGAGCGATCGTATCGTTGTTCATCAAGCTGCCAGCGGTATCCTCAGGATAGGCCAATGCTATTTCGACACGATGACGCTCATCGCTATCCATCTGCTCGAGCACTTGCTGATAAACATCGTCTGGCAGGCTACGTAACACATAGGTTAGATCATCAATATCCATCCCTTCGGTGGCAGCAGCCAGGTTTTCCGGGTCCATCATTTTCAGAATGCTTTCCATTGCATCTTCGTTGAGTTCTTCTAAAATCTCCCCTTGCTGTTCAGGATCGGTTAACTGCCATAGTATTTTTCGTTCTGTAATAGGGGTCGATTGTAGTAAAAGCGCAACGTCACAAGCCGGCATTTGCTGGAGCATTCGTCTAACATGGACGAACATCCCATCATTGAGGGCGCGATTAAGTTCGAGGATCCGTAGATGTTGACTATGATGATGCTGTTCCAGCTCTGGCATAAAGGTGCCCTCAAATATGATTTACATGATCGATGTAAACCGAATCAGATTTTATAACATCACTGATGATGCGAAAGCATTATTCTTGCTCTTCAAAACGCGCTTCAATCAACGCTCTAACTGCCGTCAATGCATCTTGTGCATCGTGACCGTCACATTCAACTACAATTTGCTGGCCTTGGGCTCGTTCTAATAGGAGTAACCCAAGGACGCTTGCCGCCGACGCTTGTTTATCTTCGGTAATCAGCATGACTTCAGCATCAAACATAGCCGCTAATTCCACTAACTTGATGGCGGCACGCGCATGCAGACCTAATTTATTGGTAATCGTTAATTGTTGTCTAATTTTCATCGGCAGCCGCTTCTACCTTTGGTAAGTTTAGGTGATGTGTTTGGACATGGTATTGGTTCGAAAAGAAATCACTGAGCTGCTCGGTGACATATACCGACCGGTGCTTCCCGCCAGTACAACCGACAGCAACCGTTACATAGGCTCTGTTATTGCGTTCAAGATGAGGCAGCCAACTACTAAGCAAGCTCTCTAATTGCCAGATTAGTTCACGAACTTCAGGCTGCTGACCAAAAAAGTGCTGCACGGGAGCATCTAAGCCAGTGTACGGACGTAGTTCATCATGCCAGTGAGGATTGGGTAAAAATCGCACATCAAAAACGTAATCGGCATCAGGGGGGAGACCATTTTTAAAACCAAATGACTCAAATACTAAGGCAAGTTGTTGGTTTGGTTTGCCCATGACTCGCTCATTGAGCAACTCTCGAAGTTGATGAATAGACAGTTGACTCGTATTAATCCGTAAGTCAGCATGACAAGACAAAGGTTCGAGTAGCATACTCTCAGCACTGATTGCTTCAGCGAGTGAGTAATGTTGTTTATTCAGCGGATGAATTCGCCGAGTTTCACTATAACGGCGGATTAACGTAGCATCATCTGCATCGACAAATAAGCTGGTGAGCTTCACCTGCTCACGAAATTTGGCGATAATCGCTTGGAGTTGCTTGGGATCGCTTGGTAAATTACGCACATCAATGCTGACGGCGGCATTGAGATAGTGACCGGCTAATGTAGCCGGGAGTAGCGGTAAAAGCCCTAAAGGAAGATTATCGACACAGTAAAATCCTAGATCTTCGAGCACCCTTAAGGCGACCGTTTTCCCCGAACCTGATCGACCACTTACAATAAAAAAGTCCATATTGTTCCTCAGGTGGTGATGATTTGATATATATCATCATCACTGTCTGCTTGGCGTAAGCTTTTACATATCTGTTTATTGTGAAGCTTTTCCGCGACAGCTGCGAGGATTTTCAAATATTGTTTGTTCTCATCTCCTGGCACCAATAGCGCAAAAATTAGGTCAACAGGTTGCTTGTCGATAGAGTCAAAGCTAATGGGATGCTCACAGCGGATAAAAATCGCCGTAGGGGGGTAGCTGTCTTCAATTCGGCCATGGGGAATTGCGATACCTTGACCTATTCCTGTGCTACCGAGTTTTTCGCGGCCAAATAAACTATCAAATATCTCTTTTTCTGAGATACCAAGCTGCGTGGCGGCGAGTTCACTGATTATTTCCAGTGCGCGTTTTTTAGACTGGCAATCGCTGATACTGTGCGTGCAGTCTTTGCTTAAAACTTGAGTCAGTTGCATAACGTTAATGTCTATTCACTGTTGCCTCATCGAGTGGTTGGGACTAAAAATATCAATATCTATCAATTGGATAGTTTGCTATAAGCGTGTCGCCGATTGACCACCCGTTAGGGACTCGGTTGATGGGTTGAACTGCCCGTTAGTTAATGATGCTCGACTGACTTATAAATGAGCTATCGTTGTCATGATCATGGGACATAGGTTCATCCTCCGTTATTGACCGGCCTTTATATCAGGCTCTTGCGTTGATTGGAAGGTGGGATCGCCAGTGATTCACGATATTTCGCAATCGTTCGCCGTGCGACCTGGATTCCTTGGTCTGCTAAGATGTCTGCAATTTTACTGTCACTTAGCGGTTTAGCTGGATTTTCAGCCGCCACTAATTTTTTGATTAACGCACGGATCGCGGTTGATGAGCATTCGCCGCCCCCTTCTGTACTTACATGGCTAGAGAAGAAATATTTTAACTCATAGATGCCTCGTGGCGTGTGCATATATTTCTGCGTTGTAACGCGTGAAATTGTTGATTCATGCATTTCAACAGCTTCGGCGACATCATTGAGCACCATCGGTTTCATCGCTTCATCGCCATATTCAAAGAACGCTTGTTGATGACTAACAATACATTTTGCTACTTTTAATAGCGTTTCATTGCGACTTTCCAAACTTTTAATAAACCATTTCGCCTCTTGTAAATGAGTGCGAATAAACTGGCCATCGCCGCTGTTACGCGAATTGCGACTTAATGCAGCGTATTGAGCATTCACTCGTAATTTGGGCACTGCATCAGGATTGAGCTCAACTTGCCAGTGGCCATTGTATTTTTTCACCGATACATCAGGAATAACATACTCAGCTTGGCTGGAATTGATACTACTTCCAGGTCTTGGATCTAAACTTTGAATTAAGCGCATGACATCGGCTAACTGCGCTTCTTTGAGTTTTGTTTTGCGCGATAGGGTTCGATAATCACGATTGCCAAGCAAATCAATGTGTTCCCCTACGAGAAGCTTGGCTTCCTCTAACCAAGGGGTATCTTTGGCAAATTGAGCCAATTGCAGTAGTAAGCATTCTTGTAAAGAGCGTGAAGCCACACCGAGTGGATCAAAATGCTGGATGCGTTTAATCACCGCCTCAATTTCATCTAATCCGATGGTTTGTTCATCGCCATTTAAGCCCTCTAGCAGTTGTTCACAACTGGAGGTGAGATAGCCGGATTCATCGACAGCATCGATAATAGCGAGTGCAATGGCTTGATCTGTTTCGCTAAATGGTGTGAGTCGCATCTGCCATAATAGGTGATCTTGCAATGATTCACTGGTTTCACCTTGATAGACATGCTCGTTATCATCAGGGATCGGAGCTGCTGGTGCCGATGATGCGCTATAGATTTCATCCCACGTTGAATCAACCGGAAGATCATCACTCACCGTCTCATTGGTGACTGATTCAGAGGTCTCTATTTGGCTGCTATCAGTCGTTTCCGTGGCGGCTTCATTGTTATCGTCATGTTGCGTGTCATTGTCATGTTCTAAGTCGTTTTCATCAGATTCTAAGAGTGGGTTGGCATCGAGTGCCTCTTGGATCTCTTGTTGAAGATCCAACGTCGACAGTTGCAACAATCTAATCGCTTGTTGTAACTGCGGTGTCATGGTCAGTTGCTGACCCAAACGTAACTGCAAAGCGGCTTTCATGAACGAATCTGATCCCTTCTAAATTTCAGCCGTAAGGCATAATAAATACTGATAAAAAGACTATAGCTTGAATTCTTCGCCGAGATAGACTCGCTTTACATGCTCATTAGCTAAAACGTGCTCAGGCGAGCCTGAGGCAATCAGTTCACCTTGACTAACAATATAAGCATATTCACAAACATCGAGCGTTTCTCGCACGTTGTGATCAGTAATAAGAACCCCAAGTCCGCGGTCGCGTAGGTGTTCAATAATTTTTTTAATATCAATCACCGAAATCGGATCAACCCCTGCAAATGGTTCATCCAATAAAATAAATTTGGGAGCTGCGGCTAGTGCTCGAGCGATCTCTGCACGTCGACGCTCGCCACCTGAGAGGCTCTGTCCTAAGCTTTTCCGAATATGGCCGATGTGAAATTCATCCAGCAGTTCATCGAGAACTAATCGCCGAGCACCGCGGTCGAGCTCTTTACGCGTTTCGAGCACTGCCATGATGTTATCTTCGACCGACAGCGTTCTAAAAATAGAGGCTTCTTGCGGTAGATAACCGATCCCCATGCGCGCGCGCGAATGCATTGCCTTTAGCGTAATATCTTGGTCGTCAATACTAATATTGCCTTCATCTCGTGGCACTAGACCCACAACCATGTAGAACGTAGTTGTTTTACCCGCGCCATTTGGTCCAAGTAGACCGACAATTTGTCCAGTCTCGACCTGTAAGCTCACGTTTTTTACCACCTGGCGTTTTTTGTAACTTTTTGCCAGACTTTCCGCTTTCAGCAATGCCATATAGGTTACTTCTACTGTTTTTTCGTCTGTTGGAGTTGCTGTGGCTCAAATATGGTCGTCACATGACCTTTTTTACCACCATCAGCCACCATTTCTTGTGTTTTGATGTTATAGCGAATGGTATCACCTTTGACCAAACTGTCTTGTTGTTGTAACTGGGCTTTTCCAGTTAGCGTTACAATTCTTGATTTCAGTTCATAACGAACATGGTTCGCATGGCCTTTCATCAGTTGACCGCTATCCATCTTTTGCTGAAATTGTGCAGGCTTGCCTTCAGCGATCATCACTTCACTGCCTTTTTCCCCCGTACCATAAACGGTGACCCGATCTGCTTCTAGTTTGATCGATCCTTGCGTGACAATGACATGACTGAAGAATGTGACTCGATTATCTTTAATATCAACTTTTTGTTGATCGGCATTGACAACAATTTTTTGACTATAATCGGACTCTAACGCCTGACTTGAAGCGCTAAATGTCAATAATGCGAAAGCTATCCATTTAATTTTGTTCATTATGATATACCGCGTTAATGTCCCGATGGAGTGTTACCACCTCAGTGGCAAGACTGCCATGCATGCCTATTCCAATTTGATCATACTGCGGACCCACAACGGTCACTTTTTGATCGGTGCTCATCGTTTGCTCAGTTAAATTTACATGAAGTAATGATGTCAGCAAATCTTGAATGTAGCCATCGTTGCTTAGATTTTTGATCACTACATCTTTATGAAAAGTAACCAAATTTTGTTTATACGCATTCGCTGTACGTGAAACAATCTGCCAAATAGGGCGTTGTGGACCAGGATAAATTAAAATCCGTGGGCTTTCAAAGCTACTGGTTTGGCTTTTTTCATAGTATTTCATGCTATCGGCATACACCCGATATTGTACGTTTCCTAATTTATCATAACTGACTGTATATAGCTCACTTGCTGTAAAATCAGGTGATTGTGAGCTGGTGTTAGTTTGCGAATCATCAGGATGTAGATTCAACCAGCCCCAAAGTAGTCCTGCGCCTGCTAATAAAACGATAATGACAATATTCTGTGTGCTCATAAGCTCGCGCCTTGCGTATAATCATCGATGCCATGTGCTTGTAGCAATAGATCACACACTTCTCGGACGGCACCAAAGCCGCCTGGAAGGTGGGTCGTATAATCAGCTGCGTGCGTGACTTTTGGATGGGCATCATGGACCGCAATTGACAATCCAACTTGTCGCATAACGTTTAAATCCACCACATCATCGCCAATATAGGCACATTGCTCCGCTGTTAATCCAGTGCGTTGCAATAGCTGAGCAAGAGCGTCCAATTTATTGTGCTGGCCTTGGTAAATATATGCAACCTCGAGCTGGTGCATTCGATTCTCTACCAGTTGTGATTGTCGACCGGTAATAATGGCCACGCCTATCTGATGGCGAGCCAGTGCTTTAATACCAAAGCCATCGCGAGTGTGAAATGCTTTTAATTCTTCGCCGGCATTACCTAAGTAGATGCGCCCATCCGAGAAAACGCCGTCAACATCACAGATCAGAAGCTGGGTCTGTGTCGCTTTGGCAAAGACCGTAGGGCTGATATCGCCATATAATGTGGTGATAAAAGACTCAGACATCAATAGACTCCAGCTTGCAAAAGCGAGTGCATGTTAAAGGCACCAACGGGGATCTGTTGATCGGTGACAAAGAGCCCATTAATCGATTTTTCTTTCATTAACTTTAAGGCATCAAACGCTAGCCAATCGGGCTCAAGTACTTTAGGATTGGCGGTCATGACTTGGCGAATCGGAGTCTGATGAATGTCGACTCGTTTATCTAACACGCGGCGCAGGTCACCATCGGTAAATACTCCGACAAGGCGTCCTTCGGTATCAATAACGCCAGTCATGCCAAGTCCTTTTTCGCTCATTTCCAGTAACGCTTCGCGAATCGTTTGTTCCAGTCCTACTAGCGGCATCTCATCACCAGTTAACATTATATCAGGGACGCTTAAAAGCAGTTTTTTACCCAGCGCCCCCCCTGGATGAGATAGGGCAAAATCATTGGCAGTGAAGCCGCGCGCTTGCAAGAGTGTTACAGCAATGGCATCGCCCATGGCCAATGCGGCGGTAGTACTAGCCGTAGGCGCTAAACCTAATGGACAAGCCTCGCGCTGCACATCGATATTTAAATGGATGTTAGCACCTCTGGCCATTGCTGAACCTGGATTACTGGTCATCGCAATGATTGGAACCTGTTGACGTTGTAGAACTGGATAAAGGGCTAATATCTCATTAGACTCACCTGAGTTTGACAAGGCTAAGACGAGATCCCCGTGACTGATCATCCCTAAGTCGCCATGGCTGGCTTCTCCTGGATGGACAAAAAAAGCGGGTGTGCCAGTCGACGCTAATGTCGCGGCAATTTTCCGGCCAATATGCCCCGATTTGCCCATTCCTGTGACAATGACTTTTCCTTGACACTGCTCCAGTTGTTGACAAACGTCGATAAAATCTTGACCTAGATATTGGTGTAAATTCTTAACCGCTTTAGCTTCTAAGTCGATAACCTGCTGAGCGGCTTTAATATAATCGAAACTCACAATCGTTGCCTAATAAAGATGATCCATTATAAAAATAATACGAGTTGATAGCTGATAAAGATAGCGACTAATCCTCCTCCCGCGGCGCGGGTGAGTCGATGGGGGCGAGTCAGTAAACTCAATCCTGCTAATAAGCCGCTGGTGGCTAACATCCACCAATAGTCGCGAGCAAAAGCCGCCGGATCAACTTGACCGGGAGCGAGTGTGCCGCAAATCCCTAATACCACCAGTAAATTAAATATGTTTGAGCCAATGATATTTCCTAAAGCCAGATCATTCTCTTGCTTAATGACACTGACTATACAGGCGGCAAGCTCTGGCAAACTGGTGCCAACTGCAATAATGGTCAAACCAATTACCAGCTCACTAATGCCAAAATGACGAGCGATATGACTGGCCGAATTCACTAGATAATGCGCACTCAGGGGTAATATTATCAAACCGAGTAGCAGCCAACACAATGCGTGAAAAGATTTAACCTGACTAGGAACTTCAGATTCAAATTGTTTCACTAGTTCATCGCCAGGTTGGTTTTGAGATGAACGTATATGTTGCCTTTGAGAGTGCCAAATTAAATATCCCATCATCAACACGAACAAAAGCAATAAGATGCAGCCATCACTAAAACTTAATATGTTATCATGTAGCAAGTAGCCAGTTAACAATGTTGCAAGTAGCATCACTGGGAGTTCGCGTCGTAGCGTGGAACGACTAACCAATAAGGGTTTGAGCAGGGCGGTAATGCCCAATACGAGTGTCACATTGGTAATATTTGAGCCAATGGCGTTACCAACTGCTGTATCGAGCTGACCACCCAATGAGGCGGTTGTTGAAACCAATATTTCGGGTGCAGATGAGCCCATGGCAACGATGGTCAAACCGATGACCATCGGTGAGATCCCAAAATTACGCGCAACGGCAGCTGCACCGAATACGAACCGGTCAGCGCTCCATACCAGAGCTGCAAAACTAGCTAAAAGAATAATTAGATCAACCCACATAAATGTTGTTGCTTCGCCTTAATTTTTCTTCATTAAAGCTGCATTGTCGGTATTTTAAAGAGAAAAGGGAAGAGCAAGCTTGAGTCGATCTTGATGAACTCTTAGAATAACAGGCTTAACACCACCAATTAGGTATTCCATTATGGCTGAAAATATTATTGAAGTCAGTGGGTTAACGTTCTCAAGAGGGGGGCGTAAGATCTTTGACGCTATTGACTTTCAGTTCCCTAAGGGAAAAATCACTGCGGTGATGGGTCCTAGTGGAACAGGGAAGACAACGCTGTTGAAGCTCTTGGGCGGGCAATTAACCCCTGAGGCTGGACAAGTGTTATTTGCAGGTGAAAATGTCCATCAACAGAGTCGCAAATCATTGTATCAATTGCGAAAACGAATGGGAATGTTGTTTCAAAGTGGTGCGTTATTTACGGATTTAAATGTATTTGATAACGTCGCTTTCCCTGTGCGAGAGCATGGCAACTTACCTGATGATGTGTTGCATAATCTTGTCTTGATGAAATTAGAGGCGGTGGGATTACGCGGTGCAGCCCAGTTAATGCCCTCGGATCTATCAGGGGGAATGGCTCGACGCGTGGCTTTAGCGCGAGCGATTGCTTTAGAACCTGAAGTGATCATGTATGATGAACCTTTTGTAGGCCAAGACCCAATTACAATGGGAGTCTTGATAAAACTGATTAGTCATTTAAATCAGTCGTTAAAATTAACATCTATAGTGGTTTCCCACGATGTTGAAGAAGTGCTAAGTATTGCAGACTATGTCTATGTGATTGATCAAGGTAAAGTGTTAGCTCAGGGGGATGTCGCAAGTGTCAGACAAAGTGATAATCCACATTTGCAACAATTTTTACAAGGTCAAGCGGATGGCCCTGCTGCTTTCCACTATCCTGCGTCCCCTTATCTGGAGTCACTTAAAGTATGATCATTGCATCCATTGCTCAATTTGGCGCTTGGTTTATGTCCAAATTAGCAAGTTTTGGTCGAGCTGGTTTAATGCTGTCACAAGCTATTTTTGTCAAACCAGAGGCAAAACTTTGGCGTAACATCTGGCGACAGATTTATCCAGTGGGAGTCCAATCACTGGTGATCATTCTGGTCTCTGGGTTATTTATTGGCATGGTTTTGGCGCTGCAGGGCTACAATATCTTAGTTAAGTTTGGCGCTGAAACGAGCCTCGGGCCATTAGTTGCTTTGGCATTATTGCGTGAACTAGGGCCTGTTGTGACAGGATTGTTGTTTGCCGGACGGGCTGGCTCAGCATTAACGGCTGAAATTGGTTTGATGAAGGTTACCGAGCAGCTTAGTGGTATGGAAATGATGGCTGTTGACCCTTTAAAACGAGTGGTTGCACCTCGTTTTTGGGCGGGTGTGATCAGTATGCCATTACTTGCTATGTTGTTTAACCTCGTTGGTATTTGGGGCGGTTATTTAGTTGGTGTCCGTTGGTTGGGCGTGGATGCTGGCAGTTTTTGGTCAATTATGCATGCCAATGTCAGCTTGTTTTCTGATATTGGTAACGGATTTATCAAAAGTATTGTTTTTGCGATAGCGGTGAGTTGGGTGGCTTTATTTAGTGGTTATGATGCCACCCCTACATCGCGAGGGATTAGTCAGGCGACGACTCGGTGTGTGGTGCGCTCATCATTATTAGTCCTCGGTTTAGACTTTATTTTAACAGCGTTAATGTTTGGAAGTTAAACATGAAAGTAGATAAAACAGAATTTGCTGTGGGAGCATTCCTGCTGTTAGGGGTTGTTGCCATTTTAGTTTTGGCCCTTCGGATCGCCGACAATAATCTCGCTAGTGAAGGAGCGAGTTACGAGGTATCTGCCAACTTTGATAATATTGGTGGCTTAAAAGTACGTTCACCTGTCAAAGTAGGTGGGGTGGTTGTGGGTCGAGTTGAGGCTATTAGCCTCAATCCGAAGACCTTTGAACCGCGAGTAACATTAACGTTGTATAAAAAATACGGTGATTTCCCAACCAACAGTTCGGCTCGGATTCTGACATCAGGATTATTAGGTGAGCAATATATTAGTATTCGTCCTGGTTTTAATATGCCAGGCGAAAAGCCGAGCAATCTAAAAAATGGTGATTCGATCGCTGACACCAAATCGGCCATTGTTCTAGAAGATTTGATTGGCCAATTCCTCTACTCATCAGGAAAAAGTAAGTCATGAAAATATTACGAATGATTGGGGTTTCAATTGTTGTTGCATTGTTCTCGAGCATGGCTTTTGCCTTGCAGCCGGTTACAAACACGCCGACTCAAAACCCTTATAAAACGATGCAGCAAGTGATTGATCAGACCTTTCCAAAACTGAGCAAACTCAATGAAAATAACGCGCTTAATGAAGACACTGCGCGTCAAATTATCGTTGAAGATGTGATGCCTTATCTTGATTACCGCTATGCCGCCTACATGGTTATTGGTCGGAATTTACCAAAGACCACAGCGGCGCAGCGTGAGCGCTTTGTGAAAGCTTTTTATACTTATTTAGTGAACACATATTCTCAAGCGTTAGGTAAATATAACCACCAAAAAATTGAGATTGAACCCCCTCGTCCCTATCAAAATGAGCAGATCATGACTGTTCCTGCCAAAATTATTCAACCTGATGGCCCGGCAGTTCATGTTCAGTTTAAGTTCCGACGTCTGCAAGATAATAAAGGCTGGTTGGCATTTGATATGATCGCAGAAGGGGTCAGCTTGTTATCTACCAATCAATCAGAGGTGGGTGGATTGATCCAAAGTGACGGAATTGATGCTGTGTCTAAGATGCTTGAGAAACGCCAGTTGAAGGCCTCAAGCTCTAGTGTATTACCAAAGGTTTCCAGTAATGGCTAATTCAGGGTTTTTTGAATGTAAAAGTGATGGGGTCATTGCTTTTCAAGGCGATTGGACCATGGCGATGATCGCGGATATTTGGCCACAATTATTGGCACAAAAATTTGAGTGCGCCGATTTTTCTCAAATAAGCCAAATTGACTCTGCTGGTTTAGCCGCTATCATCACCGCTTTGATGAAGAATCAGCAAGCAACGACCATTAATATTCGTCATTGCCCTGATTCAATTCGACCTTTGATCGCGCTTTATGGATTAGAGCCTTATCTTGCTCATTCCAGTTAAACCGGTTTCATTGCGGAGTAACAGCTATATGCAACCAAAACAGATTGAACAACTTTTACAAACCGCTTTAACGCTTGATGAGCTTCATATTCGTGGCGAAGATAGTCATTTTGAAGTTGTTGCAGTGGGCGAGCTTTTTGATGGATTGTCACGTGTCAAAAAACAACAAATTATTTATAAGCCATTGGCTGAGCTCATTGCAGATAATAGTATCCATGCATTGTCGATTAAGACCTATACACCAGCTGAATGGGAAAAAGCCAAAAAATTCGGTCAACCCATTTAGTATGAGAGGTATTTAATGGATAAGTTTGTGATTCAAGGGCAATGTCAACTCAATGGCAATGTCACTATATCCGGTGCCAAAAATGCGGCATTACCGATTGTTTTTGCGACGCTACTCAGCGAAAAAACAGTCACGATTACTAATGTTCCTCATTTGAAAGATATCTGTACCAGTTGCGAGATCCTGAAAGTAACTGGTCGCACGCTGCATTACGCTGACAATCAGCTAACCGTCGAAGCGGGTCAAGCCAGTGCATTTGAAGCCCCGTATGATCTGGTAAAAACCATGCGCGCTTCAATTTTAGCATTAGGGCCTCTTTTAGCCCGCTATAGTCAAGCCCGGGTGTCACTTCCAGGAGGGTGTGCGATTGGTGCTCGTCCGGTCGATCTGCACATCCACGGTCTGCAGCAGATGGGCGCTGAAATAAAGGTAGAAGATGGTTATATTAATGCGCATGTGAATGGTCGCCTAAAAGGGGCCCACATCCTGATGGATATTGTCAGTGTTACGGGGACCGAAAATTTGATGATGGCCGCCGTGTTAGCCGAAGGGCAAACTGTCATCGAAAATGCAGCGCGGGAACCAGAAGTTGTTGATCTTGCTAACTTCTTAATTACGTTAGGCGCACAAATCCAAGGTGTTGGCACTGATACGTTAATAATTAGTGGTGTCGATGAGCTTCACGGTGGGCAGTATCAAGTACTCCCCGATCGAATTGAAACAGGGACATTTTTGGTGGCGGCTGCCGTTACGGGTGGATATGTCCGTTGTTTGGGCGCTGACCCCTCTTGTTTAGAAGCGGTTATATTAAAATTGCGTGAAGCTGGGGCACAAGTTACCACTGGTGATGATTGGGTTGAGCTGGATATGCGCGGACGTAAGCTTAAAGCTGTGAATATCAAAACGGCGCCTCATCCAGCATTTCCAACCGATATGCAAGCGCAGTTTACACTGCTAAATGTCGTTGGTCAGGGATGTGGACGGGTCACCGAGACGATTTTCGAAAATCGATTTATGCATGTGCCAGAGCTGATTCGAATGGGGGCGGAGATCACCCTTGAAGGAAATACGGCTATTTGTCATCCATGTGGACGTTTAACGGGCGCTGCGGTTATGGCGACTGATCTGCGCGCCTCAGCTAGTCTAGTGATTGCTGGGTTGGTCGCGGAACATGAAACAATCGTTGAGCGAATTTATCATATCGACCGAGGGTATGAACAAATTGAGCGCAAACTCAGGGCGCTTGGCGCAACCATTGAGCGTGTTAGTGAATCAAGCTAATACATTATAAAGAAATAAAAAACCGCCAAATGGCGGTTTTTTATTGGCTCAGTGAGCTACAGGTGGGTGAGCAATTTTTAGCTCCACTACGTCTACTTTCAGCTGCTTTGGCTGACCATCTCGAATAATCGAGAGTGTCATCACACTACCAGGGCGACGCTCGGCCACGTAATCCATAGCATTTTTGACTGAATCGACCTTTTTACTATTCATTTTAACAATAATATCATGGGCCTTTAAGCCTGCTTTGCCCGCGGGCCCATTTGGATCAACTTTTTCAACATATAGTCCCTGATGACCGCTGAAATGAGCTTGTGTAAGTAACTGAGTATTAACATGATCGACATCGATAGCATCAACACCGACATAACCGCGCACGACTTTGCCATAACGGATTAAGCTAGCCATGATACGTTTGGCTAATGGGTAGGGAATAGCAAAACTGATCCCATAGGTTTCACTATTTTGTCCTAAATGATAAGCCGCAGTGTTAATCCCCACTAATTGGCCAAGAGTATTGACCAGCGCCCCACCAGAGTTGCCTTTATTAATCGCTGCATCTGTTTGTAAAAAGTCTTGACGCCCTGTGGCACTCATCCCACTGCGACCGGTGGCAGATATAATGCCTTGCGTTACGGTCTGTCCAACGTTATAGGGATTACCGATAGCAAGCACTACATCGCCTACTTGGATGTGTGGATCCGATGAAAGAGGGATCACGGGTAGCGGTGTTGAACCTGCATCAATTTTCAAGACCGCCAAATCGGTAATGGCATCACTGCCGACAAGTTCAGCAATAAATACTCGGCCATCTTGCAGAGCAACAATAATCTGATCGGCATCCGCGATGACATGCATGTTGGTAAGAATATAGCCTTGTTTATTCATAATCACCCCAGAGCCAAGACCTTCGCTGGTAATGGTCGGTTTTTTATGGCTAAGGTGACTATCACTGTAGCTGCGGGTGTAGATATTGACTACCGCTGGGGCTGCGCGGCGAGCCGCGTTGGCGAAACTCAGTGGTTTTTCTACCGATGACTGCGGCCAATGCAATAATGAGTTATTTTGCTTGAGGATCGGAAACACTAATAAAAAGACAACGGCCATGGTTAATCCCAAAGCAATTGATTTAAGCAGGTATTTCAGCATAGCAGACAGACCCTTACAGCATAGTTAATATATGAATAGCTTAGCATGGAGGGATTTAAGCTGGCTATGTAGGTGTTAATAAAAGGGCCACAGACGTGACCCTAGTAGGTATTTTCGAGGTTTAATTAAAGACTAAATAGAGCTCTGTGTCGCCTCGTTTAATATTAAGTGCTAGGACATCCGGTTTATGGCTGAGCACTTTGCGCAGCTCACTCAAATTATGCACTCTGACTTTATTGACCCCAATGATCACATCGCCTTTTTTCATTCCACTAGCAGCTGCTAGGCTGTTAGGCTCAACAGTTGTCACTTCAACACCTTTCATTGGTGCATTGCTGGCCGTATTATTAAAGGTTGCACCTTGCAGCGCTTTGCTGATGCTGTCTGCCGCAATTTTTTGTTCGGTCGGACGTTGTAATACAGCGGTAACTTGTTGTTTTTTACCATCGCGTACAAGGCCAAGTTTTATTGTGGTTCCAGCGCCTTCGGTAGCAATGCGGGCACGCAATTCAGAGAAGTTATCAACTGCTTTACCATTAATAGAAATAATAATATCGCCTGGTTTTAAACCTGCTTTTGCCGCCGCTGATTTAGGCATCACCTGATTGATAAACGCGCCATGTTGGATCTCACTGCCAAACGCTTTGGCTAAATCAGGTGTGAGGTTGCCTCCTGTTACACCTAGCATACCACGACGAACTTCGCCATATTTAAGCAGTTGGTGAACGATGTTTTCTACCATATCTGATGGGATGGCAAAGCCAATCCCAATGTTTCCACCACCAGGCGCTAAGATAGCCGTATTGATCCCAATAAGTTGCCCTTTTAAGTTCACCAGCGCGCCGCCTGAGTTGCCCTTATTGATGGCTGCATCAGTTTGAATAAAGTTCTCATAGCCTTCGATATTCAAACCACTACGCCCTAGGGCACTGATGATCCCTGATGTAACGGTTTGGCCTAAGCCAAATGGGTTGCCAACAGCAAGCGCAAAATCACCTACTTTTAGGTCGTCGGAATTAGCAATGCTGATTTGTTGCAGGTTTTTTGCATTGATTTGCAATAATGCAATATCGGACATCGGATCGGTTCCGATGACTTTCGCTTTATACTGGTTGCCATTTTGCAACGTTACTTCAATCTTATCGGCATTCTTAATAACATGATTGTTTGTAACGATATACCCTTTTTGGGAATTAATAATAACCCCTGAGCCTAGCCCTTCAAATGGTGTTTTTTGCGGGCCTTGTTGCATCTGTGGTTGTTGCCCAAAAAAGAATTGAAATAGTTCTGGAGCTTGTGCGTTAGTCATCATTTCGCCAGCAACGGAAATACTGACGACAGCGTTTGAAACTTTAGAAACAATAGGTGCCAAACTTGGCATTTGCTGGCCTTCCACCGCTTTGGGTAGTTCCGCAAATGCTGCAGGGCTAGTCGATAATCCCAATGTTAGAGCTAAGGCAATTGGGGCAAGGCCCATAGTCAACTTCTTCATATTAAGAGCGCTCCTCTTTGAATAAACCACTTAATTATTGGGGCATACTATTTTCTTTACACAGCGTTTTGACCGAGCGAACAGTTATTGGTTCCCGACCAAGACACAATATTGACTGGATAGTCTCTTACATAGTCATATTGCAGATACCCATGATGTGGGTCATTTAATCATCGTGTGATGACTTGCTGCGATAGATTATCCTACCTTAATCAGCGAGATAGAGGTGAAGATTTACATAAAATGACTTAACTATACAACTTCCCTGTCTCAATCAGAATGCAATATCATCACTGTTTATTCATGATATGGGATTTAAATCGGATCGCTTTTTAAGATACCTGAACGCTCGTTGGTATAGTCCTTAGGGGGTTGGTCCTCTAGCTCGGATGATTCGCTTTCATCTTGAGTTTTGGGTGACATCGGGAGTTTATCGGGGTCAAATAGAGGCTGATCAACTGATGCGACCATTAATGTGGCGGATTGCTCGGCCATATGCCGATAAATTTTTTGATATTGGAGGGCTAATTCTTCAAGTAACTGGGCACTGCTGTTAAAGTGTTCGTTAACTTGCTTTTGATAGGCGTCCAGTTCAGCCTGGGTTTGCTCAAGCTTGCGTTGTAGCTCAGCGGATGATTTTTGGTTTTTGGTCAATAGTCGTGTAAGAATGACACCCAAAATTAAGCCTACAGCAACGAGTATTAAGCTATTCAGTACATTCATAAAATCACCCTTCTATTGATATTAACAAATTTTCAATGCATTAGCTTATGAGCCAATGCACCGATGACTCACTTGCCTTAACAAGTACTATATAACATGGACTGATGTGTGTCTTGCAGAGCTATCACACATATTAAAACTACCTGACAATATTTAAACGCTGATAGCGTGGTAGGGTTGGCTTTATTTGATCATGCTAGGCCTATTAGTGTCACCATAATGATGGTGCAGTGACACGGCTCTAGAGTGCTTTAAATAGGGGTGTCACGATCGGCTATTTAAATGAATGTTATAAATTAGTAACCAAAGCAGCTAACGCTGCTGGCACGGTAGAGAAATCATTTCGAACTTTTAAATGTTTCTTAATGAGTCATGAATAAGTTGTCATAGCGTGGCTTATCGCCTAGTATGCGCAGGGTCGCCGTGCCAAACGGCAGGTCTTTATCGGTCAGTAAAAAGAGTATATTAACGTCATGACTCCCCAGCAGCGCTACCTAAATGATCAACAACTTGGTCACATTCTTCCTGACGCTTCTCAGCAACGAGTGGTTGAGGAGTTAGAACGTATTTATCGTGCGTTTGACACGCAAGTGAAAATTAATCCTGCAAAGCGTAAACGGCTATGGTCGTTTGTTAAAACTGAGCCCAAAATTCCGATTCAAGGGCTGTATATGTGGGGGGGCGTTGGACGAGGGAAGACCTATTTGATGGATCTTTTAGTCGACTGTCTTCCACAAAAGCAGGTCATGCGCCAACATTTTTACCATTTTATGCAACATATTCATCATCAACTTACCGAGCTCCAAGGTGAAGTTAATCCTCTGTCAAAGATTGCCAAACAGATTGCAGAGCATATTCGATTGATCTGCTTTGATGAGTTTTTTGTCACCGACATTACTGATGCGATGTTGTTAGGAACATTATTTGAGGCTTTGTTTGCCGAAGGTGTTGGACTAGTTGCAACATCTAATATTCAGCCCAATGAGTTGTACCGTAATGGCTTGCAGCGGAGTCGATTTTTACCAGCCATTGCATTAATTGAGCAACACTGTCAGGTGATTAATGTAGATGGCCAAACTGACTATCGATTACGCAAGCTTACACCGGCAGACTGTTACCATTGGCCGCTTAATGGTGACACTATGCAAATGCTTGAGCAGACCTTTGTTGACTTAGCTCGCTCTCACCCCCAAGCGGGGCACCTGAGTATTTGTAATCGCTCTGTTGCTTATTTGGGGTGTCATGATGGGGTATTATTTGCGTCCTTTGCCGCTCTTTGCCAGAGTGCTCGTTCAAGTCAAGACTATATTGAAATCGCACATCGTTTCCATACGGTGATCATCTCTGATGTTCCCTTGCTGACTGATGCTGATAACGATTCGGCTCGGCGGCTGATCACTCTAGTTGATGAATTCTACGAGCGCCATGTGGTCTTGGTGCTCAATTGTGCCTGTGAGCCGCAGCGGATCTATCAAGGCCAACGTCTAGCTTTTGAATTTGAACGAAGCTACTCACGGCTCCATGAGATGCAATCACAAGAGTATTTAGAGCTTATGCATTTAAGTTAAAGGGATTTTGGGCGAGTCATGTAATCCGGTGAAAATTTCTGCAAATTAGTGGTGATTTTTATGCCTTCTTTGCATATAATGTGTCGGCCCACGTTACCAGCTGCCAATAAGGTAGCGTAATTTTTTTAGCAGCCATACTCGAAGGGGTAAAGGTTTGCTTTTTTATGCTTGTTAATAAACAAGCGGTCTTGTAACAGTTTTTTGGGTTATAAATACAAATGAAAACTTTTGTAGCAAAACCAGAATCAATCAAACGTGAATGGTTCGTTGTTGACGCGGAAGGTAAAACTTTAGGTCGTCTCGCCACTGAAATCGCGACGCGTCTGCGCGGTAAACATAAACCAGAATATACACCTCATGTTGATACTGGTGATTATATTATCGTGATTAATGCAGAGAAAGTAGCCGTGACTGGTAACAAAGTGAAAGATAAAATTTATCATTCACATACTGGTTATCCTGGTGGTCTTAAATCAATCACGTTTGAAAAACTGATTGAAAAAGCACCTGAACGTGTTATCCAATCTGCAGTGAAAGGTATGTTGCCTAAAGGTCCTCTAGGCCGTGCAATGTTCCGTAAACTGAAAGTATTCGCCGGCGCTGAGCATACACATACCGCTCAGCAACCACAGGTTTTAGACATTTAAGTTACGGAATAAGAAAATGGCTGAGAATCAATACTACGGCACAGGCCGTCGCAAAAGCTCAACTGCACGTGTATTCCTCAAAGCAGGAAGCGGCAGCATTACAATTAACAAACGTTCACTGGAAACTTATTTCGGTCGTGAAACAGCATGTATGGTTGTTCGTCAACCACTTGAGCTGACTGAACTACTGGAAAAAGTTGATCTGAACATCACTGTTGCAGGTGGTGGTATTTCAGGTCAAGCTGGTGCGATTCGTCATGGTATTACTCGTGCGCTAATGCAGTACGATGAAAGCCTGCGTGGCGAACTGCGTAAAGCTGGTTATGTTACCCGTGATGCACGTAAAGTGGAACGTAAAAAAGTCGGTCTTCACAAAGCTCGTAAACGTCCACAATTCTCAAAACGTTAATCTGTATTTTTACAGTTGTTTTGATAAGCAAAGCCCGGTGGTTACCGGGCTTTACTTTTTTCAAACATCGGTAAAATAATATGCATGCTGGTCGGCGTTAAATTTGCCCCAAACTGCATTAAATTTGATACAATTATACGTTGACATTGACTCGTTGATCCTACCTGATAGAGGCTTTTAGCTTTTGTTGGTGGCTTCTACGGTTCTATTAAATTCGTTAAATGAAGGTTTTGGAGGGTTCAATGGCTGTAGCTGCCAATAAACGCTCAGTGATGACACTGTTTTCCGGTGCCAATGATCTGTATAGCCATCAGGTTCGTATTGTCCTGGCCGAGAAGGGTGTAAGCGTCGAAATCCATCAGGTTTCTCCTGATGCGCTTCCAGAAGATTTGATTGAGCTGAACCCTTATAATAGCGTTCCGACATTAGTGGATCGTGAATTAGTGCTCTATCAAGCTCAGATCATCATGGAGTATCTGGATGAGCGCTTTCCCCATCCGCCACTGATGCCTGTTTATCCTGTTTCTCGTGGTTCCAGTCGTTTGATGATGTATCGCATTGAAAATGATTGGTATTCCCTGGCCAAGCAAATCTTGGCTAATGGTAAGGCTGATGAAGCACGTCAGCAGCTTAAAGAAAGCTTGCTGGCATTAGGACCAGTATTTGCTGAATATGATTACTTTATGAGTGAAGAATTTACCCTTGTTGATTGCTATATGGCACCGTTATTATGGCGTTTACCTGAGCTGGGTATTGAATTAACTGGCACGGGTGCTAAGTCAATCAAAGCGTATATGTTACGCGTGTTTGAGAGAGACTCGTTCCAAGCTTCACTGACAGAAGAGGAAAGAGAGCTTCGTACAGGTCCATTGAACTGATATGAAAGAGATGACCCCCAATCGCCCCTATTTACTAAAAGCCTTTTTCGATTGGCTGTTAGATAATCAACTCACCCCTCATTTGGTTGTTGATGCAACCTATATCGGTGTTGAGGTCCCACAGCAATTTGTTCAAAATGGTCAAATTGTGTTGAATGTTGCACCGGGTGCAGTCGGTCAGTTTAGTATGGGAACGGATGAAGTTAGCTTTAATGCTCGCTTTGGTGGTGTGCCATTTCAAGTTTATATCCCAATGGGCGCTGTTTTAGCTATTTATGCGCGTGAAAATGGTGCTGGTACTATGTTTGAGCCAGAACCCTACTATGATGCAATTGACGATGAGTTGACCGTACTGCGCTCTATCGATGGACCCAGTGGCTCATCAGATGATGATCCAGATCCCGAGCCCCCATCGCCATCAACTAAAGGGAAGCCATCACTTCGCGTGATTAAGTAACCAGTAAAAAAAAGCCCGCAATTCTTGCGGGCTTTTTTATATGCGCTGATTGTTCAATGAACTAGGATTGTGCTTGTGTGTCTGGGATGATTTTAAAAAATTCTATAACGCGGCTGACACCGTCAACGTTGCGAGCGATCTCAATGGCGTTTTTAGATTCTTTACTTGTTACCAGTCCAATTAAAAAGACTTCACTATTTTCTGTAATGACTTTTATTTTCCCTGGTAAAATATGTTTATCAGCATAGATCTCGGTTTTGATCTCTGTGGTGATCCATGTATCACGAGCCCGTGTTGATAATGAAACAGGTTGCCCTAATCGGACCTCATTCAGAACTTTTTTCACTCCATTGACGTTTTTAACTATATCCGTCACTTCTTGGCGCATCTCTGGAGTCGGTGTTTGGCCGATCACCAAAACTTGTCCCTCCTGAACCACTGCTGATAAGTTGCTGGCTTCCCATAATTTTTTATTTAGGCCTAAAGCATGTGTGACACGAATATCTAATGTCTGATCATCGATCTGATTTCCTAACGAGCGATTATCCGTCGCTGTGTCTGCGGTTACCCCCGCCCCAGCAGCGATAATGCCTACTGCGCATCCTTGCAAAAATAACGTCGCTGCTAAAGCAACTGGAAGCATTTTATGCATAGTTGAACACCTTTGTGATTATCTTCAGCTATCTTGACGAGGAAATAGCAGATGGTCAACTAAATCACAGAGACTATTCAAGGTCAGGTGATGCACCTCGAAGATCCGGATACTTTGATCGGACGGTACTCGGATCTCAACATCTTGTTGGCTCAATAATCCTGCCATTTCCCCCCCATCTTTGCCAGTTAGGGCAATAATTGTCATGTCACGATTAACGGCAGCCTCTAATGCTTTGGTTAAATTACGGGCGTTACCATTGTCGGATATAGCCACTAATACATCACCTGCTTGACCGAGTGCTCGGATCTGCTTGGCATAGATGTTATCCACAGCACCATCATCAGCAATGGCACTGAGCAGCGGTAAATCGGATGATAGTGATAATGCTGGAAGGCTTGGACGCTCAGCTTCAAAACGGTTGACCAACTGACAGGTGAGCAAATGCGCTAAACTGGCAGCAATTCCATTACCACAAGTGAGAATTTTATTACCATTGAGTAAGCTGTGGGCGATGATCGTCGCACCCTTTTCAATACTGTCTGGCAATGCTTCTGCAGCGGCAATTTTAGTTTGAATACTTTCTCGAAAAATCTCTTTAATACGCTCTTGCATACTACTCCCCAAATGCGTTTTGAATCCAACGGATTTGGTCCGGTTGTTGTTCAAATGCTATGATATCAAATCGCATCTGTGTACGGGCAGAATTGATCCCCTGTTGTTGAAGATAAGTATAGGCGGCATGGCGCAAATGGCGTTGTTTAGTGGGGGTAACACTGGCCAAGGCCCCACCAAATTGGCTATTTTTGCGCATACGGACTTCAACGAAAACTAACACTTTGCCGTGACGAGCGATAATATCTAATTCACCGCCGCGACAAGTGTAATTACGAGTAATAATTTTTAAGCCCTGCTTTTTTAAGTAGTTACAAGCGCGCTGTTCTGCTTGCATGCCTTGCTCATAGGCACTCGGTGATGCTGTGTCATTGTTGGTAAATAGATTCCAAATGGCCATCGTTATATTGACTCCAAATCAGTTGTCGATGGATTTGACCGTCCTTAGTGACACTTAATACTCCCGTGAGCCCTTGTAGTCGGTAATCTTTAAACCCGCGCATTTGGGCCAAATGCGGCAAAATCTGATAGGCATCATACCCCATTGCATACAAACTTTTATCGGTATCACTGGCTTGAGGCCAAATTTGTGCAAATCGCTTGGCATTATCACTCTGATGGTCCAGCAACCAGGGCATTTCGCTAACAATCATACCATTGAGCTCATTATTGTTAACGCCTTCTTGGTGGCTACGAGAACTACCAAAAAGCTGCAATGAGGGAGCAAATGGACTGATCGTGACGCTAATGAACGGTACGATCAACTTCGTATCGATGTTGTCAGCGACGATGTATACGCTGTTACTATCGCGCCTAGAACGGACTTCTGCTTTGATATCATGACCCAGTAAACGTCGTATTTGTTGGATCCGTTGGCTGCTTTGATCGGTGAGTAACATTCGTTTTACTGCTTGCTGCAAATCATCACGACCGTGATAGATAGTGATATCCGGTTGATCATCATGATTGCTTTGCCAAACCTGGCTAAAGCGCATGGCCATGCGTTTACCGATATCTGTATCAGGGACTAGTAATAGAGGATGTTTTTCACCGATATTCGTCATCTGCTGGGCTGCTTGAGCCGCTTCTGTGCCTGGGTCGAGAGAAAAACTATAGCTATTGCTAGCTAACTGAGTGGGTGGGGTGACATTGTCTGTTTCGAAATCATTGAGCGCGAGCCAAGGTAGCGCTAAATTCTGTTGTGCGTAAGCGCTCACATTTGATTTTAATAGCGGGCCAATCACAAAATCGCTCTTTAACTGTTTGATCTGGGCGATAATAGCCATCATGGATTGACTATTGGTATCAATGAAATTCAATTGCACCGCACCGCGGTCTTGTTGGCTTGCATCGCTATAAGCCGCGAGTATGCCATCGCGAATATGTTGACCACTTTCGGCAAAATGGCCCGAAAGTGGTAATAAAATGGCAATTCGTTTAGGTTGAAAGACGGGGCTTTGCAGTGCCTTACTTAGCTGCCCTTGAATAAAATGGATCGCTGGATGATTGGGATAACTTTGTTTCCACTGATTGAGATTATCCAGTAATTGTTGTGGACTAGAGACCGGTTCGTTACTGATGGCAATAAGTTCGAGATAGCCATTTAAAGTCTCATTGCCAGGTTGCTCATAGCTTCGTAGCGTAAGACTATTTAACGGTTTTAATAATTGCCATATTTGATGGCGATTTTGTGCCAGGGCTGCGTTTTTATCTTGTAAATAGGGTTCTAAATCGATCAGTGCAGTAGCTGCGTTAATCGGTTGATGGGCCGTTTGGTATAATTGTGCTAACTGTTGATAGTCATGTCGCCAATAATCATCAGGTAACTGCCACTGGTGGTCAAACTGCAATAGCGTGATGGCTTGCTCAGGATGTTGATTGAGCAGTGCAGCAGCGGCGCTCACGAGTTGCCAACCCGCCTGTTGACGTTTTGACCCCACAGTTGAGTGAAGCTGTTGTAATAGTTGCTGAGCGGCGCCTAGCTTGTTTTGCTGCAGATAGGCCTTCGCTGCGAGCAACTGCCAGTCAAAAACAGCACTACCTTGAGCGTGTTGGGCCCGAGAGAGATAATCACTTGGCGCGAGCGTCATGACACCAGTGATCGTTGGTGGACTAACAGGTTGCGGTGAAACACCATTTGAACTGCAGCCAGTCAATACGACTATCGTGAGCATGCAGAGCAATAAACGCCAAGACAACAAAATTTTCATCAACAAAGACCTGTTTTGGATGGAATATATCTAACTCTAGAAGACATCTTAAAAGGCTCGTGCTAAATAATCCAGCCACTCTAGTGTATTGCGCCTTGGTCACACTGAAATAGTGTTGCGTTCATGGACATTGATCCTAAGTGTCAGGCTCGTATAAGGCTAGAATCATTGTGCTTAGGGATGCATTTCATTACAGTTGGCACATCTTGATTTAGGAGCAAACTGATTATGACCTCATGCGGCACTTTGTATATTGTTGCCACCCCGATTGGTAATTTGGCAGATATGACTCACCGAGCCATTACCATCTTAAATAATGTTGCACTGATCTGCGCTGAAGACACCCGCAATACGGGGCGTTTATTAAAATACTATGAAGTTACCACGCCATGCGTAGCATTTCATGATCATAATGAGCAGCAAAAAACGGCGTTAATGGTTGAAAAGCTACAATCGGGGAGCGATCTTGCCTTAGTCTCTGATGCAGGAACGCCGCTAATTAATGATCCGGGCTATCGATTGGTTAATCTGTGTCGCAAAGAAGGTGTTAATGTCGTGCCCGTCCCTGGTGCGTGTGCGGCGATTACTGCGCTTTGTGCAGCAGGGCTTGCGACCGACCGATTTCACTATGAGGGCTTTTTTCCACCTAAAACTAGTGCACGGCAACAGCTATTGCAATCACTTAAAGAAGAATCGGCAACGTTAGTTTTTTATGAATCGCCGCATCGTATCCTTGATACCTTGGCTGATATTGTCACGGTAATGGGTCCTGATCGGCCATTGGTTTTGGCCCGCGAGCTGACCAAAACGTTTGAAACCTTTGCCAGCAAATCAGCCAGTGAGATGCTTCAATGGGTTGGCGATGATCATAATCAACAAAAAGGGGAGATGGTACTGATGATCGCCGGTTATCAGCGTGATCCCGATGCGGTTAGCCATGAAGTCGTGCAAACCTTGACCTTATTAAGCCAAGAGTTACCGCTGAAAAAGGCGGCAGCTTTAGCTGCACAAATTCATGGGAATAAGAAAAATACCCTGTATAAATTGGGCTTATCTCTTGGGCTTTAAGATAACTCTGCTTGACTCGGCGTCGCCCTTCACCTATGCTGCGCCGCGGAGTTGGCCAGACAATCGCTGCTTTGTCGTTGTGTGCTTAATTGGACAGACGGGCAAAGGAGAGGAAAGTCCGGGCTCCATAGGGCAGGGTGCCAGGTAACGCCTGGGGAGCGCAAGCTCACGACTAGTGCAACAGAGAGTAAACCGCCGATGGCCTTCGGGCACAGGTAAGGGTGAAAGGGTGCGGTAAGAGCGCACCGCGTGGCAGGTAACTGTTCACGGCACGGTAAACTCCACCCGGAGCAAGGCCAAATAGGCCCCCGTACGGCGCGGCCCGCGTTGGGGGCGGGTAGGCTGCTGGAGCCATTGGGTGACTGATGGCCTAGAGGAATGGTTGTCCACGACAGAACCCGGCTTATCGGCCAACTCCACCTTTTTCAAGCTAGTTTTATATTGGCTATCAAGATTGAACTCGAACCCGTTTGAATGCTCATATCGGGTGGATCAATGTCGAATTCACAGAGATGCTTAAGACATGGTCTGAATTATGCCTATATATGAATAGATCTGCACCTGCCGCCCAACTTATCAGTCCTGCACAAGCATACCCCTCATTCTTTTTATAAAATGTCTGTTGATGCTATCCGAAGTATTTTGAGCATTTTTGAGTCATTATGAGCGCTTGTACACAGGTTTTTGTTTCGGCGATTCACCCCTTTGGCTAAACACATTATCTGCCAACATCCTGATTTTATTGCTATGAGAATCGCTTCCAGCGCAATCTACACCGCGTACGTACTCATCTTTGCTGCGTCGATCGTTTATTTGCTGGTAAGTTTTTTTGATTAACCGTCACTGATGTGTCAATGCAGCGCTACTCGTTATCACGTAAGAACTGCTTGCTGCGCGACTTGACAGGAGGGTGATGACGATAATCACGGGTGACATCCGACTAGGTTTAAGTCACGAAAAGCTTAATGTGGAAGAAAACAGTTATGTTAAAAACCAACAGCAAGGCATTCATGCTGCTGGTTTTTTCCAAAAAAACGTTCGTTAGTTGCTTCGTGCTGCGGCAATGTGTGCTAAGCCAATTAGTGCTTCTTTATGCGGACTGTCAGCAAGTTCATCGAGTGCCTTAATCGCTTTATCTGCCTCCGCCATTGCGGCTCGGCGGCTATAATCTAAAGCGCCAGTGTCGCGCATCGCACTCAATACCTGCGTTAGATCGCCTTGACCATCGCCTTGCTCAATGGCTTGACGGATCATCTGTCGCTGTGCTGGCGTCCCATGACGCATTGCGTACAATAATGGCAGCGTCGCTTTGCCTTCAGCTAAATCATCGCCAACATTTTTGCCCGTTTGATTGCTATCGGCGTCATAATCGAGGATATCATCCATAATTTGAAAAGCTGTGCCTAGATATTTCCCATAGTTGGCAAATGCTTGTTCAATATGCGCTTCTTGTTTGGCTATAACGGCCCCAAGGCGAGTCGCAGCTTCAAATAACTTGGCGGTTTTGCTGTAGATCACGCTAAAATAGTCAGCTTCGGTAATATCTGGATTATTGCAGTTCATCAGTTGCTGCACTTCGCCTTCAGCGATGACATTGGTGGCTTCTGCAAGGATGTCCATGATCCGTAAGCTACCCAGTTCAGTCATTAACTGAAATGCACGGGTATAGAGAAAATCACCCACTAATACACTCGCTGCATTTCCAAAGCGCTCATTCGCGGTATCTTGTCCGCGGCGCTGTTCCGATTCATCAACAACATCATCGTGCAACAAGGTTGAAGTGTGGATAAATTCAATAATCGCGGCCATTTTAATATGGTCTTGGCCTTGATATCCTAAAGCGCGACTGGCTAACACCGCCAACAGTGGCCGCATCCGTTTGCCTCCGCTATTCACGATATAAACAGCGATCTGATTGATTAAAGCAACGTCGGAGTTTAATTCGCGATAGATAAGTGCGTTAACGGCGCTCATATCCGCTTTGGACAAGGCGCTAATGGCTTGAAGATCCATAAAGTTATACGAGTACCTTTTTGAGTTGGCCAAGAGGCATATTGAATAGCGCAAATTTTACATGAAAAGTCACCTAAACGCAGCTTTAGGCTGGACTTTTTCGCTAGGGTGAATGTTTTTTAAACTTTTTTACAGATCAGACTTGCCCAAATGAGTGAACTTGCGTAGAATTCGCGGCCATTGTTAAGAATTTAATGCACCTTTGAAAAGAGCAAGGTGCTAGCGGAGTTTGAATATGTACGCGGTTATCCAAAGTGGTGGTAAACAGCACCGTGTTGCCGAAGGTCAAACCATTCGCCTGGAAAAATTAGATGTTGAAACTGGCGCAACTGTCGAGTTTGATAACGTTCTGATGATTGCCAATGGCGAAGACGTAAAAATCGGTGCCCCATTCGTTGACGGAAGTAAAGTAACAGCGGAAGTTGTTTCTCACGGTCGTGGCGATAAAATTAAAATTGTGAAGTTCCGTCGCCGTAAGCATTCTCAGAAACAGACTGGCCATCGTCAGTGGTTTACAGAGATTCGCATTACTGGTATTAACGCTTAATCTGAGGAGTCTAACTCATGGCACATAAAAAAGCTGGTGGTAGCACCCGTAACGGTCGCGACTCAGAGAGTAAACGCTTGGGCGTTAAACGTTTCGGCGGTGAATCTGTTTTAGCGGGCAACATCATTGTTCGTCAACGTGGAACCAAATTCCACGCAGGTAGCAATGTTGGTATCGGCAAAGACCATACCCTGTTTGCAACAGCAGAAGGGAAAGTGAAATTCGAGATCAAAGGGCCTAAAAACCGTAAATTTGTTAGCGTTGTAGCTGACTAATCGACTCGAAACCGAATTAGAAAGCCCCGCTTATCAAGCGGGGCTTTTTGTTTGTATACTAAAAAGACATTGAGATTGATCACGTTGCTCGGCAATGGCTGACCAGACGGGAGCTAACATGAAATTCGTAGATGAAGCGACAATCCGCGTTGAAGCCGGAGATGGTGGGAATGGTTGTATCAGTTTTCGCCGTGAGAAATATATCCCTAGAGGCGGCCCTGATGGCGGTGATGGTGGTGACGGCGGCAGTGTTTATCTAATTGCCGATGAAAACTTAAATACGCTGATTGATTACCGTTTTGAGCGGTTTCATCGCGCAGTTCGTGGTGAAAATGGTCGCGGTGCTAATTGTACTGGTAAACGCGGTGCTGATATCGAGTTGAAGGTCCCGGTTGGTACTCGTGCTATCGATGCGGATACTGCTGAAGTGATTGGTGATCTCACTACTCATGGTAAACGCCTTAAGGTGGCTAATGGTGGTTTCCATGGATTGGGAAACACGCGTTTTAAAAGTAGTATTAATCGGGCACCCCGTAAAAAATCTAATGGGACACCCGGTGAAATTCGGATGTTGCAGTTAGAGTTGATGCTACTGGCTGACGTGGGTCTATTAGGCTTACCCAATGCTGGTAAATCAACTTTTATTCGTAGTGTCTCCGCGGCTAAACCAAAAGTTGCTGATTACCCATTTACGACCTTAGTACCTAATCTTGGGGTTGTTCGTCAATCAAGCCAACGAAGTTTTGTGATTGCCGATATTCCCGGATTGATTGAGGGCGCCGCTGATGGAGCGGGTCTAGGGATCCGCTTTTTGAAACATCTTGAGCGTTGTCGCGTGTTGTTACACTTTATTGACGTGTTGCCAGCAGACCAAAGTGACCCTGCGCAAAATGCTTGCACCATTATTGATGAACTACAGCAATACAGCCATAAATTGACGGATAAACCGCGATGGTTGGTATTTAATAAGATTGATTTAGTCCTTGATGATGAATTAGCCGAGCTTAAAGATAAAGTCTGTCAGGCGCTTGATTGGGATGGGCCCGTTTATGATATTTCAGCGTCCAGCGGTGATGGCACAAGTGAGTTGTGTTCTGATTTGATGGATTACATTGAGACATTACCTGCGGTTGAAAGTGAGCTGAAAAGTCAACAAGTTGATTTTCAGTGGGATGAATACCATCAATCAAAACTTGCTCAAGCGCCGCAATCTGTTGATGCAGATGATGACTTGGATGATGACGATGACGATGATGACGGTGTAGAAATTATCTATGTTCGTGACTAGATGATGAGCTGTTATATTCAATAAGTATAAAAAAGGCCAGCGATTGCTGGTCTTTGTATGTCCATTGTAATCTTGTAATATACGCAAATTAAGCTCGATAGAGTCACTCTAGCAAAAGTGTACGTATCGGCGTGACGAAGCAAAAGCTACCTTTAACCTCATTAACATGTCGTAACTAAGGATCTTATGTTTATTTCAATGATTGCCGCAATGGCAAAAAATCGCGTGATTGGGCGCGATAATCAAATGCCGTGGCACTTACCCGCTGATCTGCAGCATTTTAAGCAAACCACTTTGGGTAAACCGATTCTGATGGGGCGAAGAACCTATGAGTCAATCGGCAGGGCGCTCCCAGGGCGGCGTAATTATGTACTGACTCGCGATAGCCACTGGCAAGCGGCAGATGTGACAACCGTCGGACAATTGCAACAAGCGATCGCGATTGAACAGCAGCATGGCAGCTCGGAGTTAGTCATTATTGGTGGCGGGCAGTTATATCAACGTTATTTGCCACAAGTTAAACGCCTCTACCTTACACTGATCGATTTAGACGTGGATGGCGATACGCACTTCCCTGATTATCAAAGCGGTGATTGGAGCATTAGCACTCAAACGCAGTATTATGCTGATGAGCGCAACCCCTATAATTATCTGTTTATGCAGTTAGAGCGTCGGTAAAGCTCACATTGGGTTTGATAATATTGCCCCGTTTCCCACTCGAGCATCGTCAGTTGATTTCCCCAAATGCAGCCGGTGTCGAGAGCTTTAAATTGGGGCATCTTGGTTTGTCCCATCAATGAAGCCCAATGCCCGAAGATGATGGTACTCTCGTCATGACGATAATCAAACCAAGGTTTAAGCGTCGCTGGCGTTTGTTCGGGCCCTTCTTTATAGGTAAAATCCAAACTAAAATCGGCGTAACAATAGCGCATGCGGGTGAAGCTATTGATGATGAATCGATAGCGCGCAGCACCACTGAGATCATCTTGCCAGTAATTCGGCTCATCACCATACATGCTTTGTAGTAAGTTGTGACGATGTTGCTCTTGGCTAAAGAGTTGTTGAACCTCTTTGGCGCGAGCAAGGGCCTCAGAAATTGACCATTGGGGGGTGATACCGGCATGCACCATTACGGTTTTCTCATCTAACTGTGCCATGAGTGGCTGATGCCAAAGCCAATCGATGAGATCTTCTCGATCGGGGGCATCGAGTAATGTCTCCAGTTTATCCCGCGGTTTAACCCGAGCGATGCCATCTGCAACTGCTAAAAAATGCAGATCATGATTACCCAACACCACTTGTGCTTGTGCGCCAAGGCTACGAACAAAACGTAGTGTCTCCAGCGGCTGCTCCCCTCGGCCAATGAGATCCCCAGTAAACCAAAGTATATCTTGGCTAAGGTCGACGTTGGCCAACGTCAGTAGTTGCCGGAGTTGATCATAACAGCCATGCAGATCGCCAATCATGTAATGCTTCATTCTTATAAACCTTTGTACCTTTTAAATAAGCTGACTGAGGGCTTTTTTTATAAGCCCTAAGATAGACGAAGTGGTAAAAGAGAACGTTTCAGAACTTCGGTGATGCTGATAACCTTTTAGATAGTCAGCGTAGGTTAATGTAGGCTATTCGGTTTAGCCAAACGAAATGCTGGTATAGGCGCGCTGAGCAGATCGCCGGCCTCTGTTTGCAACGTATAATTGCCTTCCATCACCCCTACCGGCGTTTGAATAACTGCGCTACTGGTATAAGTAAAGGGTTGATAAGGTTTTAGAGTCGGTTGTGTGCCTACCACCCCTTCACCTTCTACATCGTTAGTTTTACCATTGCCGTCGGTAATATGCCAATGGCGGCGCAGTAACTTTAGTGGCATATCACCTTGATTAGTGATGGTGATGGTATAAACAAACGTATATTGCTGATCACGTTCGATAGAGTGTTCATCTAAATATTCGGTCTCGACACCGATTTGAATAGTTGTTGATGCTGAACACATTAACTTTCTCCATAACCGGCCATTTCTGCCAGTCCATTAGCGAGTTTGACATAATCGGCAACACTGAGTTGTTCTGGACGCAATGTTAAATCCATTCCCATTACTTGTAATTGCTCGGGACTAAATAGTTGTCCTAACGCATTTCGGAGTGTTTTACGACGTTGATTAAATGCTTCTCGGCAAACTCGCTCTAGGCACTTGATTGATTTTGCGCGATAAGGCAGTTGTGTATATGGCTCAAGGCGTACGACTGCTGAATCAACCTTTGGTGCAGGTTCAAATGATTGCGGTGGTACTTCTAAAACGGGAATAACTTGACAATAATACTGTGTCATAACACTTAACCGACCGTAGGCCTTGCTGCCTGGGCCTGATGCCATCCGTTGTACCACTTCTTTTTGTAACATAAAGTGCATATCACTGATAAGACCTGAAAAACTTAGCAGGTGGAAAATCAATGGGGTGGAGATGTTATAAGGCAAGTTGCCAAATATCCGAAGTTTTTTTTCGCCCGATTGCAAGGTGGCAAAATCAAATTTCATTGCATCAGCTTCATAGACAGTCAATTTGCCGGCCAGATCAACTCGCTGGCGTAGTCGTTCAGCGAGATCGCGATCTAATTCGACCACGTTCAAATGCCCAGATTGCTCGGCAACAGGTTTAGTTAAGGCAGCAAGTCCCGGGCCAATCTCAACCAGCGTTTCGCTAGGCTGAGGGGAAATGGCAGAGACAATTTGGCCGATAATATAATCGTCACTTAAAAAGTTCTGACCAAAGCGCTTACGGGCTTGATGCCCTTGGTGAAAATTATGACTCATTCGGTTTATTAACCATCATTAATGCTTGTTCAATTGCAAAGTAAAGGCTGCCATGATCGGCTTGCCCGCTGCCAGCTAAATCGAGTGCTGTGCCATGGTCAACGGATGTGCGCACGAACGGTAGCCCTAGCGTTATATTAACAGAATGACCAAAACCTTTGTATTTTAGCACAGGTAGGCCTTGGTCGTGGTACATGGCCAAAACAACATCTGCATCGTGTAAGTACTTATCTTGGAATAGCGTGTCCGCTGGAAGTGGTCCAACAAGATCGATGCCTTCTTGGCGTAATTGCTCTAAAGTCGGTTCAATGATCTGCTGTTCTTCATGCCCTAAGTGGCCACTCTCTCCAGCATGAGGATTTAAACCACAAACATAGATTTTAGGATGAGCAATCGCATACTTATTTTTTAGATCATGGTAGAGGATACGAATAACTTTGCTCAAACGTTCCGTCGTAATGGCTTTAGATACATAAGCCAAAGGAATATGGGTGGTGACTAATGCGACCCGTAATCCCTCGGTTGCTAACATCATCACAACATCACCACAATTGGCTTGCTGAGCAAAGTACTCGGTATGACCACTAAAGGAATAACCGCTATCGTTTATCATTCCCTTGTTCACTGGGCCTGTCACAATCGCGGAAAATTCACCACTGAGCGCCCCTTGGCTAGCTTGATACAACGTTTCGAGTACATAAGGTCCATTGCGACTATCTAGCTGTCCGATGGTCACCGGTGCATTCAACGGGACATCTTTGACCACCAAACTTCCAATTGGCGAGACAAAAGCCTCTTGATTGACATCGTAATCAGACAAAGTCACGTCAAGACCTAGATGCTGAGCTCGCTTTTCTAACATTTCTTTATTGGCAATCACCACCAACTGCGCAGGCCATTGCCGAGCTGCGAGCGTGAGGATCAAATCAGGGCCAATCCCAGCTGGCTCGCCAGGGGTCAGCACCACTCGCTTTAACATCTCTTTAATCCTTTATTTAACTGCACTAAGCTCTTTAATATAAGCATGTTGGCGTAGCTCATCTAACCATTTTTGCTGTTGCTCTTCAAACTGTCTGTTATAGATGATCTGATAGGCTCGTTGCTGTTTTGATTCAGTCGTTACATCAACTTTTCGACGTTGTTCTACTTCGACGATATGCCAGCCAAATTGACTATGGAATGGTTGACTGATTTGTCCAATTGGAAGCTTTTCCACCATGTTACGAAATGCAGGAACAAATGATGATGGATCTGCCCAACCCAGCTCTCCCCCTTGAATAGCTGAGCTGCTGTCTTGGGAATATTTTTTGGCATATTGAGCAAAGGTACCCTTGCCAGAGAGAATATCTTGGCGGATTTGAGTTAATAATTCTCGAACTTTGGCATCACTCATGACAATTGATGGCTTAATTAAGATATGTCTTGCTTTGACTTCGGTTGCTTCAACCTTATTGTCACCTTTGAGTGCAAGGATCTTGAGAATGTGATAACCCGCATCGGAGCGAAATGGTCCAATAATTGTTCCTGCTGGTTGTTGATGGATCACTTGAGCGAAGATAGTTGGCATATCGTTGATGCTCATCCATCCCCAGTCGCCACCTTGCAGAGCTTTAGGTCCTTGTGAATCACTCATTGCCAATTTACGAAAGTTGGCACCTGCTTTGAGTTTTTTTAATATCGCTTGTACTTTTTGGTCTGCTTGCGCTGGGCTTTTTACTTCATCAAATTTGATCATAATATGCGCAATATGGTAGCGCATTTGTTGTTCGCCTTGTTTACTGATCAGATTAGCCATGTTTTTTACCGCTTGTGGATCCACGTTGACACGCCGTCTGACGGCACTTTGGGTCACTTGGCTAATCAATAATTGTTGGCGGATCTGCTGGCGAAATGCTTTATAAGTTAATCCCTCGGCGCCTAATTGTTTGATAAATTGAGTTCGCGATTGCCCTGACTGACTAATAATGTTTTCGATGGTTTGATCAAGTTGTGCATCACTGATGTCAATACCCATTCTATCGGCTTGTTGGATAATCAGCTGGTCATCTATCAACTTGTTCAATAGTTGCTGATGTAAGGCTTTCTGTGGTGGTAATTCGCGATGATTTTTTTGCGCATTACGTTCAACATCAAATTTGAGCCGTGCATAATCAGTTTGAGTAATAATGTCATTATTGACCACGGCGATAGCATGGTCGAGTAACACGGGTTTAGCCCAGCTAAGAGGGCTGAGTGTGGCGATAATAATAACCAGACATAATCGATAAACTACTTTCATGTTAACCCTAAATTGCATGGCGGCCTCAAAGCCGCATTCATGTTTGTGTCTCTATTTGTGACTAATTGTTCAAATAGAACGGATGTCCATATGGTAAACGTCCTGAGTTCATCATCTTACGATACGTAGATGAGTCATCACTGAAACCTAACCCTTTTAAGATAAACTGAAAATGTATCGAATTATCAATTTCACCTAAAGGATCAGTTTGTCCGTTGGCCTCATAATGGGTTGAAAGTGAGCGTTGGAACGCGACCTGAAATGCCCAGCAGCAGGCGTCATACTGAACTCCTAAAATGGATTCAATATTGCGGTGTAAGTAAAGATCGCGATAGTAGCTGCCAATGAAATGCACATTAGGGCGTAATGGCCAACTCACTTTCATACCTATTTGATTAATTTCATCGCTTAAGGTTCCATCATTTGGTTTACCATATCGATAATTTAATTGTGCCAGCTTGTTTTTAGTTGGATGCCATTCTAATGCCGCATTGCCTTTGTTTACTTTACCCGTGTCATCGTTAACTTGTAGCCCTGAATGGAAGAACCAATCATGTGTAATATTCATATCTCCCTCTAAGGCCAACGCCGATCGATCGGAGTTATTGGCTGTGCTTGAGACATTTGGAAGATGAACTCGGCTAGGCTGTAGATAAAAGATTTGAGCGACTGATAGGCGCAGCTTCTCTTCATTATTAGCATTTAAAAAACGAGTCGTGGCCCCTGCTGTGACTTGGTTTGCATCCGCGATGCGATCAAGACCGCTGAAACGGCGATCACGAAACATCCCAAAGTAATCTTGCTCTAATGCCGCTGAATCGTAGATCCCGATATCAGATTGATTTTTATAAGGGATGTATAAATACTGAACCTGTGGTTCAAAGGTTTGCTGGTAAGCATTGCCAAGCCAGGTCAAGTTTCGATCAAAATTAAGCCCAGCTTTAACCCGATACTCAGGTAATGTCCGACTGACATGGGTTTTTAGTTGGGTGTCACCTTTAGTATTTTGATCATAGTACGTTTGTAACAGTGAAATTTGATTGTTTAAATATCCCCCTGGAATACTTAAGGGCAATATTAATGTTGGTTCCATATGATAGCGTTGGCCAGTATAGACCGTTGGATCGCTGTCGGTAAAATTACTCATTTGCCCTTTTAAGCCAACTTGAAGACTTCCTAAGCCTGTATCCCATAAACCGCTAAAGTGCAGCTCGGGCAATACTTGATGAGGAGCGTGAGTACTACCTAAAATTTGGTAATTATTGAGCAATAACCCGGCATTCCACGTTGCATCACGATAATTGACTTGCCCTTGTTGTAACAACTGATCAGTTGATGACATGGATAGGCTACCCAGATCGGAAAAATAGTTGTTATCACTCACATGTGAGTAGTTACTTAATAACTGCCAATGTGAGCCAATACGACCATTATTTTGCCAATGAATGAGTGAACGGTTCTCTCCATTCACTCGATCGTTAGGCAGATACTCATAATCGAGTTCTCCCTCTTGTCCCGCGGCGAGATAGCGAAAGTTAGTCGTGAGTTGTTGGCCGCGTTTGCTCATCTCTCGAGGTGTCAAGGTGACATCATAGTTAGGTGCCATATTCCAATAAAAAGGCGTTTTTAGATCAAAACCGTTTTTTGATGAGCTCGTAAATTGTGGGTACAAAAAACCAGTTTCTCTTTTATTGCTAATTGGGTAACTAAAGTAAGGCAGATAAAAAACAGGAACATTATGCACATGGAATACGGCATTACGAGCCACTGCCCAATTTCTGTTTTTATCAATATGAATACTGGATGCGTTAATCGACCAACTTTCGTCTCCAGGAGGGCAGGGCGTATAAACAGCCTGCTCCATTGCCATGGCCTTATCTGGATCTACCTGTAAACTTTTAGCACTACCTCGGCCATTTTGACCATTAAAGTCGTACTCAGCATGGGAGATGCTCGTTGCATGTGATTTAAGATTGGTCTCAATTTTATCGCTTTTAACGTTGAGTACCTTATCTTGATAACGCACATGGCCTTGGGCTATCAATATCTGATCTTGTTGATTTAAACTAGCGCGATCAGATTGCATATGGCGCTGCCCTTGGCTGGCCGCTACATCACCGGTAAATTCAGCTTGTTTCCCTTGAACCAATTTAGCATTTTGTGAATTCACAGCAATCTGCTGATTATTGGTCGTCGTAGGTGTGTCTAATGGTACTGTCGGCGGTATATAGCAGATTGAACCAGGCAAAGGTTGTGAAACATCGATGTCTGCATAGCTCTTTATACTGAGCGAAAGCAGAGCAATGGACGTGCAGCATAGTAGCAACGGGTTGGGGTTGGTCATATCCTTTGAATCATACTCTCAATGGGTCAAATTCTGCCATCTTAAGCATTACACTTTGGCAGATAACACCGTGGACTTTAACTCATCATCTTACTGGAATTTATAGCTTGTCGCTATCATCGGTGACGAAGAATCATCAATAATTGGTGAATTTCTATTGAGTTATTTTCGATGGGAAGGATGATATGTTCATTTTATCTTCAAAACATCAGTTATATGACAGATGGTTGTCACAATGACTTGCAGTGTTTAGAAAAGGATTAATTTAACCGATGGCTAAGGGTTAGCTATTGAGTGTAACAGACCTTTCGGGCAATCTACGGTATTATTCGGCTAATAACCTGAGCCCTACAGCTAAAGGGTAATCTATATTCATCGTATTCAAGGGTGTTCAATGCGTATTTGGGGTAAAATTTTCGGTTTCTTGTTCGGTTTGATGTTTGGTAGCTGGCTGGGAGCTATTTTAGGGTTATGGTTGGGTCATAAGTTTGATCAGGCGATCGGACAAAATTTCAATTCAGGCTTATTTAATAATACCAATGGTCAGGCGCAATTTTTCTTCACCTCATTTGCGGTCATGGGACATATTGCTAAAGCAAAAGGGGTTGTGACATCTCAAGAGATCCAAATCGCCTCGATGCTCATGGATCAAATGGGGCTTCGCGGTGCGGCGCGCGAGCAGGCCCAAGAGGCTTTTCGCGATGGTAAGCGAGCGGATTATCCACTTGATGATGAGCTGCGTAATTTAGTGAAATTAGTGCGCGGACGTCGAGATATGCTGCAGATGTTTTTGGAGCTGCAAATGTCTGGCGTATTTGCTGATGGAAAGATTGAACCCATCGAGCGAGATATGCTGGATCGCGTTGCGCAACTATTAGGGTTTAGCCAGGCGGAACTTGACCGCGTCATTGGTCGCTGGGAAGCTGAATCGCGTTTCCAGAGACAACGCCAACACAGTGGGCACTGGTCCTATGAAAGCGGAAATCAACAGTCGTCATCGCAGCAAGCTCATTCATCGAAGCAGTCATTGGATGATGCTTATCAATTACTCGATATTGCAGCGAGCGCTAGCGACCAAGAAGTGAAAAAAGCATATCGCCGACAGATGAATCAACACCACCCTGATAAATTGGTGTCAAAAGGTTTGCCGACGGAGATGCTTGAGTTAGCGAAACAAAAAGCCCAAGAGATCCAGCATGCCTATGAGATGATCAAACAGGTTCGAGGGATGCGTTGATTAGTTGACCAGATGCTTCGGATGCTCTTCTAAAAAGGCTCGAATATTGTCCATTAACTGATCGATCAGAACTTGTCGGCTTTGTTGGCTGGCCCAAGCAATATGAGGGGTCACAATACAATTAGGGTATTCACCCGCTCGCATCAAGGGTGAATCAGCCTGAGGCGGTTCTTGTTCACTGACATCAAATCCTGCTCCAGCAATTTGTTGGCGTTCGATCGCTTCGAGCAGCGCTTGTTCGTTTACAATGCCGCCGCGCGCTGTATTGAGTAAAATAGCGGTCGGTTTCATCATCGCAAATTGCGCGGTATCAATGAGGTTTTGGGTGGTGTCCGTTAAAGGACAATGAATCGAAATGACATCACTATTTCGGAGAATATCCTCAAAGGGATCTTTACCCGCATTGGCTACTTGGCCAGGGCGAGCCGCAAATTTCACATGCATGCCAAACCCTTTGGCGATTTGAGCAACATGTTGACCTAAATCACCACTGCCAATCAATCCAATTGTTTGTCCTTGCAGATTATCAATAGGGTAATCGGCGTAAAAAAATTGACCGCATGATTGCCAATGACCAGCACGTTGTTCTCGGCGATATTCCAATAAACTGCGGCGCAAAGCCAGAAGGAGCATAAAAGTGTGTTCCGCAACACTAGGACCAGAATAACGTTGAATGTTACTGACTTGGATCCCTAAACGGCTTGCTGCGATCAGGTCGACATTATTCACGCCAGTGGCACTGACGGCAATATACTTGAGCTTAGGTAATTGCGATAAAACATCTGCATTCAACACCACTTTATTAACGACGGCAACATCCGCATCGCGTAATCGGGCCGTGACTTGTTCAGGGGCTGTTGATGGGTAATCACGCCATTGGTGATCGCCTTTTAATGGAGGGAGGGTGAATTGTGTACCTAAACTATCGCGTTCTAGACAGACGATGGTTGCCATACTGACTCCTTTGCTAATGATCGCTGCGCAATTGCATCATAACGAGTTATTTCTTAGATAGATATGTATTCTACAACCAAGTTTTAATTCCATCCTAAGGCGCTAAACCAACCATACAACTGTTTGGCTAATTGTTGTCCTGATGTTGCAAGATATGGAGCACTTTGCAGTTCACTTTGACGGTAATCGAGCTTTTGGACACGTTGCATCGCGATGCGCCGCGCTTTGACGCCGCTTAGCGCCCAGTTGTTAGCGCTGCGAAAATAGATGTCATAAACAGGACAGGTCAGTTGTGCGAGCTCTTGGGCGATGGCTTGATTAAATTTTTCATTTGGAAAATAGCTGTCAATGATAACTAATGCGTCAGGCATGGGACGTTGTTTTTGCTGATAAATTCTTAGTATCCAAGCCGCCATGACGCCTTGGGCAACGATCACTTGGTAGCCAAAACGTTCTTTTCTCTGTTTATCGAGTGCATCGAGCGTATCGAGTAATTTTTGTTGATATGCATCGACGGCTTTGGGATCATCATTGGCAATAATGAGCTGTCGCTTGACTGGCACAGGGGGAGTAATTGCGATCGTTTGCCAACCCCACTTTGGCAGCATTTTGCGTAGCGGTTCAATTGCGTCATCGCTGGTGGGTAGTTCTCCCCAATCCGGCAGTAAAATGACGGTTCCAACTTTTTTGGCGGTTTGTTCATCTAACCATAAAGATACTTCTTGTTGTTTATCGACGGTTAACGGTCTATAACCTGGAACTTGTTGCCATAATGCAGAAATGCTCTGCGCTTGAGCGAGCAGTGAAATAAGCCATAAGGTGAGAATGATGATGCCGCGCCTCATGCGCTATTCCTCTTTCAATGATGTTGCTGACTATTATGGTGGAATTATGCCTAAGATAAAACCTCATAGATGTTTCGCGTGAAGAGAAAGTGGCGCATTAGTGAGGGGGCTTATTGTCTTGGCACTCTCTGTTAACAGGCTGTTGGGAGCAAAAGTTGCGGGTGATGAAAAACAAAGCCAGTGATTCGTGATCGGATGGTAAAACGATAGTTGGGCAGCATGAAGATGCAGCCGCGATGCCGCTTGGCGAGCAGATGGATGTGCATAAAGTTGATCACCGATGATGGCATGCCCTAGTTTAAGCATATGTACGCGTAATTGGTGCGATCTGCCAGTAACAGGGGTAAGTGCAACAATTGTGGTATGGGTGCGGCGCTCAAGGACCTGCCAGTGAGTCTTTGCATTTTTGCCTAGTGCCCAGTCGACGATTTGCCTAGGGCGATTAGGCCAATCACAGCGTAGCGGTAAATCGACACAACCGTTCTCTTCTATAGGGCTTCCCCAAATTTCAGCAAGGTATTGTTTATGGGTTTGGCGCTGCTGAAATTGTCGCGATAAATGGCTTTGAGCCTGTTTATGTAGAGCCATGACTAATACTCCAGAAGTTGCCATATCTAAGCGGTGAACCACTTTGGCATTAGGCCAGACTCTTAGTGCGCGAATGGCTAAGCTATCGCGGTTCCCCAGCAAACGTCCGGGGACGGACAATAGTCCGGCAGGTTTATCGAATACAGCGATATCATCATCTTGGTAAATGACCGGCATATACGGTAATACCGGAGGGGTGTAGATAAAATCAGCCATCTATTAACCTAAGCAAGTTGTGATAGAAAGGCCGGTAAAACCGGCCATAGCAACTATTTTGTCGGTGCAATCACAATAAATCGTAATGCATCCAATTTGATCTGAGCTTGATCGAGATACTCTTGTACTGCGCTTTGCTGTGATTGCCAAAAGTCTAACTCATCGTCACGAATCGCGGGGTTACGCTGTTTTAGAGCGGTGAGTCGACTGAACTCTGCCCCCAGTTTATTCTGTGCTCGCAATCGTGCCTGATCCACAATGTCAGCCACTTGCGCTTTGGCGAGCTCTTGTGATTGATTGATCAGCGAATGGATCTGGGTTTGAGAGGCGTTAACTAATTTACTACCAATATGACGATTCACTGCACTTAGCTGATGATTGAAGGTTTCAAAAGCAACTTTATTTGACAGATCGTTGCCGTTTTTATCCAGTAATACTCGAATTGGCGTTGCTGGTAAATATTGACTGATCTGATATTGAGGTGGCGCGGATGTTTCGACGACGAATAAACATTCTAAAAAGAAGCTACCAGCTGGTAGAGCATTATTTCTGAGTAGTGCAACTGATGTTGAACCTGTCTCGGCGGATAAAATGGCATCCAGCGCTGCTTCAACTAATGGATGTTCTTCACTGAGTAGTGCAACTTCATCGCGGTGCAAGGCGGTATCCCGATCAAATGTGACGAGCTGCCCGTCTGGATTAAGTCCAGGAAGTGATGCAACGAGCATCTGTTCAGTCGGCTTCACGAGCATGATTTGTTCACCGATATCATCTTGCTGCAATCCGAGTACATCGAATAAACGTAGCGTTTGGTTTATAAATTGCGGCTGTCCTTCGTGTTCAGCGATTTCTTCTATCAGCTGCGCGGCTTGTTCTCCGCCACTTGAATGCATCTCTAAGAGGCGATCTCGTCCAGCTTCCATTTCGGCAAGTAACTGTTGGTGATCGTTGCGTGTTGTTTCGATTAATTCAAGCAATGGCTCTTCGTTTTCATCTACCAGTTGCTCGAGCAAAGCTATACCATGTTTTTGGTAGATGGCATTGCCTGTTGAGCAAGGCGCTTCAAAGGCATTAAGTCCGCGGTGATACCACTGCAGCAACCGTTCTTGTGCCGTATGTTCCATGTAAGGAACATGAATGGCCACTTCATGGCGTTGACCGATGCGATCCAAGCGACCAATGCGCTGTTCGAGGAGATCAGGGTTGGTGGGGAGATCAAATAGAACTAAATGACGGGCAAATTGAAAATTGCGTCCCTCTGAACCTATCTCTGAGCAAACCATCAATTGCGCTCCAGCCTCTTCTTGGGCAAAATAGGCACCTGCTTTATCCCGCTCGATAATACTCATCCCTTCGTGAAAGACCGTTCCACGGATCCCTTCTTCGGTCCGCGCGGCTTCCTCAATAGCGAGTGCCGTATTGGCGCTGGCACAGATCACGAGGACTTTTTCTTGTTTATTGGCCAATAGAAAATCTAATAGCCACTGTACGCGAGGATCATAGTGAGTCCATTGAATCCCTTCACCTTCAAGCGATTGGTACAGGGCTTCTGGATACAATAATTGCATCGCCCGTTTTTCGATGGGCTGCTGGCCACTCATCATAGTGTGTACCCGCAATGCCGTTTTATATTGACTAGGAAGTGGCATCGCATAGGTATGTAAGCGGCGGGGTTTAAAACCAGGCACTGCGGATCGAGTATTTCGGAACATAACACGTCCTGTCCCATGACAATCGAGTAGTTCGGCAAATAACTGGTGGCGAGTCAGTGTCCGAGCTAATTCATCCTCGCTATTGACGTTATTCAAAGAGGCATGGAGTGTAATGCCACTGAGCGTGGTTAGAGCCTCAAGCTGAGCTTGCGTGAGTAATTCATTATCAATCAAAGGGGCGGCCAGTTCGGCTAACTGATGATAGTGTTTTTCCTCTTCCAAGAAAGCGTCATAGTCGTGAAATCGCTCAGCGTCGAGCAGACGTAACCTGGCAAAGTGGCTATGATGGCCCATTTGATCCGGTGTTGCGGTGAGTAATAAAACGCCTGGGATCTCATCACTCAATGCTTCAACGATTTGAAATGCGCGGCTTGGGTGTTGGTCATCCCATTTTAGATGATGGGCTTCATCGACAACCAAAAGATCCCACTGGGTATCACACAATTGTTCAAAACGACGCTTTTTACCACGTAAAAAATCTAAACTGACCAAAACGAGCTGGGCGGTATCAAATGGATTATCTGAATCAGCGTAAGCTTCAACGCAGCGTTCTTCATCGAATAAGCTAAAAGGAAGATTAAAGCGGCGCAACATTTCGACCAACCACTGATGTTGCAGTGTTTCAGGGACCACAATCAAGACCCTCTGGGCTAATCCTGCGGTAATTTGCTGATGGATAATTAAACCTGCCTCAATGGTTTTACCTAGGCCAACCTCATCAGCGAGCATGACCCGTGGGGCAAAGCGGCGACCCACTTCTTTAGCAATATATAGCTGATGTGCAATTAAGCTTACTTTGGCCCCGAGTAGGCCGCGAAGTGATGACTGTTGTGTGTTGTATTGTTGCCAAAGCGCGTGATGGCGGATAACAAAACGATCGAAGCGGTCAATTTGACCAGCGAACAGGCGATCTTGAGGTTTATTAAACTTCAAAAAGTGGTTTAAGAAGACTTCCTTGATTTCATCGGCTTCTTCATTATCGTGACGGACCCCGTGATAAACTAACAGTCCATTTTGTTCAGCTACATCACTGACTGTCATCTGCCAGCCATCGACGTGCGATATTTCATCACCTACATTAAAGATTACTCGAGTCACGGGAGCTTCTTCTTTAGCATAGAGGCGATTTTCACCTGTTGCAGGAAATAGTACCGTGATCATTCGTCCTTCAACAGCAACTACTGTTCCTAAACCTAGCTCTGATTCTGAATCGCTAATCCAACGCTGACCAAGGGAAAACACCATGAATCAAATACTCCTGGGATATGTATATAGTATGGGATTTTAAAAAAGGCGGCTATGGTAACTGATGGCCTCAGATGAGTCATCTGTGATTTACGGCTAAAGACATCTATTACAATCTAGCAAAGATAATGGGATTAACTCACAATACTATAAGAGGTACTTAAGCAAATAGGTACTAACTAAAACTAAAACGTCCCTTGCCATGTTTAAACCTAAGAGCATCCCTAGGATCTGAAACAACCTATCTGAAATTTTGCTGGATGAACAGCAGCAGTTCCATGCGGATAGTGTGTTGATCCAACGATGGTGACGACTTATTAAAACAATAAATAAGTGAAGATATAAAGGTATTATGGGATAAAAACATAGCTATTCATTCAATAAATGGGTGTTAAATCATCGAAATGATGGTTTAGTGTTCAAGCGAGCAGAAAGTTTCAAAATTATTGCAAAAAGCACTTGCGTAAAACCGAGCTATCCCTATAATGCGCAACCACTGAGACGGCACACCGCTTCACAGCGACAGCCACTCAGGGTTCAGACGGTTTAACC
>NZ_JBEQCT010000011.1:0-88109 GCF_046054155.1 Celerinatantimonas yamalensis
ATCATCTGACGGTGGCCCGCCATCAGTTCAGCCACATCAAGGGCGATGAACACAATCGTGTGGACGGGGAAAGCCGGGTGCATGTCCGGGGCATGCAAACCCAGTATGTTGAGCAGTCGCTACATCTAAAAACCGATGCCTCGCTACTTGACCAGACCAGCCGAGAGATCCACCTCAACGGCGGCATTAAAATCACCTTAGAAGCAGGCGCCGCCATTACTTTAAAAGCAGGGGGAAGCTTTATCACCATCGACAGTACCGGCATCAGCGCTAGCGGCCCTAAAGTCAAACTGAACTCAGGCGGCAGTGCCAGCAACGGCAGTGGTTATGCCGGTCATATTGCAAAATTGCCAGGAGATGTAGAAGCACCCCAGTCTTTGACAAAGCAGCAATATCAGGCAACACCCGCATCACTGTATCAACAAGTATTGGCGGATATAAAAACAGGCACCCCAATCACCATAACCTGCCAAAAGCGCGCAGATGGAACATGCCCTTTATCCAACTGCCCATGTAGGAATGACGCATGAGTGAATTACAGTTGCAACATCGAGATGACAAAAAGCAGACGTTAGGATGGTATGTACTCGTAAGTTACTATGAAGGGATGCCAGAAAAGATTTATTCAAAAATAAAATCTCATACGATTGAGCCATTATATTGGAACACTCAGCTCAATGACTTAATTAAGTTTAGCCCGCTCATCATACAGCTAAAAGATAACACCGACGAATTACTCCGATCCATATCAGCACAGCATTCATTGTACTTCGCAGATAATCAAAAAAAATCATTGGAGCAAATTACTACATGGTTTCGCACTAGACTCAACATATTAATTGACAATAAAAAAGGCATATTTCATTACTATCACCCGATTGTAGCCAGTTACTTTTTCTCTGAATCTTCTATTAAAGATACCGCCGACTGGCTTGCGCCATTTTGGGGTATTCAATACTTAGAGCAACAAGTCGGAAAAACCAGCAAGTGGGTATTTAGACATGGCAAGAATAATGTCACTGAAAAATCACAGCCTTGGAAAATGCGTGAGAGCCAAATAAAATCTCTCATACAAAAGTATCGTGATGAAACCGGCACTCAATAGGTTTATCTGGAAAAAGAAACACACCTAACAGAAAAATCCTGAAATACATAATCAAAGATAGAGAATAAATAATGACAGACGAAACAGATAAGATCACATCAAAAACAGCATGTGATGGTCAAAAATTATTCATTGAAGTAACCGGGATCGAACATGATGAAAAACAAGGTTTTCTTTTTTATGACCAAACAGATATGCAAGAATTGCAGTCTCTCGAGCAGCAAAAAGTTCTTGATACAACGCTAGAAGAAACACCGGATAAAGAGTCGCAATATACGTCCATATACAGTTGGAATTGGCAGAAACAAAAAGAGCCTCGTCACGTTTGGTTAAACGTGGAAAGTGAGCATAAATCGATCAAGCTTCCTCTTTTTCAAAACGTGAGTGCAACTGAGCGGCGTAAAAAAACAGCTCAAAAATATCAGCTGCAAGCGATTATTCCACTGTCATTTATGCCGCATCAAAATAACGTGGCGCGCAAAGATTCGCAGCAAGTTCCCGTGCGCAACGGCTATCTCTATATCGTTTATAATAAAAGAATTTGGCGTGAGCTACAAATTACGACCGATTCACAAGGACAGCCCCATTTTCAAGATGTTGATCTATTCAGTTATCGAACCGCAAGGGATCAGCCCTTCGTATTAGAGACGCCACGAAAAGCAACCGGCAAACCCCTTGATTGCATTTGGATCCCATTTAAAGATAACGACTCATCGACTAACATACGAATTGCTTTTTCAGAGGTGCCATGGAGCGCGGCGCGACTCAACTATCTCGAGTCAACCCCAACGGAGATCAACAAACGCTTTACGCCACTCCCTCAGCACTTAGAATTAGCCACAACATTGCAGGCAATGCGTCCCAGAGACTTAGCAGCAGAAATGTCACTAGGAAACCCTTATGAATTTAACCAAGATCTAACCGGCAAGGTATTATCCAATACGTTTAACAATGCTCAAGCCAACCTTGCAAATACCACTGACCAAACCATTCCCTCGGTGAATCAGCACCAATATGCGGCCCAAGTTGATGCGTTCGCTGAAATACTCACGAAGAAATCGACAGATAATCAGCAATCGATTGATTTTTCAAAAAATTGGGCCGCAACGACGGTAACAGACTGGCTGAGCGTTGCTAAAACACATGTCTATCGCGTTATGACGCTAGCAGACCCTATTCAAGCACTGCGACAAATACTTGCCACGACGCAATATGCCCAGCTTTACTATCAACAACTGCAAAAAGATGCGCGCCTTCAACGAAATTTTAAAAGTGCTCATTTAGCGACCAAAATCATTTTTCCCGAGCAACTGGGTCAACAGAAAAATAAATTACATGAGCATCTCGATTTGCTCAAAAGAGGCACTGGTACGCCTTTTAACTTAAGCCTACGCATAGATGAAAGAGCAACATGCCGAGCACAACTAGAAGAGTTAAAACAACATCTTTATCACCACTTGTCCGATCGAGATTTAGTGCTAATACTTAAAGATATTACAAGTTTAGATGATGCCAATGGTTTAGGGGGACATGTACTCCTCAATCGCTGTAATAGTGCATTACTCAATGACCCAATTGAAAATGATGATCTACTACTTCCAGAAGAAAAAAAACATCATGCGCATAGTTATCTAAACCAATTAATCAGTTTATATACAGATTCTGCTCTCACCCAAATCATATTTCTACAACAGGATGTGATAAATGAAGTGAGTAATTATCAGCAGCCAGCACCTGCCAATGACGGCACAGGATTTTTAACCCTACCGCATCTGAGTCAATGGGCCAACCAGAACTTGTTATTACAACCAACGGATTCTGTTTGTATCGATACACTGACCATTGCAACTAGCACCGCTGAACAAAAAAATTCCGCAGAATCTCAGTTTAGTCAAATGCGACGTATTTTCGGTGTTATTGACAAAATAACCAGTAGTTATGCTGAAATGTGGTTAAAGGTAGCGAATGCTTTGCGCAGCGATCTCTATTCTGTTCATTTTTCAAAGTTATACATCAACAACTTAAGTTTAATTAAAATATTAGCCAGCGATCAATTTGGCTCACTTGAATTTATATCAGCCAATAATAACCAGGAGTTAAACGGGTTACTCATTGGGCTAACTGGCTTAGAGAAAAATCCATCAACGAACCTAAATACAAAACCTTATGTCTATCAGCAAACGGGTAGAAAAACGGCGTATGGCACAGCCAACGTAAATGATGAGATACTCGCCGACACCAGTAAAAACCGTCTACCGAAGGGGATGAAGGCAAATATTTCCAAAGTAGAGGATGTGAAATTTGTTGTATTGAAAAATCCGGATAAAGATATTGAAAAATATTTAACAGAGAGTACTCGCGCTAGACGCCTTGTGCGAGAAGGCAAACTAAATGCAAAAACAGCCTATGAAAGGTTTAATGTTCCTATTTTTATTATGGCGATAGAATTCTGGAATTTAAAAAATAGCATTATTAATTATAATAAACATGATAGATTATTTTCTATATCTAGTATTATGTCTGCAATCGTAGATTTATCAGCAGCGGCTATTTCGGCTCATAATTTTTATGCTATGAAAGCTGAAAAGTTGAGCATGACTAGAGCAAAAGTGCTAAGTACATCCAATAAAGTTGCAGTTTATATGGGTAAAGATAAAGGCTTCACCCAACAAGTTGGTAAATTTGAATTCTCCGTCAATTTAAAAGAAAGCCTCAGTATACTAGATGTGGTAAATATTACAGCGGGGTTATTCACTGTAGCTGTAGCAACTTGGCAAATGATTCGACTATGGCGGGAAGAAGATTACGACGCAGCCATGGGGATGGGCATGGTCGCAGTCGGTACACTGATATCAACACTAGCCAGTAACTTACTAGCAGGCTCCGAGATAGTAGAAGGAGCCGGGATAGCAGAAGGCGTTGAGGCAATGACTTTAGGGATAGTAAGTTGGATAGGTTTAATCATTGTTATAACTGGCGCTGCAATTGTCTACTACTTTACCGATACTAATATTGAAAAATGGCTAAAACATGGCCCTTTTGGTGAAACGCCCGAAGCAACTGGCCCATATGCCTACCTCAATCAAGATCCAAGCCTTGCCTTTAACCAACTCTTAAATTTATTTTTATCACTGAGAGCGATCGTCTACCCCGTGGATCAATTGCCGCACAAATACCAAAAACGAGAAGCGTTAAAAAAAGCAGGGATCACCCATGCGGTCTATATCAGCTGTAATATTCCCCATTTAATTCATGTGAATAAATCAGAGTATCACTTCTTTGCCCAGCAAACTTTCGACTCATTTGAAGTTGACATACAACAATCAGCAACCCTTTATAATGGATATACTATCGACTCAAAACCAAATCCACCGCATTACCGCTATCTTAATAGTACATCGAGTAAAGCTGCCCAACCCATTGATAGCTATGACACAATTGAAGGAAAGATATATCTTTTTGCCAATACGCTAAAAGGCAAAGAAAAAGTGATTCCGATTCCACCAATCGGAAGTTCCCAAAAAACCTCTATTGTTAGTAAAAAATCGATTCATGCCAAAGTACAACTGCAAATCAATGATCTTATTTTTCCTTTACCTGAAATCGATCAATATCAAGATGTGCAAGCAGATATCCAAAATAAAAAGACAAGTAAGATCAAACCTGACTTTTCCAAAAAAAATCAACCCTACTGGCAAGACTCTATGAATATCCTTGAGGTTAAAAATGTCTAGTTACGGCCCAAATGCTTACAATAGCCAAACCATTGCGCCACAACCACCGGCTAAGGCCAAGCGGCGACTACTGAGTAAGTTACTTAGCGCAGGACAAGCCGCGCTGCCCTTTCACCGGACCCATCAGCAGATCCCACAGTCACTATGGGAGGATATGACCCCGGAGCGCTGGCGAGAGATGGAGCAAAGACATGATGGCGATTTTCAATACAACTGGAATGAACAATTTATCCAGATCTATGTTCCACAGCTTTGGGGGCGACTCTATTTATTCCTTGCTGCATTAGCAAAAGTGATCGTTATTTACTTCACTTTCTTTTTTATAATTACTCAATGCATTTCATTTCCCCTATCTGATTATGATGTGCCATTTTTAATTCATTCATCTGTTCTATATCTCGAATGGATTTTTCTACCCTGCGCGTTGATTTGGGCTCAATTTGAACTCTCGACGAACTTTCGCACCAACTTATGGTTTTTACGCCCACGGCTACTCTTTGAGTTCAACCGCCAAACCGGCATGGTCACGTTGTATAGACCTGGGCGGTTGGTTCGATTTTCACACCCTTTTGTGGAATTTGACTGTGTGCTGACCTCGGCCCCCACCCAGTTAGGATTTATGCGCTATGGCTTGATGTTGGTGCATCGCTATCAAGGTTATCGACGGGGGATACCGGCAGCACTCCTGCTCACCAAACTCTCGGAGCCGCGCGATGAAATGCTGCGTTTATGGAATTTCATTCAATGCTATATGGATGTCAGCCAGCCACTCCCCGACATTCTCGCCCTTGAAGCCGGCCGCTTAAACGACCCAACCACCGCTAAAGTTGACAAAAAAACTGGCCGCACGCCGCGCTACTGGCGCGATATGGATGAAGCCACCTTTGCGCAAACCATCCGTCAAACCGTGAGAACATACCCTGACCCGATGATGGGTGAAACAATTCCCGTGGTCGCTGATCGAGAGTCGTGTTAAACCATCTGGATGATATCCGGCGAATCATTTCATTGCGTGACCAAGCCTACCTTCATGGGAATGAAACGGCACCCACGTCATTCCCTTGAAGAAAACACTCAACCAACTAACCAAATAAAACGATACCGATATGCAAAAGTACGGATCCAACGCTTATAACAGCCAAACCATTGCACCACAACCGCCCGCCAAAGCGAAGCGGCTACTGAGTAAACTGCTTTGGCTAGGACAAACCCCACTCCCCTTTCACCGAACCCATCAGCAGATCCCACAATCACTATTGGAAGAGATCACACCGGAGCGCTGGCGAGAGATGGAGCAAAGACATGATGGCGATTTTCAATACAACTGGAATGAACAATTTATCCAGATCTATGTTCCACAGCTTTGGGGGCGACTCTATTTATTCCTTGCTGCATTAGCAAAGGTTATAGTACTTTATATCACTATTTTTGTCATCATAGCAGAACTGACAGCTCTTCCCGCATTTGACTATGATATCCCTTTCCTAATTCATTCATCAATTCTATATCTCGAATGGATTTTTCTACCCTGCGCGTTGATTTGGGCTCAATTTGAACTCTCGACGAACTTTCGCACCAACTTATGGTTTTTACGCCCACGGCTACTCTTTGAGTTCAACCGCCAAACCGGCATGGTCACGTTGTATAGACCTGGGCGGTTAGTTCGATTTTCACACCCTTTTGTGGAATTTGACTGTGTGCTGACCTCGGCCCCCACCCAGTTAGGATTTATGCGCTATGGCTTGATGTTGGTGCATCGCTATCAAGGTTATCGACGGGGGATACCGGCAGCACTCCTGCTTTCCAAGCGCTCGGAGCCGCGCGATGAAATGCTGCGTTTATGGAATTTCATTCAATGCTATATGGATGTCAGCCAGCCACTGCCCGACATGCTCGCCCTTGAAGCCGGCCGCTTAAACGACCCAACCACCGCTAAAGTTGACAAAAAAACTGGCCGCACGCCGCGCTATTGGCGCGATATGGATGAAGCCACCTTTGCGCAAACCATCCGTCAGACCGTGAGAACATACCCTGACCCGATGATGGGTGAAACGATTCCCGTGGTCGCTGATCGAGAGTCGTGTTAAACCATCTGGATGATATCTGGCGAATCATTTCATCTAAGCCTACCTTCATGGGAATGAAACGGCACCCACGTCATTCCCTTGAAGAAAACTCTCAACCGACTAACCAAATAAAACGATACCGATATGCAAAAGTACGGATCCAACGCTTATAACAGCCAAACCATTGCGCCACAACCACCGGCTAAGGCCAAGCGGCGACTACTGAGTAAGTTACTTAGCGCAGGACAAGCCGCGCTGCCCTTTCACCGTACCCATCAGCAGATCCCACAGTCAATCTTGGAGGATATGACCCCAGAGCGCTGGCGAGAGATGGAGCAAGAAGATGATGGCGATTTTCAATACAACTGGAATGAACAATTTATCCAGATCTATGTTCCACAGCTTTGGGGGCGACTCTATTTATTCCTTGCTGCATTAGCAAAAGTGATCGTATTGTATATATCCATCTTTATTATGATTATACAAATAGCTATTATACCAGCAACTCATTATGATATTCTGGGATTTATTTCAAGCTCCATATGGTATTTGGAATGGATTTTCATACCCAGTGCGTTAATTTGGGCTCAATTTGAACTCTCGACGAACTTTCGCACCAACTTATGGTTTTTACGCCCACGGCTACTCTTTGAGTTCAACCGCCAAACCGGCATGGTCACGTTGTATAGACCTGGGCGGTTGGTTCGATTTTCACACCCTTTTGTGGAATTTGACTGTGTGCTGACCTCGGCCCCCACCCAGTTAGGATTTATGCGCTATGGCTTGATGTTGGTGCATCGCTATCAAGGTTATCGACGGGGGATCCCGGCAGCACTCCTGCTTTCCAAACTCTCGGAGCCGCGCGATGAAATGCTGCGCTTATGGAATTTCATTCAGTGCTATATGGATGTCAGCCAGCCTCTACCTGATATGCTCGCCCTTGAAGCCGGCCGTTTAAACGACCCAACCACCGCTAAAGTTGACAAAAAAACTGGCCGCACGCCGCGCTACTGGCGCGATATGGATAAAGCCACCTTTGCGCAAACCATCCGTCAGACCGTGAGAACATACCCTGACCCGATGATGGGTGAAACGATTCCCGTGGTCGCTGATCGAGAATCGTGTTAAACCATCTGGATGATATCTGGCGAATCATTTCATCTAAGCCTACCTTCATGGGAATGAAACGGCACCCACGTCATTCCCTTGAAGAAAACATTCAACTGCCCCACAACGGCCTAACCAAATAAAACGATACCGATATGCAAAAGTACAGCCCTAACGCTTATAACAGCCAAACCATTGCACCACAACCGCCCGCCAAAGCGAAGCGGCTACTGAGTAAACTGCTTTGGCTAGGACAAACCCCACTCCCCTTTCACCGAACCCATCAGCAGATCCCACAATCACTATTGGAAGAGATCACACCGGAGCGCTGGCGGCAAATGGAACAACATAACGGGGGGGAAGTCCAATACAATTGGAATGAACAATCTATCCAGATCTATGTTCCACAGCTTTGGGGGCAATTCTATCTTTACCTTTCAGTATTAGCAAAAGCGGTCGTTATTTACTTCACTTTCTTTTTTATTATTACTCAATGCATTTCATTTCCCCTATCTGATTATGATGTGCCATTTTTAATTCATTCATCAATTCTATATCTCGAATGGATTTTTCTACCCTGCGCGTTGATTTGGGCTCAATTTGAACTCTCGACGAACTTTCGCACCAACTTATGGTTTTTACGCCCACGGCTACTCTTTGAGTTCAACCGCCAAACCGGCATGGTCACACTGTATAAACGCTGGCAGCGCGTCCGATTCTCGCACCCTTTTGTGGAATTTGACGGTGTGCTGAGATCTGCGCCCACCCAGTTAGGATTTATGCGCTATGGCTTGATGTTGGTGCATCGCTATCAAGGCTATTGGCGAGGGATCCCCGCATCTCTTATGCTCCCCAAGCGCTCGGAGCCGCGCGATGAAATGCTGCGTTTATGGAATTTTATTCAATGCTATATGGATGTCAGCCAGCCACTACCCGACATTCTCGCCCTTGAAGCCGGCCGTTTAAACGACCCAACCACCGCTAAAGTTGACAAAAAAACTGGCCGCACGCCGCGCTACTGGCGTGATATGGATGAAGCCACCTTTGCGCAAACCATCCGTCAGACCGTGAGAACATACCCTGACCCGATGATGGGTGAAACGATTCCCGTGGTCGCTGATCGAGAGTCGTGTTAAACCATCTGGATGATATCTGGCGAATCATTTCATCTAAGCCTACCTTCATGGGAATGAAACGGCACCCACGTCATTCCCTTGAAGAAAACTCTCAACGGCCTAACCAAATAAAACGATACCGATATGCAAAAGTACAGCCCCAACGCTTATAACAGCCAAACCATTGCGCCACAACCACCGGCTAAGGCCAAGCGACTACTGAGTAAGTTACTTAGCGCAGGACAAGCCGCGCTGCCCTTTCACCGTACCCATCAGCAGATCCCACAGTCAATCTTGGAGGATATGACCCCGGAGCACTGGCGAGAGATGGAGCAAGAAGATGATGGCGATTTTCAATACAACTGGAATGAACAATTTATCCAGATCTATGTTCCACAGCTTTGGGGGCGACTTTACTTATTCCTTGCTGCATTAGCAAAGGTTATAGTACTTTATATTTCTGTTATAGTTCTTATAGGTCAAATTATCCTTATTCCTGCCTCTAACTATGATATTCCAGCTTTTATCTCGTCATCAATTCTATATCTCGAATGGATTTTTCTACCCTGCGCGTTGATTTGGGCTCAATTTGAACTCTCGACGAACTTTCGCACCAACTTATGGTTTCTACGCCCACGGCTACTCTTTGAGTTCAACCGCCAAACCGGCATGGTCACGTTGTATAGACCTGGGCGGTTGGTTCGATTTTCACACCCTTTTGTGGAATTTGACTGTGTGCTGACCTCGGCCCCCACCCAGTTAGGATTTATGCGCTATGGCTTGATGTTGGTGCATCGCTATCAAGGTTATCGACGGGGGATACCGGCAGCACTCCTGCTTTCCAAACGCTCGGAGCCACGCGATGAAATGCTGCGCTTATGGAATTTTATTCAGTGCTATATGGATGTCAGCCAGCCTCTACCTGACATGCTCGCCCTTGAAGCCGGCCGTTTAAACGACCCAACCACCGCTAAAGTTGACAAAAAAACTGGCCGCACGCCGCGCTACTGGCGCGATATGGATGATGAAACCTACTATCGCAGCATCACCCAATCCATCAACCACGATGACTCATATTGAACATTGCCCTGAGTTCAAGCGAATCAGCTCGCTTTATGTCATACAGAGCGAGTCAAACACTATGATTAATTAGCCGTATCCCGCATGCTATAAATTTGAATTGCTACACCAATCACTGCAGCAGCTTGTTCTAAATCCATCTGAATGGCTTTCGCATACTTATCACTGGCGATCACAAAGTGACGAACACCGTTGGCCAATGCCATATGAACACCGACCACTGGAATACGGGTTCCGTTGATATTTTTAATACCAGTGACGGGATGCTTATCTGTAAATAACGTTGGCGATACGCCAGCGCAAATCAGAACTTCGGCAATTTCATCCCCCATCTCACCTGCCCCACAAATAGCAATCTTCTCACTGCCAATCTCGGTGAGTTGATGAATCAAACGCTGATAGAAGATGTCATGCCACCACGGTGGGGTGATTTTTTCAATAATGACTTCAATTTCATAACATCCCTTGGCATGTTGATCGGGTGTGATTGCATAGTCGTAGCCATCATCAACATCACGGAGTTCCCGAATACGGTAGCTATTGATGGTGAGCGCCTGTTCAATATCGGCAAGCAGCGAGGCTGGGGTGTAAAAACGCTTGTGATCATGGTTCCAATGGGAAGGCAATACCGCTTTGCGCTCATAGAGGTGGTGATGGGGTACGCTAATGACCATAAATCCACCTAGTTTGAGTACTCGATACCACTCTTGTAGAGTCGCAATAGGATCAGTGACATGTTCTAAACAGTGGCTGGAGAACACCGCATCCACCACGCCGTCGGCATAAGGGAGGTGCTCACCATCATAATCAGGGGTGGCTAAATCCATAATGGTCGCCCACGGGGTCACCGCAGGGCCTTGCCCCCCACCAATATCCAGCACTGTATTGCCCGCTAAATACCGCTCAATAATACCGCTATTGACTCGCCGCGAATGATTTTTACCCGGTTCACCGGCTGGCTGATAATCGAGAGGGAGTGTGTTGTTGCTCATGATTGCATCCTTTACCTAATTGAGAAATTTCTTCCAATAAATCGATTGCAGCAAGGTAAACCTCATTGACCGTGATCTGCAAAATACAATGGGCAAATTCATGCCGACAGCCTTGTGCGCAAGCAAGTTCAGCAGGTTGTAGAGGACGAACAATTCGTTGCGGGACCTGCCATGGGGAAAAGCGCTCAGGGGAGTTAAGATGAAAAGCCGGCGCACCAACGGGATGGACTGATAACTCAACCACGGGTTTAGTCAAGGCCGCAGCAAGGTGCATCACCCCACTGTCATTGCCAATAAACATTGTGGCCCCCGCAAGATGCCGACAGGTATCATAGAGATTATCACGGCCAATCCGATTGATAATATCGACGCGCTGAGGGAGTACACGAGCATCAATATCGCCCCCACCGACAAATACAAATGCAAAGCGCTTCGGATAAATCTGCACGAGTTGCTGCGCCAAGGCAAGATATCGCTTAATGGGCCATTGCCGTTTCGCACTACTTGCCCCCAAGCCAAAAACAATTGTTTCTTGACGCTTGGCATAAGCGGGGATCGGCCACAACCGCAACTCGCTTGAGGAGGCCACTAGCGACAAGGGTTTGAGTACCTCGAGCAGTTTTTCCACCTCATGCAGTTGGTGTGACACAGGTTGGGGATGCGTTAACGTTAAATGGGTAATCGGATTGGCACAGCGCCCTTCATCGGCCTGCAAGTTCACCAGCCCGACTCGCTCTGGGATCCCTAACAACACAGCTAGGTGATGCGCGAGGCTGTAATCAGGATAATAGCGGGCAAAAATCGCCACATCATAGTGCTCGTCAAATAAGCCCAGATCATCAAGGAGTAACTGCTCAGGTTGATGGCGCGCCACCAGTTGATTTTGACCCACCGCAATTACTTTTTTATAACGTGGGTCTTTGGAGACGAGCGGATAAAGCGTCTCAGTGACCACCAAAGTAACACTGCGGGCAGCACTGGCAAGTAATGCTTCAATCACAGGCGTAGCAACAACCATGTCACCGATGGCATCAATTTTAAAAACCAGCAGATCTTTATCACGCAGATCGACCGTTAAAGTGCTCGGCGCAGAACTAGCTGTCGAAGCCTGCCCAACTGCTAATATGTTATTAGTCAACACAGTAAGATACTGATCAATCTGAGCTTTCAGTTGCTGTTCATGATCCGCTTGCTTGGGCAGAGTATGATCGCTCAAGGTAGCAATTTGAGTGATTACTTGCAAAGTATCGGCTAGCCAGTCCTCATCAAAACCTTCTGGCCACAGCTTCACGGCGCACCGCAGCACTTCGATGGCCTGAAATCGGGTTTGAATCACATGTGCGCCTTTAATCCCATGCAATGCAGGGAATAAGAGTGGATCAAACCCTAATAACAGATACCCACCATTTTGCTCAAGCGAGCGCAGAGCGGCCAGATGACCCGCCCAGCGCCGAGCAAAACCAAGCTCACCCCAATCTGGATACAATCCGCTCGGTAGCACAATAGCCGATAAGTAGTGATCTGGGGTATAGCCAAGCCCTGGCGCGTAGCAGCCAAACTGATCGGGACGGCGTAAACTCACGATTCCGACTTGCCGTGAACGTTCAACTTGCGCGATGCCTGCTGAATCTGGCATCGCCAGCACACCATCATCATTGATGAGAATGCGTGTCTGCTGGGCACAACTTGCCATTAATTGTGGCAACTGTGAAAAATGACAGCATTTAATATTGGCGGCACTTATCGGTGTCGATTCCGTACACACCAAATAATAGTGGGCATCAACCCGCCACCGCGCAATGAGTTGAACCGCCAACGTAACGGGCAATTGCTCTAAAAACAGAATAACCGATAAAGAAGCCATCATATTAGGAACTTATGCGAAGTGAAATAATTGCCGCGCTTGCTGCGGCTGATGGCAAAGCGTTGCCACCTCACGGTGGCGCGCATCAAAATAAACGGATGATTGCACTGACAGTTGGATCATCTCACTAAACAGAGCATCTTCGCCTTGGCGTAAAAAATACAATGCAGCAGCAAAGCGCACATGGGCAATGCCCGCATCGATGGCTTCATTGCTCACCCCAAATTGTTGCCCCAATCGGCAGGCTGTTTCTAACTCTCGCGTTACTGTTAAACGACGCTGTACATCTCTTGCGGTTTGCGCACCAAAGCTATTGGCATGTACGCGGTAGCGACCCAATACCTGATCTACCCGATCAATACTGCCGTCAAGATACCCCGCGTTCATAATATGCCATGGATAATCACAGATGATTTGGCACTCGTGTTCAAGGGCCTGGATCAAAAAGGCGTGGCGTCGAAAGACAATACTACTCGCCTGTAAAAAAGTGCCATAGCGAATCAAATGCTCAACCGTTGCTTGCTGCGGAATATATTGGGCATTGTAAAAATCGCGGCTAAATCGTTTAAGTTGCGCACCGGTCTCACTATCAAATACGTCTGCTTCATGATACGCCAGCGCACAATCAGGGTGCGTATTTAAATAATCGACCATTGTTTGGAGTTTCCCTGGCAGCGCTAAATCATCACCGTCAAGATACGCAATCAATTGACCCTTTGCGCGATCGAGCAAACGAGCCATGGTGGCAACCAACCCTAAATTTGGGCAATTCGTCATCACCTGCAACCGCTCTGGGTAGCGTTGGCGCATAGTTTCAATGACTTGGGCAGTATGATCACTCGAAGCATCGTCACACACAATTACTTCAAAGTCGAAACGACACTGCTGCTCAAGCACACTTGCTAAACATGGGCCAATATAATCTTGCAGATTGTAAGCTGGAATGATCACTGAGAGTTGCATACTCGTCCTACCGATTAATTCAACAGATGCAGACGGCCCCAACTATCGACAAAGTGTTACATCATGGGCGTCAAAAGTTTTACTCTCATATGCCATACAATTTTTACGCCATAATACCAACTCAGCATCAAAGATGTATCTGCGTTATGACCTGTCATATGAATCACTTAAATCATTTCACAAACACTGACCAGTCGACTGCACATAAAGTTAGGTGATCACATGCTTACGTCGCCCTCAGCTATAGCAGCCAGCAACCCAGCTCATGGCAAGTTTGTAGCTGGGCTAGCCGTCATTTCTATTAACCTGTTATGCTATTCCTTTCCTTTAAACACAACCGCAAAGCTATCTTTTTTCTCGCCTAACGTATAATACGGGGTATCACTAATGACGTGAAAATAACCGTCCTTTAAAACTGCTGATTTAGATTTAAATACAATATTTAGATCTTTAGTGAGAAAATCATGTTTAAATAGATTTGCACCACTTGTTAGTAATTCAGAGTTACTCTCCAAATACATATCTGTGAAATATGACTTCAATAAATAAAATATGATTGGATAAGCATCTTTCGTTGCTAAATTCACATTAACTGCGGGAAAGGTTCCAGCGACCATCAACTCTTTTGATTTAAAATTAGTCTGATTAATCCTCTCACCTATTGTGTGAATAGCTAATAAATAGTTGTCATAACGCGCTTGCTGAGCATTTGGGTAAACCGCCGCATAAATATAAAAGATAACCAGCATCGGTATCATCAACCAATGACTTTTGTTTTTTATGATCACTTTATTTAAAAGATAAAATAGATAAACCAAAACGCCAGAAAACCCTATCATAACTCGGTATTTAACAACAGGTTCTTTTAAAAAACAAAAGATAAGAAAGGATAAAAAAATAATAACTAAAGGCGATGATAATAATATATAAGAGTAAAATCGACTTAATTTTAAACTATTTTTTCTTACCTGTGTAAAGTCTAAATAAAAAACACTCATAAAAAAGATCAACGCATAACCATAGGCCACATATTTGAAGTGCCCTTCAAATAGTAGATGAATCATACCAAAAAATAATTTGATGTGTACAATAAATTGATGAATAAAACTTCCATTAATTTTTAATAATTCACTATGCTGAACACTATAAGCCCCACCCACAAGATGCTGGAAAGAGAGACTATAGATGATATAACTCAAAACAAGGGCAAGAGCTTTTAATAAAATATCAATATTAATGTTTTTAGTTTTAAGGAAAACAGCCCTATCAATATAGAAAATAACCGACAAAGTTAAAAACAGATTGATTGCGGGTTGATACGTTGACCACACTAAAAATAATATAAAACAGGTTAAACCGAGACCCAACCAACTTTTCACCTCTTCAGTAACAAATGTGGCCCAAATCGCCAGGGCAGTAGCGAGAAACATCGTCAATGCATCATAATGGTATGAAGCATTAGCGAGTAAAAATGGGTTAGCAAGGATTAAGAGCGTGGCAATCACACCACTCATGACATGGCCTTGAAAAAGAAATTTCCGTATCTTATCACTCGCCCATATAACGGATAACACACCTAAAATAAGACCTAATGGATAGATATCTACAACGCGATCGGCAGAGATTAGTTTAAAAATAAAATTAGTGACTGGTCTTGCATTTAAGTCCCATCCAAACACACCGATAACACTTCGATAGATATCATCTAAATAATAAAAATTATTCGTTAAGAATCCAAAAAAGTATATAAATAAAAATAAACTAGACAGAATTAAATAATTTTTTTTATCAACTGACATTGAATAGCCCTAACTATTTTTTAAAATACCGTGGTCGATTGAGAGATTGATTATAAATTTTCCATAAGTACTCACCCAATATACCAATACTAAGCAATTGCACACCGCTAAACATGACTATTATATCAGAGATTAAGTAGGTAGAGCTCATCATTAAATGTGCTGTAAACAACCATTTGATGAAAACAACCAACAGTAGAAAAAATGAAGGAAAAAATAAAGAAACCCCTAAATATAACCATATTCTTAACGGAAATATAGATGATGACAGTAAAGATCCGACAGCAAAGCCTAATAATTTAAAAGGGCTAAAATTAGAGACCCCCTTCACACGTGGCTCTCTGGTATATTCGACAATGGCACAGGTTCCACCGACAATATTGTACACGCCTTTCATGAACAGTTCGTAATCACCCAGTTGAATGATACGGTCCACTACGCCTTTAGAAAGAAGCCGAAAATCACCCACATTTTCTTCTATCTTATTGTTAGATAACTGATTATATACTTTATAAAACAGCTTGGAGGATAATCGTTTCGCTAGGCTATCTGAACTGCGATCAACCCGTTTGGCTAAGACCGAATCCGCTTTGGAACTTTCCCATTTTTTGACTAAAAGTGGAATCGTTTCAATTGGGTCTTGCAAATCGACATCAATTGGGATGACCGCATCAATCGTCTCATCGATATGTTCAAGACCTGCAAACAATGCAGCTTCTTTACCAAAATTACGAGTAAAATGAATCACTTTTACTTGCACATCTTGCTGACACAATTCATTTAAAATAGCTTCTGTATTATCAACACTGCCATCATTCACAAATAATATTTCAAAGTCAAATGCTTGTTTAACCAGATTTTCTTTTGCATCATGATAAAATATAGGAATCGTTTTTTCTTCATTATAAACAGGAACGATTAACGACAGCTTCATACTTTTTCTCTAAAAACGAAGTAATTTGAATAAATATATCCGATCATAAAACTTACCAATGAGAAAAAAACGAGTGTGAATATAGGATTAATGTTTAATTCATCAGCAAATAAACCGATCAGCGCTGCAATACTCCCCATACCCAGAAGATATAAAAAATATCGCTTATATTTCATTGTCATACGGAAGGTAAATTTGGAGTTTGTCACAAAACCAAATAAATTAGCGCAGAAAAAGCCAAGAAGATTCGCCAATGATTGATCTCGCGAAACAGTCGCTAGAAATAGATAAAAAATAGTCCAATGTAAGAAAGTATTTATCAAACCAACAAATCCGTATCGTACTATCTTTCCCATGAGATAGTCATCCTTGAAATCATTTATGTTATCTTATTAAGAACGAATAAATGAATCGTCATTTAGACCAACCCCATCTATCACATCAACTCAAAGTAAGTTTTGAGGTATATTTAAAGATTATAATCCTCGAAAGCATAGCGCCGATATAAGTGTCTGTCAAAATATATAACCTTCTAATAACTATGTAAATATAGAGACTCATACTTGTTAAGTAAAAAGAATTAATCATCTGATACAATCGATTTATCAGCCTTGGCGACGAGATAATTGACTTAATAAATCAATACCATCCCAATACCAATCAAAAGCCAAGGCTTGACCGGGTGCGACAATTCTATCGAGACGTAACGCAGGATAGTCAGCTAAGCGCTCCCTTAATGCATCTCGAGATCCCCCTACCATCACACAGGTTTGAAAATTATCGGCAGTACTGAGCCAATCATGCCAAGTTGACCGTTGCTGCCAATACAGGACTCCGGCTCCGCGAGCGGGTAATGCTTGCCCGATAGCTAGCTGTCCCCACCCGACCCCATGATGCTGCTGATAGTCGCTCACCTGCCCGGTCGTCACCGCCAGTTGCAAGATGGTTAGCTGCTCACTGGCTTTAGCTAGAGAGTCATCTAAAAAACTTGCCAATTGAGCGAATAACCGCTCCCGGAATACAACATCTTGCCCCAGCCATACCAATAATCCTGGCGAAGAACAAGATTGCTGGCCAAACTGACTAATGTCCTGAGCCAGCTGTTTCAGTTGTAGCTCAATGGCGCGTCCCGGTAACTCACGCAGCGCCACTTCATCAAAGAGCGCTAAAGATTGACGATCGGCGAAAGTGAGCTCAAATGCGCTAGCGGGTAATGGCAGACCCCGAATCCCCTCAATACTGGCATCGCCGCCCCAGATAACCCGGCTTTGACAGATACCACTAAGCGCTTGGGTCAAAACATCGTCGCGAGCATAGCGAATGAAACGCAATCGCTCACTAATCGTTTGCCAGCGAGGCTCAGCTAATAAGGTATTCAGTATTTCGAATACGACTTGTTGTTCATCCAATTGCCGACTAGAAAGACGTACAATCGTCGGATTACCCTGCAATAGGGAAGCAAATGCCGAGTGAAACGCGACCATCGGTACATTACCTGGGACCAAATGAAAACTAACCCCCATGGGGGCGCGTGCGCCGCCGATGAGCCGTTCATTGACCGCTTTTTCAAGAGCGCGCTGGCGCAGAAAAAACCCCAACGCTTTGGCATTAGGTGCATCAGAAATATGACACAAGGCATCGCTAAGCGCTGCCATAAATTCTAAGATAAGTGATGCATAACACGGTAATGGCTGCTGATTAAACGACAACAAGCCTTCGTCGAATGGCGCGACCACTTCAATCTGCTGATATTGCTCAGTGGTTAATTGAATGTATCGCTGCACCCTCGCACCTCCGTATTTTGCTCGCGTCCCAACACCTGAAAATAGCGCCCTTTACGACCACACAGGCAATCATCATCACCCAACCATATGCCTAAATCTTCGGTTACAATGCTATGCCCCGGGTAACTGTGCGCCAGGGCACTGAATACTTGAATCAAGCCCATCTCTCCGATTGCCATAGGTTGCATCGTTTGTCGGTGCCGAATAATAACATCGGCATAGCGCGGCGCATGTAAGTGTCCGTGTTCACAGCTGACAAAAATACTACCGGTTTGCTCCGCCATACCATAAAAGTTATGTACCTGCGCGCTGCCGAGGTGCTCGCGGCAGCGCTGATTAAAATCAGCATGGCTCACCGCTAAATGCGTGAGCTTTTTCCAGCCACCACTATGAAAAATGAGCGCGTGAGATAGCGGCAATGAGATCCCTCGCTCGGCCAAAGGCTCTAACAAACATTGCCAAAGCATAAACGTAAAACCAAAAATCAATACAGGCTGATCGCGATAACGCTCAGCAAACGCTTCAATCGCTGGCCAATTCGGTTGCATCGAATCATCCAGTGCATAACAGTGATCTCGGCCGAGAAAGGATAACCCCAAAGCCCCTGCGCCGCGAGCCGAAAAGCCTTGGCGATTAGCAACCAAGCTCGGCTGCTCCACCAATAACATCGGTAACCGTGCTCGCCCCATCCAGCTTTGCATTATTTTAACCAGCGCTTTGCTTTGCATCGCGGCGGTATTGCGATCCAGCACGATATGTGATTTAGCGCCGCCAGTCCCTGACGAGGTTAAGGTTTTAAACACCTCATCATCTTCGATACTGGCTAGTTTAAGATGCTTAAAAAGGCGCACGGCCAATGGCAAGATTTCATCATAACGAGCAGCCGTTTCGCCCACGCCCGCGGCGCTGCACAATGTTTGATACGCATGACAGTGGCACCGATGATGCGCACTCAGCAGATTCAGTTGGTTGAGTAACCACGCTTGTTTATCGACTTGACTTAGCCCATAAACAGATTCGTCCCAAAATGCTTGCGGGTCATCATTCATCACTAAAATTCACTTGGTCAGATTGTTCAATCAACGTCTCTAACTGGCAATAGTCCAATTTACCATTGGCGCTATGAGGTTGCTCGCTTATCACTGCCAGCTTAAATAAGCTAGGATGCAGCGCCAACTCATCATGTAAATAGTCAGCCACACGCGATAATTGCTTGGCACTATTTAAAGCAATCCGCAGCGCATCATCATGGCCGCAGCAGGTACTAGGAATACCTTGGGCCGCCAACGCGCTTTCGAGCGAATCGAGCCCAGTGCGCACCCCAGCCAGTTTGATCATGCGCTTCAGTCGACCAGTGATGTAGTAAAAACCCTCGCTATCGCAATACCCCAGATCGCCTGTTTTAAGCAGCTGAGGGCGAGAGGGATGGTCTAAATCACTCAGCTCTTTGGCATAGCCAAGCATGACATTCGGACCGCGATAAACCAACTCACCGACGCTATTGGCTGGCAAACTTTGCTCACGTTCATCAACAATGCCCAGCTCACCGCCAGGAATCGCCACCCCAATACTATCTGGACGAGCCAATACTTGCGTTGCCGGCAGATAGGCAATACGCGCGGTCGCCTCGGTTTGCCCATACATGACATAAAATTCTTTGCCCTGAAGACTCGCCCAGTTGGCGAACTTCTCCGCCAAGTTAGGTGCAATCTTTCCCCCAGCCTGAGTGAGCACTTGCAAGTGAGGCCATTCGCTGCGGCGCATCCGCAACTGTTCATAGATCTGATAACTATAGGGAACACCCGCTAATTGAGTGACGCGTTGTTCGCTTAATAATTGCCAAAACGTGCGATTGAGCGGGTCGGGTTCATCCAGCACCATCGAGCCACCAGCCCACAAATGGCTATTCAGTAGTGATAATCCGTAAGAGTAAGCTAACGGCAAGGCACTCAGCACTCGCGATTGAGCATCCATGTGCAGATAATCAGTAATCGACTGCGCATTCGTCGACAGATTGGCCAAACTCAATTGGACTAATTTGACCCCACCCGTAGAGCCTGAAGTCGTCAGCAATAGCGCTAAATCAGGATCCAGTGAATGCGCCTTGCTGTAACTATGTTCCCCTTGTATTTGGCCATTTAAGTAACACCAATTAGGCTGATAACGAGAGATAATGGCACGCTGCGTGCGAGTGTCTAACTTAGGATTGAGTAAAATGAGTGGATGCTGCCCTAACAACGCAGCAAGATAGATAACAATACTATTGGGATGATGATAAGCGCGCAGTACAATGAGTTGACGTGTATTGCCCCAGCGCAGCAGTTGCTGGCGAGCTTGGACAAGTAGCGTCGCGTAGCTTATCGATCGCCCCTGATACCAAAGAGCCTCCCCTTGATGCGTCGCCATTTTCTCAATCAAATTCAAAGTTGCATTCCTCCATCGACTTTAAGTAGCTCACCCGTTATATAGCTGGCGTGATCACTGCTTAAAAAGAGAGCACACTGCGCCACTTCTTTCGCTTGACCGGCTCGCCCTAGCGCGATCTGCTGCAGGTGTGCATCGCGCTGCATGGGCGTTAAATCAGCAACCAGCTCGGTATCGATAAACCCCGGAGCCAACGCATTGACTCGAATGCCATCGCAGGCAAGCTCTTTAGCCAATGATCTAGTCATCCCGAGTAACGCGGCTTTACTGGCCGCGTAGATGCTTTGTCCAGGATATCCGCCCAAAGCCATCACTGAAGCCATATTTACAATGCTGCCCCCACCATTACGGCGCATCATGCGCGCGGCATATTGGCTACAGTAAAAAGGGCCAAAACTATTCGTCGCAAAGCTGTGCGCTAACTGCTCGGCACTCACCATTGCAAGCAGCGCATCATCACGCACACCGGCATTATTAATCAGAACATCTAATCGTTTAGTCAGGGCGAACACGCTGCGAAAGCCAGCTTTAACCGCGTCAGCATCGCCCACATCAAAGGCAACCACATGCACTTGCGCGGCAAATTGCGCCGTTAAGCGTTGCGCCAACGCCGCTAAGGCCAATTCATCGCGGCCGTTGAGATATAATATAGCCTGCTGCTCGGCAAACAGTTCGGCAATTGCGCGACCAATCCCCTTGGTCGCACCGGTAATCAACACCCGTTTTCCTAACAGCAGATCATTCATTGCGGCTGTACGCCATATTTAGCTAAAATTTCACGCGCCTTGGAAAAGGAGCTTAAATCAATAATATCGTCAGTGTCGAGCATGACATCATAACTATCTTCAAGCGCTGCAATCAGCTGCATATGGGCAACCGAATCCCACTGAGGGATCCCTTGATAATGTAAATTATCGCTAATTTGGGCCGCATCGATCGCCAGCGCGCTGGCAAATACATCGGCTAAAGGCATTAACTTAGACATGGCGAAAAAATCTCATCAAATGGTGCCGAGCAGCAAAGTAGGGCTGCGCGGTCAACGTTAAGGTCAGCCACTCGTCTATGTGAGTGACACTCTGATAGCCTAACATCCTATTCAAACGTAAGGCACTGTGATTGTCGGCTTTGACTTGGGTTTCAATCGTCGTGATGTCAAGCTGCTCGAAAGCTGCATCCAACTGACAAAGTGCTACCGCAATGGCAAGCAATCCATGACGCACACGGGTTTGGCCTAAGTACAGGCCACTATCAGCGCGCGCTTGACCATTAAGGGGTGCATCAACAAAGCCTTTAAGATTAGCATAGCCTGCGCGTATCCCTTGCACTTCAACGCACCAATGGCGCTGAGCAGGCTGAGCGTAAATATGTTGATACCAACGTCGCTGCTGCGCGGGGCTAATATGGGTTTGTGTCAGCATCGCCAAACGCACTTCATCACTATTGCGCCAACGCCGAAGCGAGGGCAAATCAGCGGGGACAATCGGTCGAAGTCGTACGCCGTAGCCACATAGTTCACTCGCGATTACACCGTTCACATCAACTCCTTTATGTTATGAATGATCACAGATCATCCTTTGAGCACTGGTGATCTGATTTATAATACCTTAATCTTGACCATCATCCTTTATGAAACAAGGAATTGGCATGGCGATTGCGATTATTCCGGCACGCGGCGGTAGTAAACGAATTCCGCGCAAGAATTTAAAATCATTTTGTGGTAAACCGATGCTCAGCTATGCCATCGAAGCGGCGAAAAGCAGCCGATGTTTCGATCATATTGTCGTCTCCACTGATGACCCAGAAATTGCCCAGCTGGCTCAAGAGTATGGCGCAACCGTCCCGTTTTTGCGTGATTCAGCGCTCGCCGATGATTACGTGGGGACCACCCCGGTTGTGATTGATACCATCGATCGTTTAGAGCAGCAATGCCAGTTGGTCGATAAGAGCTATTGCTGTATCTATGCCACCTCACCACTGCTTGATGGGGCGACCTTAAAACGGGCACTCGCGCAATTGCATCAAAGCGGCGCCGCTTATGTATTTTCCGCTGCGGAATATCCATTTCCTATCCAACGCGCGCTACGCCGCGATAGCCAAGGCTTTATTCAACCTTTCTATCCAGAGCATATCGGCAAACGTAGTCAAGATCTTGAAACGGCCTACCAAGACGCTGGGCAATTTTATTGGGGAACCCGTGAGGCGTGGTTATCTGGCCAAGGGGTTTTTGAGGGCGGCGGACAAGCGCTGATACTACCACGTTACAAAGTAGTCGATATCGACACCCCTGACGATTGGCGCATGGCTGAGATGCTCTATCAATCCTTGCATGCCGCAATCGATTAAGCATGCGCGCACTGAAAGTATTATTTCGTTTAGATGCAACCAGTGCGATCGGCACAGGTCACCTTATGCGCTGTCTCACCTTAGCACAGGCGTTCATAACGCAAGCTAAGCGCAGTTCAGTGAATATAAGCTGCGGTTTTTACACACAAGCTTTGCCGCAAGCGTTGGCCGAACAGCTCAAACTGCACGGCTTCGAACATCTGCTAGCCGATCGAATCGATGCCGACATTATGCCAATTTTAAACTGGCAAACAGATTTGCTGATTGTCGATCATTATGGACTCGATGCCAATTGGGAGCGCCAACTCTACGATCAACTGCCGATACTGGTGCTTGATGATTTAGCCGATCGCTCGCATTGCGCGAATTGGCTGCTCGATCAAGGGCCACTGCGCCAAGCAAAAGACTACCAGCCTCAGATCAATGTTCAGTGCCAGCTACTCCTCGGTTGCCAATACACATTAATTAACCCTGTTTTTCGCCAAATTCGCCATGCCTCAGCCTTCGCCTTTCGCCGTGGTTTTATCTGCTTTGGCGGTGCCGATCCGGTGCATGCGACCCTCACTACGCTGCATAGCTTAAGTCAGATTAAGCTCGCCCAGCACATCGACTGGCAAGTCGTGGCAGGTGCAGCCAACCCCGATTGGCAAACGTTACAGTCAGTTGCCCAACACAGTACCCTGCGGCTACATCTACACCGCCACGAACCGAATATTCCAGCTCAATTAGCCAATGCCGATTTTGCCATTGGCGCTGCAGGCGGCATGACATGGGAGCGCTGCTGCGTGGGGATCCCGACGCTGTGTGTACCGATTGTCGATAATCAAAGCTTTAATGCCCATGTGATCAAAGAGCAACGCCTCGGTGAACTTTTATCCTTAACCCAGCTCAACGAGCCCGCGACCCTTGAAGCGACGTTGTGCCGACTGCGCGATGATGCCAGCGGTTATCTTAAGCGCTCACAGTCGCTCATTGACGGGCTAGGTGCGAGCCGCTTGGCGCATTATCTAGTGAACCAATTGATTGATACATAGGAGCTTTTCGTTGAAGATCATGATCGCCCAAAAAGCCAGCACGTTTGCCGATAAACAGGCTAATTTACGCCAAATCGATACGCTCGCTCATGCAGGCTCGGCACTATCTGTCGATGTATTGGTGTTCCCTGAGCTATTTTTAACAGGCTACCACCTCAACCAATCGCAGCTCAGAATGCTAGCGGAGCCTCTCGATGGTCCCAGTATCAATCGCCTACAAGCTATCGCCAAAAGCGCGAAAGTTGCCATTATCTGCGGCTTTGCCGAGGTCGCCGAGGGGCAATTTTACAATAGTGCAGTGGTCATATCCGCAAGCGGCCAATGCATGCATCACTATCGTAAAGTCTTTCTCTTTGGTGATGCTGAAAAAGCGCTGTTTAGCCCCGGTGATCGCCTACCTACCTTTACCCTGAATGGCATCTGTTGTGGCTTGTCAATTTGTTATGACATTGAGTTTGCGGAAGTTACTCGACATTTTAGCCGACAAGGTGCATCACTTATTTTTAATCCAACAGCCAATATGCAGCCCTACACCAATGTGCCGCTGACATTGGTGCGTGCTCGTGCACTGGAAAATGGTATCGCTATCGTCTACGCCAATCTAGCTGGCCAAGAGGGTTCATTATGCTATACCGGACAAAGCGCAATTGTGGGTCCGGATGGACAAGATATCGTACGCGCAGGTGAAGATGCAGCGCTGCTTATCGCCGATGTAGCCAAAGCTCTGCAGCGTCAGAAGGATCACCCCCAATCGAGCCAACTGAACGATCTATCGCATCATCCTTATGATGTCTTTCATACGAAGATAAGCTAGGCTAAAGAAGTAGGCCATTCTAACCACTCGTGGATGAAAAGGGATTCGATGTTCGATAATGCCATACAGTTGTTTAATCATTCTACTTGGCTTCCCATATTGGCGATGGTGGCATTAGCGCTGACCATCGGCTTATTGGTGCGCTTTGTCTTATTACAGTTAATTCGCTACTGGCAAAAGCGTGATAAGCCGCTATTTAAGTCATTAGAATCCCACCTGCGCGGTTCACTATTTTTATTTATTCCATTGCTATTAATCAATATTGGCAGTCGTTATTTGGCCATCGATGCAGCTATACTCGAGCCGGTCTATCAGCTCATCAATGTGATGATCATTTTATCATTGGCATCTATATCCATTCGTCTAACCCGCGTGGCACAAGATATCTTGTTTTTACGCTATGACATTTCGCATGCTGATAACCTCAAGGCGCGAAAGATCCGCACCCAAATTATTTATATCAAAAAAGTTGCTATCGTGGTGATTGTTCTGTTAGCCACGGCTCTAATATTGCTCAACTTTTCCAGCGTCCGTCGCTTTGGCACGACGATTTTAACGGGCGCTGGGGTGGCAGGGGTCATCATCGGTTTTGCTTTGCAAAAGTCACTAGCCAATCTATTTGCTGGCATCCAAATTGCCTTCACCCAACCGATTAAAATTGACGATGCGGTGGTCGTTGAAAACGAATGGGGTTGGATTGAAGAGATAAATCTCACTTATGTGGTGGTGCGCATCTGGGATCTGCGCCGTTTAGTGCTACCCATCACCTACTTTACTGAAAATGCCTTTCAAAACTGGACGCGCAATAGTGCGCAGATTTTAGGCGCTGTCGTTTTGTATGTGGATTACTCCTTGCCATTGGCACCACTTCGTACTCATTTTGAGGAAGTGCTCGCTCAGACCAAGCTGTGGGATCAACAAGTCCAAGTGCTGCAAGTGACCGATACCAGTGAACGAACCATGACCGTCCGGCTATTGATGACCGCTAAAAATTCCCCAACAGCATGGGATCTGCGTTGTTATGTGCGCGAGCAGATGATCAGTTTCATTCAAGCCAACTACCCCGACAGCTTGCCGAAAGTGCGTGCCGAGCTTGGTGAGAGCTCACGCTCAAACGACGTCATTGGCGAATTAGCCTCGCCTCATTCCAATAACACTTAGCAATATACAGGCGAGCACCATACCTGCACACCCCTCATTCCCCCTTCGATAACCGTCCGTTAGACTCAGCCCAAATAGCCCGCTATCACAACGGGTAGACCCTATTCGGCCTTAATGGTAATACCATTAGAGTTGATCTGAACCAGATATTTTGCATAAAAACTTAAAATATCGCTATTTAGGTTGAAATTACGCCAAATAACTAGCATATTGGTCGTACCATTAAGAATGTATCGATGTGAGTTCAACAGATGAATCTCTACCCAGATCTATTTAAACCCGTTGCATCGGGCCGTGCCAGTGAAGAGATCGCACTCCAGATTGAGGCGGCGGTTTTATCAGGGCACCTGCAAGCGGGCGAGTGCTTGCCCAGCGAACGGGAATTGCAACAACTGTTTAAAACGGGTCGCGGTGTCGTTCGCGAGGCGCTCCAGACCCTACGCCAAAAAGGGATGATAGAGGTTCGTAAAGGCGCGCATGGCGGTACTTATATTAAGCAGATTGAAGTGGCACAAGTCAGCGAATCGTTGACGTTGTTTTTGCGGCAAAACCATATCGCTCCGCTGCACATCATCCGTTATCGAGAAAGTATGGACCATATGATGGCAACACTTGCTCTCACTCAAGCGGATGAGACAGCCCGCCATAGTCTGCAACCGATGGCCGAACAATTGCTCAAGCTGGCTGAAGATGAAGCGACATCACAGCAGCAACTCGGTGAGATGGACCGTCACCTCAATATCGCCTTTGCCAAACTCACCGATAATCCGGTATTTGTCTGGATGACCCAAGCCATGCAAATGGGCTTTAGCTCACAAGACTACAAACTCTATGAAGACCCACAGCTGCGTCTGGCAACCGCACAAAATTGGTTACATACCGCCGAAGCGATAGCGCAGTGCGATCTCATGCAGACCCATGCGTATATCAGTCGGCACTACTTACTGCTGCGAGAGTGCGCTGATACGCATGCTTTAACCCAAACGCAGTCCTCGTTTATTCACCCCAAATGATCGTTACAAGGAGTTTTATCGACATTTGATCCAAGGAGTTTTTATGACCCGCGAACACTATGACTTTATTATTATTGGCGGCGGCTCAGCAGGCTGCGTTTTAGCCAACCGACTGAGTGCCAATCCGAAACACAACGTATTGGTCCTGGAAGCTGGCCACCCCGATTATAAGTTTGATTTTCGAATCCAGATGCCTGCCGCGCTGACCTATCCGTTACAGAGCAAAATGTACAACTGGTGGTATGAATCCGAGCCTGAACCGTATATGCACAATCGTCGCATCTACCAACCTCGGGGCAAAGTCTTAGGTGGCTCAAGCTGTATCAATGGCATGATCTACATTCGCGGAAACGCCATGGACTATGAAAAATGGGCCGCTAATGAAGGTCTTGGTGACTGGGATTATGCGCACTGTCTGCCCTATTTTCAGCGCTTGGAAAACAGTCTTAGTGGCGCTGATGACGGCTATAAAGGTGCCAACGGCCCGTTGCTGTTGACCGAACCAGAATGCAGTGAAAGCCCGCTCTTTGAAGCTTTTTTTGACGCGGTCCAACAAGCAGGTTATCCCCTTACCGATAACGTCAATGGCTACCGCCAAGAAGGATTTGGCAAGTTTGAGCGCACCACAACATCTAACGGTCGCCGATTAAGTGCCGCTCGGGCGTATATTCATCCGATCAAACAGCGCAAGAATCTCACTACCATTTGCCGGGCGCAGGCAAGTCGTATCTTATTTGAAGGCACTCGAGCTATTGGCGTGGAATATCGCAAGCATGGTCAACGCCATCAGGTACATGGCGGTGAGATCATCTGCTGTGGCGGCGCAATTAACTCACCACAACTGTTACAACTGTCTGGCATTGGTCCAGCAGCAGAGCTCAGTGCACTGGGTATCAACCCGATTGTGAATCTACCTGGCGTCGGTGAAAACTTGCAAGATCACCTCGAGCTCTATGTCCAATACAGCTGTAAAAAACCGGTCAGCATGTATCCGGCACTCAAGTGGTACAACCAGCCCGGCATCGGCTGGCAATGGCTCACTCAAGGCACTGGCGCGGCGGCCACTAACCATTTTGAGGCAGGCGGATTTATTCGCAGCAATGAACAAGTCGCTTACCCTAATCTGCAATATCACTTTTTGCCGATCGCCATTCGTTATGATGGCACCTCGCCGCAACAAGGGCATGGCTATCAGTGCCATGTTGGCCCCATGAACACCGATGTGCGCGGCAGTGTCAAACTCAAAAGTAGCGATCCGTTTGCTCATCCAGCGATTCAATTTAACTATCTGTCGACCGATCAAGAGCGCCGTGAATGGGTCGAAGCCATTCGCTGCACAAGACGGATCATGGAACAGTCGGCCTTTGACGTTTATCGCGGTGATGAGCTCTCGCCCGGTGCTGATTGTCAGACGGACGAACAGATCCTCGACTTTGTCGCTCGTGAAGGCGAAAGTGCCTATCACCCCAGCTGCACTTGCAAAATGGGCGAAGATGAACAAGCAGTGGTTGACAGTCAGCTGCGCGTGCACCACTGTCAAAACCTGCGAGTCATCGATGCCTCGGTGCTCCCAGCTATCACCAACGGCAATATCTACGGGCCGACGATGATGATCGCCGAAAAAGCAGCCGATCTGATTTTAGGCAACGCCCCACTTGAGCCGTCAAGCCAACCGTTTTACCAGCATCAACATCAATCGGCCCAAGCCATCAGTCAATAACACTGCTCAGCGGGTCAACTCAGCTCTTGAGTTGCCCCGTTTTAAAGTTAGCTCTCTACACATTTTATTGTATTTACCACTCTATTCATCAACAAAGTTCTCAGAAACATTCTATATTCTCGCTCAAACACTTACTCTTCTAATTAACTGAAATTAAAGTAATACATTGAATTATAAATATATTTTTAATTGTTAAATTACATTCACATTTTTATAAAGAGAAGTTGATAATCATAAACGAAAAAATCGTAAAAAATTAATGAAAGTGATGATCTTTTGACATCTAAGAAAAATTCTGACAATCTATTTTTTATTGAACGGTTAATTAAATAAAAATATGCCTAAAGTTGGAATGCCCGAGATCCGCCGCCCACAACTGATTAACGCAACGATGGAAGTCATCGATGATGTCGGGTTGTCTGGGGCCAGCGTCGCGCTTATTAGCCGCAAAGCAGGGGTTTCAGCGGGGATTATTAACCATTATTTTGGCGGCAAACACGGCCTGTTAGAAGCCACCATGCGCTCGGTGCTACAACAACTTGGTGATGGGGTGCGCACGCGGCTGCGACAGACGCCTAAAGACCAGGTATTAGCACGGATCCAAGCCATTGTTGAAGGAAACTTCGACCCGCGCCAGTTAGAAAATAAAGTGGTTAAAACGTGGCTGGCTTTCTGGGCACACTCAATGCACGACAGTGACTTGTATCGATTGCAACGGGTGAATGAAAAACGCCTATTGTCACATCTTCGCATTGAGCTGAAAAAAGTGCTCAGCAAAGAGCGTGCTCACTTTGTCGCTCAGGGAATCGCCGCATTAATTGACGGCTTGTGGCTACGTGGTGCACTCACCCCTGAAGGGGTGCAAAGTCAGCGTGCGCTGGCTCTCATTGAGGACTATGTAGTGCGCGAGTTATCACAGCGCTCAGCCATTTAATTTTATCGCCAATGCTTATTTAAGGAGCAACGGATGGATCAACAGTTATTGTATATTCACGGTCACGCTCAACCGGCCACTTCGGGTGAAACATTTACCACTATCAATCCTGCAACAGGCAAGGCCATCGCTGAAGTGGCGCAGGCTAGTCAAGCTGATGTGGATAAAGCAGTTGCATCCGCCCAACAGGGATTTGCTGTTTGGTCAAAAATGAGCGCGGTCGAACGCTCACGTATTTTACTCAAAGCGGTCGCTATCTTGCGTGAACGCAACGATGAGCTCGCCCAATTAGAAGTGCTCGATACCGGTAAACCGATTCAAGAAGCCAATTGCGTGGATATCGCAACCGGTGCCGATGTGATCGAATACTACGCAGGCCTAATCCCAACAATGCAAGGCACCCAGCAACCTCTATCGAATAGCAGCTTTTTTTATACTCGCCGTGAACCACTTGGCGTATGTGCGGGTATCGGCGCGTGGAACTATCCGATTCAAATCGCTATGTGGAAATCAGCCCCAGCGCTGGCCGCAGGCAACTCGATGTTGTTCAAACCCTCTGAAGAAACACCGTTGACGGCCTTGAAATTAGCAGAAATATTTACCGAAGCAGGCGTCCCAGATGGTGTTTTTAACGTGGTACAGGGCGACTATCGCGTTGGACAAATGCTCTCACGCCACCCCGATATCGCCAAGATTTCATTCACCGGTGAAGTCGGAACCGGTAAAAAAGTAATGACGGATGCGGCAGCGACCCTCAAAGCGGTCACCATGGAGCTTGGCGGTAAATCACCACTGATTGTATTTGATGATGCCGATCTAAACACCGCTGTATCAGGCGCAATGGTCGCCAACTTTTACACGCAAGGGGAAGTATGCACCAACGGCACTCGTGTATTTGTGCAGCGTGGTATCTATGATCGCTTTGTCGAACAGCTCGCCAAACGCACCGCGCAGCTAAAAGTCGGCGATCCGATGCACCCTGATACGCAAATTGGGGCGTTAATTAGCGAAAAACACATGCACAAAGTGCTCGAATATATCGAGCTTGCCAAACAAGCTGGAGCAAGCTTACTGATTGGCGGTGAGCGCGTCTGCGAAGGTGAATTAGCCAACGGCTATTTTGTTACCCCAACCGTCTTTACCGACTGTACCGACGAAATGCCTAATGTGCGCGATGAAATTTTTGGCCCAGTCATGTCGGTATTGCCTTTTGATGATGAAACCGAAGTCATTGAGCGGGCCAATAACACCCAATTTGGTCTAGCAGCTGGCCTATTTAGCAGTAATTTAAGCCGCGCGCACCGTGTGATAGCCAAGCTTGAAGCAGGGATCTGCTGGGTCAACACGTGGGGAGACTCGCCGGCAGCTATGCCAGTTGGCGGCTATAAGCACTCCGGTGTAGGCCGTGAAAATGGCATTGAAACGCTGCACCATTACACTCAAACCAAAAGCGTGTATATCGAGCTGGGCCAGTTTGAAAGCCCTTACGCTTAATACTCTTTAGATATGTAACCAGAATAGAGGCCCTTATGGACACACATCAATTCGATTACATTATTGTCGGTGCAGGATCTGCTGGCTGTGTATTAGCCGATCGCTTAACACAAAGCGGTGAGTATCAAGTCTTACTACTTGAAGCAGGCAGTAGTGACCAAAGTTTATTTATCAAAATGCCAACCGCCTTATCCTATCCGATGAATAGCGATAAATACGCGTGGCAGTTTGAATCCGAACAAGAAGAAGGTATTGGAAATCGCCGGCTGCATTGTCCACGAGGCAAAGTTTTAGGCGGCAGTTCATCGATTAATGGGATGGTTTATGTTCGAGGCCATGCTGAAGATTTTAATCAGTGGGTCGAACATGGCGCCAGTGGCTGGGACTACCAGTCCTGTGTACCGTATTTTAAACGCGCAGAAAATTGGATTGGTGGCGCAGACGACTATCGCGGTGCAAAGGGGCCAATGGGTACTTGTGCTGGCAATAATATGCAGCTCAATCCACTCTATCAGGCTTTTATTAATGCCGGTCAAGAGGCGGGCTACCCCTACACCAAAGATTACAACGGCTATCAGCAAGAGGGCTTTGGCTCCATGCAAATGACTGTTGATGGCGGAGTGCGTGCATCGACATCACGCGCTTATCTGCAACGGGCAAAACACCGCGCCAATTTAACCCTCAAAAAAGGGGTATTGGTGCGTAAAGTGCTGTTAGAGGGCACCACAGCGTACGGCATTGAGTTTGAACAAAATGGTCAAATCAAACAAGCCCGCGCGACCCAAGAAGTGATTTTAAGCAGTGGTTCAATCGGCTCACCGCAGCTATTACAGCTCTCGGGCATTGGCCCCGCAAAGGTGCTCGAACAAGCGGGTGTGAGCACGGTGGTGGACTTGCCCGGCGTAGGTGAAAACCTCCAAGATCATCTCGAGATCTATTTTCAATATCGCTGTAAACAACCGATCACCCTCAACAGTAAATTAGATTTTATCAACATGGGAATCATTGGCGCGCGTTGGCTATTACTACGCGATGGGCTGGGCGCGACCAACCATTTTGAGTCATGTGCTTTCATTCGCTCTGATAAGGGTGTTAAATGGCCAGATATTCAGTATCATTTTTTGCCAGCTGCGATGCGTTATGATGGCAAAGCTGCCGTCAAAGGCCATGGCTTCCAAGTTCATGTTGGGCCTAATAAACCCACCAGCCGCGGTTATGTACGGATCACATGCGACGATCCCAAAGCACCACCAATGATTAAATTTAACTACTTAAGCACTCATAAAGATGTTGAAGACTGGCGTAAAGTCATCCGTCTAACTCGAGATATTTTAGCCCAGCAAGCCATGAGCCCTTATCGCGGAGAAGAGCTCGCTCCAGGCATTGATATTCAAAGCGATGAGCAGATTGATGCATGGGTGCGCCAGTCGGTCGAGAGTGCTTACCACCCATCTTGTAGTTGTAAAATGGGCGCAGATAACGACCCACAAGCAGTACTCGATAATCAATGCCGTGTACGCGGTATTCAAAATTTGCGGGTAGTGGATTCATCCATCTTCCCCACGATCACCAACGGCAACCTCAATGGTCCAACCATCATGGTTGCTGAACGTGCTGCCGATATAATCCTCGGCAAACCACTTCTTCCATCAGCTGACGTTCCGGTCTGGATCGATCCCAGCTGGCAGACTCGCCAACGCCTTCACCAGGGCAACGAGTCCGCTCACCCCTGACGAGTTACTTGTTAACTCTGTTCACTGAGACAGTTCAACCCACTTTGGGTTGAGTGCTATCACTTCAACAAAGAGGAATTTTTGTCATGGAGACAATCTCATCAAAGCGACATCTTAAAATTTGCGCAGCCCTACTGGCAGCCTTCAGCCTAACCCCTAGCGCGTATGCTCAATCACAGTGTTCAACCGTTCGTTTCTCCAATGTCGGCTGGACAGATATTACCGCCACCACGGCCACTACACGCATAGTATTAGATGGACTTGGCTACAAAACCACAACTAACCTATTATCTGTACCGGTGACCTACCGCTCACTTGCAAACAAAGATATTGATGTATTTTTAGGGAACTGGATGCCGACCATGGCTGGCGACATTGCTAAATATCAGAAAGATGGCACTGTTGACAGCGTTCGCGCCAACTTAACTGGCGCCAAATACACTCTGGCAGTACCTCAATATGTTTACGACGCAGGCGTACACAGCTTTGCTGATTTGAAAAAATTCGCAAGCAAATTTCACCGCAACATCTATGGTATTGAACCCGGTAATGATGGGAACCGCTTGATCCAAAAAATGATCAGCGATGATGCCTTTGGTTTAAAACATTTCAATCTGGTTGAATCAAGCGAAGCGGGCATGCTCTCTCAGCTCAAACGCGCGGTTCGTCGCCACCAATGGATGGTGTTCTTAGGCTGGGAACCCCACCCAATGAACAGCAACTTCAAAATTAAATACCTGTCAGGCGGCGATGACTATTTTGGTCCAAACTTCGGTGGCGCCAAAGTTTATACCAATGTTCGACATGGTTATGTCAAAGACTGTCCAAATGTAGGTCAGTTGCTGAAAAATCTGCACTTCTCTTTGAAAATGGAGAACCAGATCATGAACAGCATCATGAATGACAATGCCAAACCACAGCAAGCAGCCAAACAGTGGCTCAGTGCTCACCCACACATTCTGACCAGTTGGCTAAAAGGGGTGAAAACCCTGGATGGCAAACCTGGATTACCCGCAGTGAAAGCCTCTTTAGGTCTGAAATAAGTAAAGTCAATCGGGCGGCCTCGCCGCTCGTTGACCTTTAAATTCAAATGAGGAATCTCATGAATTTTATTACCGAACACAAAATCCCATTTGGCCATTGGATGGAACTGTTTTTTGACTGGTTGAGCCTGCATGCCGCCGGTTTTTTCGATGCTATTTCAGCCGGTCTAGGCTGGATGATTATGTCATTGGTCGATCTCTTTGAATGGTTTCCACCTTTGGTCTTAATTGCCTTAGTTGCAGCACTTGCTTACGGATTACATCGGCGCTGGTCACTGGTGATTTTTGTGGTGCTAGCGCTGACACTGATCCTCAACCTCGGCTACTGGCAAGATATGGTTGAAACCTTTGTGCTGGTCTTTATCGCGACCCTATTAGCGGTCTTGATGGCAGTGCCTATCGGGATTTTTGCGGCGCATAAACCAAAAGTGTTTGCCTATCTACGCCCTATTTTAGATCTTATGCAAACCGTTCCGACGTTTGTTTATTTGATCCCAACCTTGGTTTTATTTGGTTTAGGTGTCGTTCCCGGATTGATTTCAACGGTTATTTTTTCCATTGCCTCCCCTATCCGTTTAACCTATCTGGGAATGCGTAAAGTTCCCGAAGAGCTCATTGAAGCTGGCCGAGCATTCGGCGCCACCCCCATGAAACTATTGTTTAAAGTTGAGCTGCCCGCCGCTATGCCTAATATTATGGCCGGTGTGACTCAATGTATTATGTTATCGCTCTCCATGGTGGTGATGTCAGCCTTGGTTGGTGCAGGCGGTCTAGGTAAGCCGGTCGTTCAGGCGCTCAATACCGTCAATATTTCGCAAGGGTTTGAAGCCGGTCTGTGTATTGTACTCGTTGCGATGATCCTTGATCGTCTCTGTAAGACATCATCTAGCGAGCAGGAGGATTCATGAGTACTGCGGTAAATATTAAACACTTGGATGTGGTCTTTGGCAACAACATCGACCAAACCATCAACCACCTCGATGCCGGTTTGAGTCGTCAAGAGATCATTGATGAAATCGGCGATGTTGTCGCTGTGAGCGATGCTTCACTCACGATTCAAAAAGGTGAAATTTGCGTCCTAATGGGACTATCTGGTTCCGGTAAATCTAGCTTATTGCGCGCAGTGAACGGACTCAATCCGATTACCCGCGGTTCGATTGAGATTGAAGATCAGGGAAAAATGATCGATTTGGCTAATTGTGATGCCAATACACTGCGCCATCTGCGTACCAACCGCGTATCGATGGTATTTCAAAAATTCGCTCTAATGCCTTGGCTCACCGTGCTTGAAAACGTCGCTTTTGGTCTTGAAATTCAAGGCATGGGAAAAATTGAGCGCGAGCGTAAAGCGCTCGAACAGTTAGAGATGGTAGGCTTGGATGACTGGGCCAATCAGCACCCGCATGAACTTTCTGGGGGAATGCAGCAACGCGTCGGGTTAGCCCGTGCATTTGCCATGGACAGTGATATTCTGTTAATGGATGAACCATTCTCGGCACTCGATCCGTTGATCCGCACTCAGTTGCAAGATGAGTTAATCGAGTTACAGCATAAACTCAACAAAACGATTATCTTCGTCAGCCATGACTTAGATGAGGCTCTCAAGCTTGGTAGCAAGATTGCTATTATGGAGTCAGGCAAAATCATCCAATATGGTGAGCCAGAAGAGATCGTTCTTAAACCCAAAGATAGCTATGTTGAAGACTTTGTCGCTCATACCAACCCGCTGAATGTATTGCGTGGTAAATCGTTGATGACCGCTCTACACAAGTTACCTCGCAACAAGCAATATATCGTTCTAAAACCCTTTGAAAATACGCGATTGTCACTCACTATCGATGGTCGAATTGATAAGGTGCAGCGGGGTGAACAAACTCTATCGGTGATCCCTTGGCATGAGCAAGATGAATTTAGTACCATCACGACCGACAGTATCGTTGTCGCCGACCCTGATATCAGTATGCGTGATGCACTAGAGCTACGCTATCGAAGTGGTCAGCCAGTGATGTTATGCGATAAGAACAAATTGATCGGAGTATTACGCGATCAAGACTTTTACCATGCCTTGCTTGGCAAACATTTTGGTCATTGTGATTAACGAAAGCTTGGGATAAACACTGCCGCGCTGTAGCGATTCTTTCCTATCGCTACAGCCATTCTTACTGCGATGAATGATTATTGAAATCATAAAAAAAGCCGAGCTATTGGCTCGACTCTTTTGGAATTTCAATCAATTGCTGTTTAAGCGATGTAAGCGGACAACATCCAAACTTCTTTTTCTTGGAAGCCAATATAGTCGCTCAACAAACTGACGGTGCCTTCATCATTGGCCTCTGCGGCTTGAGCTAATAAGGCACGCTGCATTTTCAATAATGTTTTGTAACTATCCAGCAGCCCAGTCACACAGGTAATACCATCATGAACACCGGTCTGTTCTTTAATGCCGCTATTTTTTAAATAGCTGCTATAGCTGTGCGATGGCGTGCCACCCAGTGTTAAAATTCGCTCAGCGACCTCGTCAACTTTGGTCAGCAGATCGGTGTAAGTGGTTTCAAATTTAACGTGTAACTCAAAAAATTTATCACCTCGAATATTCCAGTGATAGCCGCGCACGTTTTGGTACAATATCTGATAATTTGCTAATAATTCGTCAAGCCCTTCAACAAGCTGTGATGCAGCATGTTCATCTAAACCAATGCGATTCATAAGCTATCTCCTCTTGAATCTGATAAATTGTAACTACGACTAACAAGTTAACCTGGGTTAACTTGTTTATCCAACTGATTAACCATATTAAATCCATTGTTAATAACGATGAGTGGTTAAATTGCTTGCTCATCGTTAAGTGGAACGTCCGACAATGATGCTAATTTACGTCGGTAAGCATCTACTTTAGCAGGATACACAACGTCTTTCACACTGGATAATTCCCGCAACATGGCAAATAAATGAAAATCATCTTCTGAGAGATCTCCATTGACGGCTCGTTCACTCAAGATCATCGGCTCCAGTTGCAACAACGCCTGATTTAATTGCTCTAAGTAATGATCTGTTTGTTGCAAATGCTCGCTAAAATCACCAATTATGTGCTGCTTAGACGCAATAAAATACTGCTGCGCCGACTCACTTTCAAACTCGCCAAACGCAAGACTCACAACCCTTGGCAACACTAAAGAGTCAATCAAACATCGATGATCACTGAGCCATGTTTGCAACTGAGCATTATGTCGTTGGGTGACAATGGGTTGACCATCTAAGCGTTCAATCCAATGCACTATATCCATGCTTTGCGGCATAAAGCTGCCATCTTCTTTTTCCAAAACGGGAAGCATTTTCTTCCCTATCATTGCAGTTGGAGTGTCAACATCATCATGGGGCAGAATGTTCAATGTGACCGGAATACCCTTCAGGCCAAAGATCATTCTCGCAATGACACATTGTGGGCAATGATCATAGATATGCAACTTCATCCTGAAGCCTCGCGCAACGTTTATTAAGGAACAACTTAATACCTATCAACGCGACCCATTCTGGGCTGATTTAGATGTTGAATCAACCATCAATATAACTTCTTATCATTGATAAAAAAAATAATTGAAGAAAACGGCGATCAATACGTGAAGTTACTTTCAATTAGGGACTAAACTGGTAATCTTAGGCGTCTTTATAGGTTAGCGACAGACTTGACCACTATGATCGCAAAAGGCACCCTCTACATCATTTCTGCGCCAAGTGGCGCTGGAAAATCATCGATGATCAGTGCGCTGATTAATCGCAATCATGATCTGCCAGCACAGGTCTCTATTTCACATACGACTCGTTCTGCGCGCCCCGGTGAACAAAATGGGGTACACTATCATTTCGTGGATAAAGCGCAATTTGAACACTTGATTGAGCAAGGCGCTTTTTTCGAATATGCGCAAGTATTTGGCAACTACTATGGCACCTCTCGATTCACGATTGAAGCGACATTGGCACGTGGCATTGATGTCTTTTTAGATATCGATTGGCAAGGCGCTCGACAAATTCGCCAGCAGATGTCAGAAGTGGTCTCCGTCTTTATCTTACCCCCCAGTCGCGAAGAACTTGAGAAACGTTTAAAAATGCGCGGACAAGACAGCGACGAGGTGATCCAAGGCCGAATGACACAAGCTCGTGATGAAATAAGTCACTATGATGAATATGACTATTTAATCATTAACCAGAATTTTGATGAGGCCGTCAGCCAATTACAGGCTATTTTACAATGCCATCGTTTACGCCAGCGCGCGCAAGCACTAAAATACCAAACTATTGTGACGGATTTGCTGGTAAATGAGTCCGAGATCGATTAATATTTTGCGTTATTTTTGAACAATGGAGTTACATATGGCACGGGTTACAGTTGAAGACGCGGTCAAACAAGTAGGCAACCGCTTTGATTTGATTTTAATGGCGTCTCGGCGTGCACGTCAACTTGCAACTGGAGGAAAAGATCCCTTAGTTCCTGAAGACAATGATAAACCAACGGTTATCGCTTTACGCGAAATCGAAGCAGGTTTGATCAATAGTGCCGTGATGGATGCTCAAGATCGTATGGAACGTAAGGAACGTGAAGCAGCCGAATTAGCAGCTGTAGCGGCGATTGCGGACAAACACAACTAACCGTCACCGCCCCTCCCTATAAAAATAAGCGCTGCGCCGGGTTTACTCGGCGCCATAAACCTTTAATAATTATTCTGAACAACGTGTTCGTGGAGCAGTGCGCCAAGGGGTGACAGCTTGTATTTGTTTGAGAGCCTTAAAGAGGTAACTAGCCAATATCTGGATAATGAGCAAGTTGAATTGCTCAAGCAGGCGTATATTGTCGCCCGAAATGCGCATGAGGGACAATTTCGTTCAAGTGGCGAGCCATACATTACCCATCCACTGGCCGTCGCGCGCATCCTCGCAGAAATGCGCATGGATTATGAAACCATTGCCGCAGCTTTGTTACATGATGTCATTGAAGATACTGATGTGAGCTATGAAACTCTTGCCACGCAATTTGGTAAAGATATAGCCGATCTTGTCGAAGGTGTCAGTAAACTCGATAAACTCAAATTTCGTGATAAAAAAGAGGCGCAAGCAGAGAACTTTCGCAAAATGATGATGGCGATGGTTCAAGACATTCGCGTCATTTTGATAAAGCTCACTGACCGCACCCACAATATGCGCACATTAGGCGCCTTACGCCCTGATAAACGCCGTCGGATCGCCCGTGAAACATTAGAAATTTACAGCCCGATCGCCAATCGTTTAGGCATCAACGCCGTAAAAAACGAACTTGAAGAACTTGGTTTTGAAGCCCTTTACCCCATGCGTTATCGCGTTCTCAAAGGCGCTGTAAAAAATGCCCGCGGCAATCGCAAAGAACTGATTAAAAATATCCTAGATGAAATTGCGGGTCGCTTAGAAGATGCCCATATTGATGCACGAGTGGTTGGCCGTGAAAAACACCTCTTTAGCATCTATACCAAGATGGTCAACAAAGAGCTACAGTTCCATGAAGTCATGGATATCTATGGCTTTCGCATCGTCGTTAATGATCTCGATACCTGTTATCGAGTCCTTGGCCAAGTACATAGCCTGTACAAACCTCGCCCAGGTCGCTTTAAAGACTATGTCGCCATCCCTAAAGCAAATGGCTATCAATCTTTGCATACCACCTTAGTGGGTCCTCATGGGGTGCCTGTGGAGATCCAAATCCGCACCGAACACATGGATCAAATGGCGGACAAAGGGATTGCCGCACACTGGTCATATAAAAATCATGAGCCAACTGGTAATACCGCACAAGTCCGAGCTAAACGCTGGATGCAAAGCTTATTAGAGCTGCAGCAAAGTGCTGGGAACTCTTTTGAATTTATTGAAAACGTCAAAACTGATCTCTTCCCCGATGAGATCTATGTGTTCACCCCTGAGGGTAAAATAATTGAGATGGCATCCTCTGCGACCCCTGTCGACTTTGCCTATGCAGTGCATACCGATATCGGCAATAGCTGTGTTGGGGCACGCGTTAATCGCCAACCCTATCCGCTCAGCCGCGCGTTAAGCAACGGACAAACGGTGGAAATTATTACCGCTCCAGGTGCTCGTCCCAACGCCGCTTGGTTGAACTTTGTGGTCACAGGTAAAGCACGCGGTAAAATTCGTCAGTTTTTAAAAACGCAAGAACGACAAGATTCAGTGGCTCTGGGTAAGCGATTACTCAACCATGCGTTAGCCGGACATTCGTTAGATGACATAAAAGCCGAAAATCTCACCCGCGTTCTGATTGAAACGAAGTGCGTCGACATCGACGGGCTATTGGCTGAAATTGGTTTAGGTAATGCCATGAGCTTGGTGATTGCCCGACGTTTACTCGGCGAAGATCAAAGCGTTATGCCAGCTCGGCGCGGTTCAATGGCCATCCATGGTGCTGATGGGGTGATGGTTAGCTACGCCAAATGCTGTCGCCCGATTCCCGGCGATCCAATCGTTGGACACATTAGCCCCGGGAAAGGTCTGGTGGTACACCTAGAATCATGTCGTAATATCTATGGCTACCAAAAAGAACCGGATCGCTACATGACACTACGCTGGAGCGATGATGCCGACCAAATTGGCGAATATCGCACAGAACTTCGCATTGATGTGGTCAATCACCAAGGAATTTTAGCTTCACTGACCAATCTAGTCGCTTCCACAGGCGCCAATATTCATAATATTGTGACCGAAGAAAAAGCAGGAAGGGTGTATACCATTGATCTGATGATCACCACCAAAAGCCGAGTTCATTTAGCTGGGATCATGCGTAAAATTAAAGCCATGCCCGAAGTACTACGCGTAGTCCGTAACCGCAACTAGCCCTTATTTTGCAAGCACTCCAGCCACCCTTTTGGATGTGCGGCTTGCAGTTAACTACCCCGAGCATCCCCTCATAGTTGCCTGTTTAGCAAATCGATGATGAAATTACGCAGTTTTGGAGTTGCCTCCTATACTTATTGTGTTATTACTCATGGAGGCAGCAATGGTCACAAAAAAAGTGCTCAGTATCCGCACAAAGCTGATTATACTCACCGGTATTCTTTCAGCTGTGCTGCTTGGTGTTATCTGTATGGTATGGCTATCACTTCAACATAGTCATGCGAATGCTCAAATTATCAATATTGCTGGCCGACAACGCATGCTCACTAAAAAGTTCTCTGCCGAACAACTTTATCAAGCACTGAGCAAAACACCGAATCAGCAGCTCTCTGGCGTCCTAGGGATCGCCAATACCGAAAAACTATATGAGGTTTCTCTCACAGCGCTGTTAAAAGGCGGGAAGACATACACCGATTTAGCTCTAAAGCAGCCAATTACCTTGCCTTTTTATGGGGATTCAGAGATTTATTTATCGACACTTGAAAAAGTAAAACAGCAGTGGCACCAGCAACTCGCCGCGGCTAAATCGATGCAAGCTGCGAAAGGACAAGCTGATTTTTCACAAAAAGTGAATGAGTTCTTAGCGCTCAACCATCAAGCCATGGTCACCATGAACCAAGCCGTAGGTATTTTTACCCAACACACTAATGATGATACGAACGCCATTGCCGCAGACATCGAAACTCTCAGTTTTATCATTCTGCTGGTCTGCGTTTTGTTATCTATTTGGACCATCCGTAGTATTTCAAAACCGATGTCGCAACTGCTACGATCAAGTCAACGCATCAGCATCGGAAAACTTCAACCTGAAACCAAGCTCATCGCATTGATCAACACCAGTGAAACCGGTCAGATCGCCAGCTGTTTAGAACAATTACGCGAAACACTGCAAACAACACTTGCTGAGATGCAAACATCGTCTTATCAGGTGCATCTATCCGCCGACCAAGTCTCTTCATTATCAGCGGATATCAGCGCGGTAAATGCGAGTGAACAAACTCAATTTAAACGGATGATAGAAAGCTCAGATGAACTAAGTCACGCTTCGCAACAATTTGGCGATATAGCAGGCAGCACCTCAGAAGTCGTTATTAAATGCACCACATGCTCGCAGCTTGCAAGTGACTCGGTTGCTGAAAATATCGAAATGATGCATACCACCGCAAATGAAACGCAGCGTGCGTCAGATGTTATTCAAGCCTTGAGTAGTACCGCTGAAAGCGTCTACGGCATCGTGGACTCTATTCACAATATTTCAGATCAAACTAATTTATTGGCGCTTAACGCGGCTATCGAAGCGGCGCGAGCCGGAGAGCAAGGCCGAGGTTTTGCGGTAGTCGCCGATGAAGTACGCACATTAGCCGCCCGCACAGGCCGTGCAACGAACGAAATTAGCCAATTAATCGGTCAATTAACCGATGGGGTGAATAACGCGGTCGAGAGCATGCAACGCGTGGCGCAAAGGGTGTCATCAAGCCAAGAAAAATCGAATAAAACCGAAGAGAATATCGAAATCGTCCGACAGCTCATCGGGCAAGTCAGTCTGGCACAAGAACAGATCGGCGAGCAAGCACGCATTCAACATACCCAGCTCAGTAAACTGAAGGAAAAACAAACCGAGCTTTATGAAACCCTTGATGAAAGCCGGCAAAAGTCACACTCATCCTCGCTAATTGCTGACCAATTAGCCTTAATTTCGCAAAGCATCAACGTTAATCTAGAACGTTTTGATTTAGGTGTGGTGCGTCGTGATGTAGAAAAATCAGCCGATGAAAAACGCCACCAACCACGTCTTAAAGCTGCGTTCCACTGTGAACTACGCCAAGGCACAATAAAATACGAAGGATTAACGGAAGATCTCAGTCTTGGTGGGGCTTGTATTCTCAGTGGCGAATCATTGCCATTCAGTAGCAACGAACCATTAGAAATTCGTTTTAATTATACCAGCGACAATAGCCAAGATAAATTAACGTTACGTGGCAAATTAGTCGGACAGTCCAAAACAGCGCAGCAGCAATCACAATACCATCTGCAATTTATTGAAATGAGCGAGCAGCAACAAGCCACACTACAGTCTATATTTGATCATCATGGCATCAACAGTCAGTTCGAAAGCTGATATACGCCTCTGCCACGGAGGCTTTTCAAGTGTCCTGGTTTAAAATAGAGCATGGCTCGCTTGAGTGTGAAGCTGTCCACATAAGTTGCCAACCGTGTTCAGATTAATTGGCCAAGATGTATGACAGCACGTCACGAAGCTCTTACATTAGAAGTTCCTTATTTATTCACTGCAGAGTAACGCATGAATCATATTCCAACTTCTATCCAACTTGGGTCTGATCAGGCCCAAGCGTCATCTCAAGAATATTTTCAAGACGGACGCTACTATGCGACCAATCAGCCCTATCTTGAAACCTATGAAGCGCTCGAAAACCCCACTCACGGTGCAGTTCTCATTTTTCCAGGCGGCGGGTTAAAAACATTAGCATGGGCCAATGAGGGCCAAGCCATCGCCAAATGGGTCAACCAAGCGCTAAAACTCAGTGCCTTTGTGGTGCATTATCGACTAAGCCCTTATGTCTATCCGCTCCCCCAATATGACGCCCGTCAGGCGTTACGCATTGTGCGTAGCTACGCCGACCAATGGCATCTAAATCCAAACGCCATTGGCGTGATGGGGTTTTCCATCGGGGGGCATCTAGCATTACAGTTAGCCATCGCTCCGACGAGCATTCCTGAATCTGACGGTGAACTCTCCCATATAAGTGCGCGCCCAAACTGGGGGATCGTAGGCTATTCGGTGTCAACAATGAATAGCGATCTCGCTCATGAAAGCTCAACCACAACGTTATTCGGGGGGCAACCATCGCTGAAACAACAACAACTTTGTGATCTGCCTATGCAGATCGGTGCACAAACACCGCCGCTGTTTATCTTCCACGAGTTAAATGATCCAGCTGTTCCAGCCGCGCAAAGCTTACGATTGATGCAACATCTCCACCCAGTCAGTCAAAACAGCGAACTACATATGTATCAAGGGGATAAACACGGGGTTGGCTTAGCTACGGATGAACCGGGAAATGTCCACACTTGGCCACTGGCAGCCCAGCAGTGGCTACAAAACAATCGACTCATTTAATTTTTATTCACGCAGTGCCTGCAAACTTAAAGTCTGCAGGCATAAAAAAGGGCCGACAGCGATCGACCCTTAATATTGGCAATGCTGATTAATTAATCTTTTTTATGAGCAAGATATTGAATTAATTCCATATATTCTTTAACCGAAGAGACGGAACTAGGATCGACTTGGTATTTGCCATTGACGATCACTGTCGGCACGCCTTGAATTTGATAATCTTGTGTATCTTTATTCATTTGAGCCACCATGCCATTGACCGCAAAGCTATCTTCGGCACTATCAAACTCTTCAGCTGAAATCCCATTATCAACAAAAATTTTACGAATATCAGCGCGGCTTTGAATCGGTATATGCTTTACATGAATTGCATCAAAAAAAACCTGCACCATTTTTTTTGAAACGCCCAGCAGTTCAGATGTCGCATAAGCGCGAACCATCTCTTCACCCATCGCCCCACCCAAAAAGGCAACATGTACGCGTTTAAACTGTACATCAGGCATACTGTTTTCGAGCTTCTCGATAATCGGTTCAAACGCAAAGCAATGGGGGCAATATAGCGAAAAAAACTCCATCACTTGCGGTTTTTCCGTCGCCTGCTGACGAACCACTGTATAATTCACACCTTCTTTAAAGGCTTGTGCCTGTGCAACCATCGGCAGCAAGGCTATAACAAAAACAAAGGCAAAAAACTTCTTGAGCATCACATCGAGTTCCGGTCATTTATGGCTTATTTAGCTTACGAGGTTATATAAATCAAATCAAACAAAATACTTAGCTCATGGGCCAATCGGCCCATTCTTAATAGAGTACCAATGACAGCGGAGGTTCATACAAAGCTGACAATTGCTCTTTCAATGCCAAGATCTGATTTTGCCAATATTGCTGACTGTTAAACCATGGGAAGGCGCGGCGAAAAGCCCCATCTTGCCAACGTCGTGCCAACCAGCCCATATAATGAATCATCCGCATTGCCCGCAAGGGTTCAATAAACTTAAGCTCTTGGACCGATAAGGAGGCAAAGGAATCGTAGCCTTCGAGTAACGTTTCCAATTGGATCTGCTGCTCAGCGCGATCACCATTTAACAACATCCACAGATCCTGGATAGCAGGACCCATCCGCGCATCATCTAAATCGACCAACTGCGGGCCATCCCGCCAAAGAATATTCCCCGGATGACAGTCCCCATGCAGACGAATCGCCTGCGTGTGTGGCTGATATTGCGCGATAATCTGTGCGCTCACTTGATCAGCAATCGCAAAAAAAGCTTCCTGTAAATTTTCTGGTAACCACGTCCTGAGCACCCCGAGAGGTTGCGTCACAAACTCATCGATAGAGATAGTCGGGCGCGCAACAAAAGGATATTTGGCTCCTATTTGGTGGGCTCGACCTAAATACTGGCCCACATGGGCGAGTTGATCGAGGTTATCCACCTCAAATTGGCGTCCCCCAACACTTGGGAATAAGGCGAAACGCATATCCTGCCAAGAAAGCAAGGTTTGGCCATGAAAGGAGAGCGGCGCAACGACTGGAATATCCGCTTCTTGCAACTCTAAGCTAAATTGATGGTCTTCTAAAATTTGTGCATCACTCCAGCGCTGCGGGCGATAAAACTTCACCACATATCGTACTCGGTCGCTGGCTTGAAATTGATAGACACGGTTTTCATAGCTATTAAGGGCGAGTAACCCTGTTTCAGGAAAGATCCCAACCGATTCTAAAGCATCCAACTGACAGTCTGGTGTCAAGTTAGAGAAATCAAAGTTCGCCATATATTACTCTGTGGGTCCACCGAGCCCCCATCATAGCAAATTAGCTCTTTTAGCGGTTATTTTAATATGCCGCGCGCTTTTAAAATAGCGGTTTTAAAATCGTCTTCATAGTCTTTCTTAAGCCCTGGGATCACCTCACCTTTGCCTGTTTGTTGCATTTTTAAATGATAAATCAGCGTATCATCAGTCAATTGCTCTAATGATTCGGAAAACCCCGCCTCACTCGCTAACTTAGCTAGCATTTGCGTCAAATTAAGCTCTTGATGTTGCAGCCAAATCGGGGTTAGTAGCTCAATTAGTTCTTCAATACGATGACATTGCATCATTTTCTCCTTGATATTCACTAGATTTATTTTCATTACAAAGTGTAGGGAATAGTCAACAGCGGCGCAATCAATTCTCTGCACCACTCACTTAATCGCGCAATTTATGCCGCATTCGTTGTCAGTAACGCCCGCTATCGTGCGGCCATGCCATAATGATGATTTCTCACAATGCTGCAAAAGCATTCACGGTTGTGATAATTTGACGTAAACTGGTCAACTGCCAATGTGGCGAGCCATCAGAGTGTTTATCCTTACAAGTTAGAAGCTTTATGGGTAACGATAAGCAGTCTGAATTCAATTCACCATTATCTGGACAAAAAATATGTTAGAAAAAATCAATCCAACTGAAACGTCTGCGTGGCAGGCACTGCAAGCTCATTATGAGGCGATCAAGGATACGGATCTCAAAGCACTTTTTGCAGTTGATCCCAACCGCTTTGATAAATTTACCGCCAGCTTTAACGACCAGATCCTACTGGACTATTCGAAAAACCTGATCACCGATGAAACCCTTAGCCAACTGTTCAAGCTGGCTGAACAATGCCAGCTCAAACAAGCCACACAAGCGATGTTTTCCGGTGAAAAAATCAATATAACCGAAGACCGTGCCGTCCTGCATACGGCGCTGCGTAACCGCAGCAATACACCTATTTTAGTCGATGGCGAAGATGTAATGCCCAAAGTCAACGCCGTGTTGGCTAAAATGCGCGCATTTTGTCAAAAGATCCACAGCGGCGAATGGACGGGTTACACGGGCAAAGCGATCACCAGTATCGTCAATATCGGCATCGGCGGCTCAGATCTAGGCCCGGTGATGATTACCGAAGCGCTTAAACCGTATAAAAAAGCCAATATTGAAAGTTATTTTGTTTCAAACGTTGATGGCACACACATTGCCGAAACACTCAAACAACTCGACCCTGAAACCACGCTGTTTTTAGTTGCCTCAAAAACCTTTACCACCCAAGAAACCATGACCAATGCGCACAGCGCCCGTGACTGGTTTTTACAAAGCGCGCACGATGAAGCCTTTGTTGCGAAGCACTTTGCCGCGCTGTCAACCAATAGCACGGCTGTCGCTGCATTTGGCATTGATACCGACAACATGTTCGAATTCTGGGATTGGGTCGGCGGTCGTTATTCATCTTGGTCTGCCATTGGCTTATCCATTGCATTGAACATTGGCTTTGACAACTTTGAGGAGTTACTCGCCGGGGCTCATGATATGGATCAGCATTTTGTCAACACCCCAATTGAGCAAAATTTACCTGCGCTGCTTGGCCTGATTGGTATTTGGTACAACAATTTCTTTGGCGCGCAAACCGTAGCCATCTTACCTTATGACCAATACATGCATCGCTTCCCAGCCTACTTCCAGCAAGGCGATATGGAGTCTAACGGTAAGTATGTGGATCGCAATGGCAATCCGGTTGACTACCAAACGGGCCCAATCATTTGGGGTGAGCCAGGTACCAATGGTCAGCACGCTTTCTATCAGTTGATCCATCAAGGCACTAAAATGGTTCCAGCTGATTTTATCGCGCCAGCCAAAACACATAATCCACTCTCGGATCACCACGAGAAGCTATTGTCTAACTTCTTTGCTCAGACAGAAGCGCTTGCCTTTGGCAAAGATGCTGACACCGTTCGATCAGAGTTTCTCGCGCAAGGTAAGTCAGCCGAAGACGTCGCACAGTTAGTGCCTTTTAAAGTATTTGAAGGGAACCGTCCAACTAACTCAATATTACTGAAAAAAATCACACCGCGCTCCCTTGGTGCACTGATTGCGATGTATGAGCATAAGATCTTTGTTCAAGGGGTGATCTGGAATATCTGCACCTTTGACCAATGGGGTGTTGAGTTGGGTAAACAGCTAGCCAACAACATTCTGCCAGAGCTTGGTGATGACGCAACTGTAACCGGCCATGACAGCTCAACCAATGGCTTGATCAATACCTTTAAAAAATGGCGTTAAGTGACAGATTGGAACCCTAGTCACAGCTCAGCGGTGATAGCGTCGTATCGCCGCTAAGTAAGCTCTAAGACAACTTAGATCCTTATCGCAACTGGGTTATCTACACTCTTGAAAGTTCTTCACGATCCTAAGGCCATGCCATGACCCAAAGCCAAGGTTTATTACTCAACCGCGCTAGTTATGACAGCCAAAAGCAAGCGGTCATTGAGCTGTGGGTCGCCACAGTAGATGGGCCCGTAAGACTGTGGGTTGACAACCAACAGCCGCTATTTTTTATCGATACAGCCAGCTTACCCGCAGTCAAACAGGCATTAGCCGCACTCTCTTATCAAGCCAAAGCGCTAGCGCATACCACCTTTAGTCAGCAACCAGTGAGCGCCCTGTATTTTAGCAACTTGGATCACTACTACCGAGGGCGAGAACTGTTGGATCGCGCGCTCATCAATCACTATGAAGCGGATATCCGCCTACATGAACGTTATCTTATGGAGCGCTTTGCCTATGGCATGGTCACATTTACCGGGCAAGCAGACGCCAAAGCAGGATACACCGAATATCGACAGGTTAAACTACGCGGCATAGACGCGCCGTTACCTCCATTAAAGCAGCTCTCTTTTGATTTAGAGTGCTCTCGCCATGGCGAACTTTACAGCATCGGTTTCACCGGTTGCGGGCAATCACTGGTTTTGATGATCGGTAGCGAGCAGCTCTCAGATGAAACGCCCACTGAATGGGTTACCAATGAAGCGATGTTAATCCAGCGGTTTATCGACTGGGTGCAGTATCTCGACCCTGATCTATTGATCGGCTGGAATGTGGTGCAGTTTGACTGTCGACTACTCGTTGAGCGAGCTAAGCGCCACCATGTACAGTTGCGCTTAGGTCGTGGACAGAGCTTAGCCCGTTGGCGCGAGCCCACCACGACTCGCCAAGGGATCATTACGATACCGGGACGGGTCGTCATTGATGGCATTGATGCATTAAAAACAGCCACCTACCAGTTTGATAGCTTCAGCTTGGAGTTTGTCGCGCAAAATCTACTTGGCCGCGGCAAACTCACCGACAATAGTGAGCAACGCTTAGCCGAAATTGAGCATAATTTTCGCGCTAACAAGCCTGCCCTAGCCGCCTATAACTTGGCTGATTGTCAGTTGGTCGAAGATATTTTTCAGCAGACCCAGATCATCGATTTTCTCGCTCTGCGCAGCCAATTGACCGGTTTGGAATTCGATCGCTCAGGGGGCAGTGTTGCCGCATTTAGCAATGTCTATCTACCCAAACTGCATCGCGCGCACTACATCGCCCCGAATCTACCTGCGGGAGGCGGCCTTGCCAGCCCAGGCGGATATGTGATGGACTCCAAGCCCGGATTATATCGCAACGTGTTAGTGCTTGATTTTAAAAGCCTATATCCCTCGATTATTCGCACCTTTAAAATTGACCCGATGGGCTTAATCGAAGGATTGGCCCACCCTGATGACGCCATTGATGGTTTTTTGGGGGCCAAATTCTCTCGCACTGAGCATTTTCTACCCGCGATCATCGATCAACTCTGGCAACAGCGTGATGTTGCCAAACGCCACCACGATAGCGCTCGCTCACAGGCGATTAAGATCTTAATGAACAGCTTTTATGGAGTACTCGGCTCGGGAGGCTGTCGCTTCTACGATCAACGTCTGGCAAGTTCCATTACCATGCGGGGTCAGCAGATTTTACAACAAACCGCGCAATGGCTCACCGAAGAGGGCTGCGGCGTGATCTATGGCGATACGGATTCTATTTTTGTTTTGGTGGGCGATGCGCTTAATGACCACCAAGCGAACGCGCGCGGGCAAACGTTGGCGGCAACCATCAACCAAAAATGGCAAGAAACCATTACCTATGAATACCAACTCGATTGTGCCTTAGAGCTTGAGTTTGAAACTCACTACCAACGCTTTCATATGCCCACTATCCGCGGCTCACTGGCTGGTAGTAAAAAGCGTTATGCCGGCTTAACCTGCGATGGCAAACTGATCTTTAAAGGGCTGGAAACAGTGCGTAGTGATTGGACTGAACTGGCCAAAATATTTCAAACCGAGCTTTATCGATTAGTTTTTGCCGACCAAGATCCCAGCACGATGATTCTAGATACAGTCGAGAGCACCCAACGCGGTGAACATGATGAGCAATTAGTCTATCGCAAGCGCCTACGCCGAGATTTAGCCGACTACACGAAGAATATCCCCCCTCAAGTGCGCGCTGCGAGAGATGCTGATGCACGCAGCCAAGCCCTAGGCAAGCCGCAGCGCTATCAAAACAAAGGCTGGATTCGCTATCTGATTACTTTAAATGGCCCGCAAGCGCTGGAATATCAAGATAGCCCCCCCGATTATCAGCACTATATCGACAAACAGCTCAAACCAGTTGCCGATGCTATCTTACCGCTGTTGGGGTTTGATTTTGACGCCATCATCAGTGCTCAATTAGGCTTGTTTTAACACCGTCCATTTACAGTATCTCTCACCTTTAGTCGCGACATTCCATACATGAGCACGGCCCAAGGCGGCGGTTGCATGGACACGGGTTTAAAGGTGTACTCGCGTTTTTGATTCTTTTTCAAGCAAAAGTAGCCATCACCTCTTGACCCAAAAACCGATCGAAAAACTCAATTCAAGAATAATACTTGTGTATAAACAGCAACGTACTGATGTATAAAATATCCCGACCATGACGATTTAAGTCACCGGATAAAAGATTCGCTGACAGCGTGCGATTAAATCACGATAATAGATGGAGATATTCATTTTTCACCCCAATTTAAGGATACACCTTTTGAGTCAAACGTCTTTTGCCACATTACCTTTAAAACCAGAACTGATTGCAACGCTTGATGCGTTAGGCTACACCCAGATGACTCCCATTCAGGCGCTGAGTTTGCCAATCATTTTAGCCGGCCAAGATGTGATTGGCCAAGGCAAGACAGGTTCAGGCAAAACGGCTGCTTTTGGCCTTGGGGTATTATCAAATTTAGATGTGGCGCGCTTTCGCGTGCAAGCATTAATCTTATGTCCCACCCGTGAGCTCGCAGACCAAGTTGCCAGTGATATCCGCACACTAGCCCGCGGTATTCACAATATTAAGGTGCTCACATTATGTGGTGGCAGCCCCATGGGGCCACAGATTGGTTCGCTCGAACACGGGGCGCATATTTTAGTCGGAACACCTGGACGCGTGTTAGATCACCTTGAAAAAAGTCGTATTGATCTGACTGAACTGAACACATTTGTACTTGATGAAGCGGACCGTATGCTGGAGATGGGTTTTCAAGAAGCGCTCGATGCCATTGTCAGCCATGCCCCAGCGATCCGCCAAACCTTACTATTTAGCGCAACCTTTCCACCCAAAATTCAAGCGATTGCAGACCACATCATGCAAAAACCACAATTGATCCAAGTGGAGTCAAGCGATGATGTTAGCCAGATTGAACAGCATTTTTTCCATATCGAAGATGAATTAGCTCGGCTTGAAGCGATTGAGCAACTGATGTATGTCCATCAACCTGAATCTGCAGTGATCTTTTGCAACACAAAAAGGGCTGTCAAAGAGGTGGCGCAAGCCCTCAAAGAACACCGCTTTAGCGTCGTAGCACTGCATGGTGACCTAGAGCAACGCGATCGGGATCAAGCCCTCTTGCAGTTTGCTAATAAGAGTATCTCAATATTAGTCGCCACCGATGTGGCAGCGCGCGGTCTTGACATCGACCAGCTCGATGCTGTCTTTAACTTTGAGCTCTCCCCTGACCCCCAAGTACATGTGCATCGCATCGGACGCACCGGCCGAGCGGGCAATCAAGGGCAAGCCTTTAGCTTCTTCTCAGACAGTGAACGTTATCGCTTAGCGCAAATTGAAGATGAGTTACCTACGCCCATTGAGATTGAAGAATTGCCGGCACTCAATAGCCGGCCACAAGCGTATCAAGCTCAAATGGTCACGCTGCAAATTGATGGCGGCAAAAAACAAAAAATTCGCCCGGGCGATATCTTAGGCGCGTTAACCAGCCATAGCGACATTAGTGCCCAAGAGGTGGGAAAAATAAATGTGTTGGCGATGCGCGCTTATGTCGCGGTTAATCAACGGGTCGCCAAACAGGCGCTGAACACACTAGAATCCGGCAAAATCAAAGGCCGTCAATTTAGAGCCCGTTTATTAAAATAGGCTGAAGCGCCTCTTGCTCTTATCAATGTATGATCGACGATAAAAGAGGCGTCATTTTATACACATCGCAATAGAGGACTCCGATGAGCATCAGTTGCCGAATTTTAACCGTGCAAGATAACCCGTCATACCGAGCGTTAAGGCTTGAAAGTCTGCGCTGCCACCCTGAAAACTACGGTTCTGATTATCATCAAGAACGCGCAAAACAGTGTCCAAAATATGATGCTTGGCGCCTTTTCTGACCAGCAGCTGATTGGCCTGTGCGGCTTAATATCGTTCGAGCATCATCAAGTAAAACTGGTTCAAATGTACGTCAAATCGTCACATCAAGGCCAAAGCGTTGGCAAGAAACTTTTAAATATGGCGAAACAGTGTTTAAAGCAGCTTGATGCTGACACCTTATGCTTAGGCGTTTATCCGCACAATACCTCGGCCTTAAGCCTCTATGAAAAACAAGGATTTACACAAGTGGGGCACGGCAATGGTGAAATCATGATGCGATATCATCGCCCCACCAGCCCCATTTAAACTGGCAGGGCGATTAACTTACAGTTCTAGCAGTTCTTCGGAGGCAACCAGTACAACCACTGAACGAGGTGGCAAACATAGCTGCGTTTGTTCTACTGGTTTAGACCCAGAAAAATCATAAATATCATCTGGGGAATCGACAGCCGTGTTGATGATTCGCCGCCAATGTTGGTCTGATGCCAAAGGAGGCAACTCAAAGTTGAGAGCTTCCCAATAGGCGTTGATGGCAATATAGAGGTGCTCATCGCTATATGGCAATGCATAACTCAGTGCCAGCGAATGTGACTGCTCTGACCAATCAGGTTGCCCTGCTTTCACCCCATGCCACTCGATGCGACTATCATTGAGAACCACACTGAGCGATTGGTGAATGTAGCGCTCTAATGCTGGAATTCGAAAACGAAATTCAATCAGCTTTTTGACAAACCGCAGTAAATCAGCATTTTTGTCCACCAGCGACCAATCAAACCAGCTTTGCAAATTATCCTGACAATATCCGTTATTATTTCCCTCTTGAGTACGGCCCACTTCATCACCCATACTAAGCATTGGGGTACCTAGCGATAACAACATGATGGTAAAGAAATTTTTGACCTGTCGTTGACGTAGCGCGAGCACTTTAGGGTCATTAGTCGGCCCTTCCACACCAAAGTTATAACTTAAATTATGGTTGTCACCATCTCGGCTATGCTCGCCATTACTCTCGTTATGCTTGTTGTTGTAGCTGACTAAGTCATGCAAAGTAAATCCGTCATGAGCGGTGACAAAGTTAATAGAACGCTGAGGGGTACGATGATCATCATAATAAAGATCGGGGCTCCCTAACAAGCGATTGGCAAAAGCGCCCACTTGATTGGAGTCTCCCCGTAAAAAAGCCCGTACATCATCACGAAACCGTCCATTCCACTCATTCCAACGATCGCCGACAAATTGCCCGACTTGATACAAGCCAACCGCATCCCATGCTTCAGCAATAATCTTAGTACCTGCTAAAATAGGGTCTGAGTCAATTGACCATAATAGGGGTGGATCGCCCAACACATCCCCTTGCGAATTGCGCATGAGCACTGAGGCCAAGTCAAAGCGAAACCCGTCCACATGCATCTGCGTGACCCAAAAGGTAAGTACGTCACGGATCATCCGCCGCATCACAGAATTATTGGTGTTACAGGTATTCCCACAGCCACTGTAATTGCTGTAATACTGCTGTCGATCTTGTTCAAGAATATAATAGGTATCGTTTTGTAAACCACGTAAATTTAAAGTTGGGCCATTCTCGTTTCCCTCAGTCGTATGGTTAAAGACAACATCAATAATCACTTCGATACCCGCTGCATGTAACTCTCTAACCATCATGCGAAACTCATGAAAGGCCCCGCCGGGGGATTGATCAGAACTGTAGGCGGTATGGGGAGCAAAAAAACTCACCGGACAATAGCCCCAATAATTGGTTTTCCCTAGGGTTGCATCCGAGGCATCAAATTGGGCTACGGGCATCAACTCAACAGCAGTAATTCCCAGTTGCTTTAAATAGGGAATTTTTTCAATAACGCCCGCATAGGTTCCACGTTTATTAGCACTAACCTGTGAGTTCGGATGACGAGTGAATCCACCGACATGCATCTCATAGATCACTGTATCGGCTAAGGGGCGGTGAATAGGTTTCGTTCCTTGCCAATCAAAATTTCGCCGTTCTAATACCACCGATTTAAGTGCGCAGTGTTCGGTGGATACGCCATGGGTACTGTAACTCGCCCGTGAATAGTTTTTCGGAAAACGGATCTCTTTCGCGTAAGGGTCGCACAATACTTTGCTTGCATCAAAGCGCATCCCGTTTTCAGGAACGTAAGGACCGTCAACTTGGAAACCATACAATGTGCCAGCACTGAGTCCTTCAACAAAGATATGCCAATAATTATCGGTACGGTTAACTTGAGGATCATACCGAATATGCTGATAAGCTTTGCGACTATTGATTGATTTAAACAGCAGTAAGGTAACTTTCGTTGCCGATTTACTATACAAACTAAAATTAATGCCGGCTGCTTCCAAGCAAGCCCCTAAGGGATAGCTACGCCCTGGTCGTGTATTCAACACGTTCTCCTATCTTTTTGCCTGCAAACTGACTGAAAAATGCGGATCATACAATGCGTACTCACTAGTCATACCTATCCTAAGAATGGTCTGATGTGGCCAAAAAGCAAATATGAGAGGCAGAAGATAAAGGAATTACGGATGGATCAACTGGAATCGGTCAACCCATCCTATATTGTCAGTCAATCGCGGGGAGCAATTGAATAAGTCATATCTTGTGAACCACGACGGCGCTTAGTAATGCGGTTTGCACCATAACCGCCCATTTGTGGCAGATCATCGGGCAACAATACTTCAAGTAACCCCTGCTCCACTTGGGCTTCCATACCTTTAATCATCTGTAAGTAGTTCATTTTTTCTTGGGTCATTGCATCATCCTCGATAGTGGTATATCAAGGATTAAGCAATTAATGAACCAAGATTAAATAATCAGACTACAGAAGTAAAAAGGAGCCGCTATTTGGGAGAAATAGCGGCCCTAAAAGTAACTAACGATTGCTTATCGGGTGTCCAATAAGCATTTATAAGCATACCGACAAAAGTGCATTGAAGCGACTAGTAGATCTACTAGTCTCGACGCATTCAACTAACCATAAGAGCGGGCAGCCACTAGGGCTGCCCTAAAGTACATTCGACTCAATCCTAAGTCTCTTCCAGCTCCTTGCAGATCCATTTGTATCGCGATCCGTTGCACTTTCCCCTTGCCTTCCATCGGCGAGTCCAAGCCATCAATGGCACAACATCCTTTCCGTCGATGCGCATCTCCTTCCTGGGAGGTGTCCAAAACCAGTGTCCTTAAACCGTCCTGGTGAGCAAGATATCCTATCGGCTCTGGCTGTCCCTACGCCTTTAAGTTTACCGAAATGGCCAAACAAATAACCACTATATGCAGTGAGTAAAAATCATGAAAATCATGGGAAATATATATCCAAATGATTTATATGATAAAAAAATAATATCGGACATATTTTTAGCAAGATAGATGGCATGAACTATCAGAAATTTCGCACAAAGTTCCGATGCGATCGGCTCGCCAATCTCAAACTCATGGAACGAAGATGGCAAATTTAAGGATTGGGATTGGGATTGGGATTGGGATTGGGATTGGGATTGGGATTGGGAAGATGATCCTACAGAGATAAAATAGACAAGCGCAGAAAAAGGTGAGGCGGTACTATAAATAGTACCGCCTCGATAGTCATATGGCTCATAATCCGTGAACCAATGTTGCTCCATGCAATCCCTATGACTTGCCAACTTTCCGTGTTTATTTCCTCTTCACAACTCCGTTGCATGCTCCATTAGCCTTCCAGGCATAGCAGATTAATCCTGTTCTGCTGCACTCTCCTTCCTGGAGGTGTCCTTGCTCTCTATCCTAGAGAGTATCCTTTACTATCCTTAGTGCCTCTCTATCCTAGAGAAGTATCTGCGTCCTTACGTGATTAATAATAGCGAAAATGACCCTAAGAAGATCACCAAGAATAACAAAAAAAAAGGTTACGTTTTTGTAAAAACAAATAACTAATTGAATTTTAAATAAAATTAAAATTTATCTTACACGAAACAGTTATTTTTCTGACAATCTTGTAAGATATATCTCACACCAGACTGGGCTAATTAGCTTATGACGAGGAGCGCTCTTTTTCAGCGGCGGAAACACTCCCCGCAACTAACAAAGGGGAAGCATCCAGATGTTCCGCATTCATCATCGCAGAAATTCGCTGCACACTAGATAATAGTAATAGTTGCTCCCAATCCTCTAAACGCTGATAGCGTGACACGAAGCTATCTTGCAATGGCAACGGCGCCTTACTCAGTAATTCTTGGCCAGACTCGGTTAGATGTGCATGTACTTTGCGTTTATCTAATTGACTACGTAATCGCACCACCAATCCACGTTTTTCTAGCCGATCTAAAATCGTCGTGGCCGTGGCTTGACTCATATTGGTGTTTTTAGCCATTTGACGAATCGTCTCTTCATCAGATGAATCTCTGATCTCACGCATTAATACCAGCTGAGGGCCAGTCAACCCGACTTCTTTACTCAAGCGACTCGAATGCAGATCGATAGCGCGAATGATCTGCCGAATAGCAACCAAAACTTCTTCATGTCTTTCCATTATGAGCCCACCTAAAAATATCGGAATAGAAGTAAAAACAAGCTACAATGACGCTCTCTAATGCTCTGCATGAAAGGGCTAAGATCACGACAATATTTTGTTAGTCATCTAAACCTTTTAGCCATCAAAAGATGTAGAACTTATCAATTCCAATAAATTGAATAAATCTTAAACTACATTTATCTGTTTAAATATACGAAAATTCAGCTTGAATACTCTCTATTCTAACTTTTTATTATTTAGAGGGCTATAGTTAGAACTCTAATAAATACGATCTTTCTAATATAATTTACAATTTGTTGTGTATCTTCCGACGACATTGCTTCGTCCTTTGATCACATTGAATCACGTCATGACGTATAGCCGAACTAAAGTCCGCGAACAAGCTTACCTTCTTCATGCTTTAACATTGCAGAAAACCAACAATCCGCACACTTAATCCTTCCTAACACGCAGAAGCGAGAAAAAAGCGTTCAATCATACAATCGCCCTTGCGTGATATTGAGTAATAAGTATAAATTATTCATTTGTAGGGACAATCTCCCATATTAAGGAATGAACTATTGCATGAAGCGCACAAATGATTCGATTGGTCTGTTATATGAAATGGCCGTTTTTGCCGCAGTCGTGGAAGCCGATAGTTTTTCTGAAGCGGCGCAAGTGCTCGGGATTTCACCATCATCAGTGAGCCGCAGTGTGCAACGTTTAGAAGAGCAGTTATCCTGTCGACTCCTTGAGCGCACAACTCGTAAACTACGCTTAAATGAGCAAGGCCAAGCGGTCTATCAACGTTGCAAAGATATGCGCAGCGCCGCCGATGCAGTATTAGATGTGAGCGGCCAGCTTAACCCCATTCCACAAGGAGTATTACGCTTAAGTGTCCCGAAAGCGATTGGACATATTCTCATCCACCCATTGATCCCAGCGTTTTTGCGTCGCTATCCGAGAGTTGATATCCAGATGTTGTTAGAGGATCGCTATATCGATTTGATTGATGATCACGTCGATTTAGTCATTCGTATCGCGACTGACCCACCACAAGGGATGATCGGGCGTAAACTACTCGATATCGAACATGTAATCTGTGCCAGCCCAGACTATTTAGCCCAATATGAACCCATTGAACATCCCCGTCAGTTGCGTGAACACAGCTGTATCTGTTTAGGTGAACATCCTAAAGATCGCCAATGGATGTTTCATCAAACAACGCAAAAAATCACCGTTGAAGTCAGTGGCCGTTATGCAGCCAACCATACTCAAGTGCGCATGGATGCGGCCAAACAAGGGCTTGGGATTACCAGTTTGCCCTATTTTACCGTCCATGAAGCCATCAAAAATGGCGAACTGATTCAGGTATTGCCACAATGGCATTTTTTAACGGGTTATACAGGTGGAGCTTGGCTTGTGTACCCGCCGAGTCGCTATCAACCCGCCAAGATCCGTGTCTTTATTGATTATTTGATCGAAAATCTCGCTCAGAGCGTGCAAATTTAGAAAAAAAAGCCGAGCTCATCATCGGCTCGGCTCACTGCAAACAGCAATTCGGCGTTATTTTGCCGCAGCTTTAGCTTCTGCAATCCAATGGTCAAATTCGCTCTGATGTGCTTTAATCCATGCATTAGCATGGTTTTCAATCGCCTCTTCTGAACTTTCACCATGGCGCATCATCAAGTTCTCTGCACTGACATCATTCACGCTTAGTTTCATCTCAGAGAATAGTTTTACCGCTGCAGGGTTATTTTTCGCCCATTTTTTATTTGCAACAATGCGTTCACTGTTCATCTGGAAACCATAGTTTTTACCATTGGGTAGTGCGGTATCTGCATTTGGCTCACCAGAAACAGCTGTATAGGGTACTTGTAGCCAAACAACATCTTTACCTGGGACCAATACTCCACTAACCCAATACGGTGTCCAAGTATAATAAAGAATTGATTTTCCTTCTTTATAACGAGTAATAGTGTCTGCCATCAACGCTGCATAATTCCCTTCGTTGATTTCAACGGTTTTACTCAGACCATATTTTTTAATTTGATAATTCGTCGCAGTTTCACAGCCCCAACCCGGATTACAACCGGTTAAATCAGCTTTGCCATCACCATTAGCATCAAACAATTTCGCAATCTTGGGGTTTTTCAGCTGTTCAATATTGGTGATATGGTATTTATCTGCCGTTTTTTTATCAATCAGATAACCTTGTGCGGCACCACGAATATAATAGCCTTGACGGTAAAAGACCTTATCACCACCAGCAGCTTTATATTTTTCATTTTGCAAAGGCTCCCAGTTCACCGCCATATAGGTGGCATCGCCATTGGCAATAGCGGTATAAGCTACGTTATAGTCCACTTGTTTAATTGGCTCAACAGTGTAACCAAGCTGTTCCATTGCCTTATCGACAATCAATGTTTGGAACGTCTCTTCTTGAATCGTACTTTGTACTGGCTGCACAGTTTTACCTGTTCCAGGTAGATCAGCTGCATAAGCTGCAAGTGTTGTACATGTGCTAAACACTGCTACAGCAATACCTTTCCAACGTAATGTCATGATTTCTCCGTTATGATTATCTTGTATCCTCATCATATTTGCTAACATGATGCGTTTTATAACTGAACTGTATATTCGATACACCGATCAAAGCCGCTACAATTAGCCCGCCTGCATGGCCATTTGGATCCAGTGGTTAAATGTACTCTGATGCGCTTTAATCCATGCATCAACATGATGGCTGATATCTTGCTCTGAACTTTGACCATGTCGCATCATCAAATTTTCAGCGCTTACATCATTGACACTTAATTTCATGACTGCAAAAAGCTTCGCTGCAGCGGGATTCGCTTTCGCCCACTTTTTATTAGCCACAATGCGCTGATTATTCATCCGAAACCCATAATTTTCCCCATTAGCCAGTTGTGTATCGGCATTGGGTTTGTCTGGGATGGCAGAAAAGGGCACTTGCAGCCAAACGACGTTTTTTCTCGGAACTAAAACACCGCTAACCCAATAAGGCATCCATGTGTAATAAAGAATCGGTTTGCCTTCTTTATAACGAGCAATAGTATTGGCAATAATGGCAGCATAATTCCCACTTTGGGTCTCGACCGTTTGACTGAGACCATATTCTTTCATCTGATACGCGATCACATCGGAACAGCTCCAACCGGGATTGCAACTGGTTAAATCAGCTTTACCATCACCGTTTTCATCAAATAGTTTGGCAATTTTGGGATCTTTTAGCTGCTCAATGTTGGTGATGTGGTACTTATCAGCGGTCTTTTTATCAATCATATAACCTTGTGCTGAATTGGCGATATACACCCCTTTACGATAAAAAACCTTATCGCCACCGGCTTTAATATACTTATCTTTTTGCAACGGCTGCCAACTATCCGCCAGAAAGGTTGCATCACCATTGGCAACGGCGGTAAATGCCACATTATAAGAAACTTGCTTGATGGGTTTCACATCATAGCCCAGCTTTTCAAGTGCTTTACTTACTAGCAGAGTTTGGAAGGTTTCTTCATTAATCGTACTTTGTACAGGTGTTACAACTTTGCCCGCCCCTGGCAAAGTTGTACTTGCCAAAGTCGGTGTCGCAATCAAACAGGTAGCGAGCCCTAAAAGCCTCATACGGGATTTTAACATCTATTTTTCCTATATAAATAAGGGTTGCTATTAAATCAATCGACTAGCCCGACTCTGCACGATGAGCACAGATGGCATTATCGATATGAATACACGCAAATTTGCTCGCGTAGAGCCAAGGAAAAGACCAACTCGAAGTTGGTCTCTTAATAAGAAATAATTAATGTGCTGCTTGTTTAGCTTGTTCAATCCATTGGTTAAACTCACTTTGATGCGACTTAATCCACTCATCAGCATGCTGTGTGATCTCAGCCTCGCTGCTTTGGCCTTTACGCATCATCAAGTTTTCTGAACTGACATCTTTGATGTTTAGCTTCATGATGGCAAAAAGTTTGGCTGCGGCAGGATTTTTTTGCGCCCATTTTTTATTGGCAACAATCCGCTCACTATTCATGTTAAAACCATAGTTTTTACCATTCGATAAGGCTGTATCAGCATTCGGATCGCCAGGAATCGCCGAAAAAGGGACTTGTAACCACACGACATCTTTCCCTGGGACTAAGATCCCACCGACCCAGTTTGGCGTCCACGTATAATAGATGACAGGTTTACCCGCTCGATAACGGGCAATCGTATTGGCGATCACCGCCGAATAGTTTCCCTCTTTGAGATCAACCGTTTTACTTAACCCAAATTTTTTCATCTGATAGTTAGTCACTGCAGCGCAGCCCCATCCCGGATTACAACCGGTTAAGTCAGCTTTGCCATCGCCGTCGGCATCAAATAACTTGGCAATTTTCGGATTTTTTAACTGTGCGATATTGGTGATGTGATATTTTTCGGCAGTTTTTTTATCGATCAAATACCCTTGTGCAGCACCGGTGATGTAATAGCCTTTGCGATAGAAGACTTTATCTCCCCCCGCTTTCGCATATTTAGCATCGTGTAACGGGTCCCAGTTGGTCGTCATAAAGGTCACATCACCGTTGGCGATAGAGGTATACCCCACGTTGTAGTCGACCATTTTCGGTGCTTGAACGCTATACCCCAGTTTTTCCAATGCCTTATCCACAATGATGGTCTGAAACATCTCCTCTTGCACGGTATAAACTGGCTCAACACTCACCCCTTCACCGGGTAGAGCTGCAGCACTCGCTTGAGTCCCGAGCATGCAACCAAAAGCGGCTAAGCTTAATTTCTTCCATGTCAATCTCATATTGTGTCTCTCCTTCGTTATGATTATTGCATTCCAACTTATTCAAGAACAAATGGCATATTGCCTTTAATCTATTATTTCTTTCCTAACAAACGCACGGTAATGAGTCCAATTGGCCCACTTTGATACCAATGACGCGCATCTTTTTCGCGAGCATTACGACCCATCGCTTGCGTCAAGCGGTCTAATACAATGGCCATGACAACGATACCTAAACCGCCTGTTGCAGCCAGCCCCATATCTAATCGACCAATCCCACGCAATACCATTTGACCTAAACCACCGACCGCGATCATCGATGCAATGACCACCATCGACAAAGACAGCATTAAGGTTTGGTTCACCCCGGCCATGATGGTTGGCATCGCCAATGGCAACTGAACCTTGTACAACAGTTGTTTTGGACTTGCACCAAAGGAGTTAGCCGCTTCAATAAGTTCTTCAGGAACCTGACGAATACCTAAAATAGTTAAGCGAATAATAGGTGGCAACGCAAAGATAATTGTCACCACAACACCAGGAACGTTACCAATCCCGAATAACATCACAATTGGGACTAAATAAACGAATGCGGGTGTCGTTTGCATCGCATCTAACATCGGCCGAATAATTTTTGCCGCCCGTTCATTGCGCGCCAGCCATATCCCTATAGGAAGGCCAATCACTAAACAGAACAATACCGCGGTTAAAACTAAAGCCAAAGTGATCATGGCCTGACTCCAAGCGCCAATCGCCCCGATGATGACCAGCGATACAACTGCTGCTATCCCTAATTGCCAACCCGCTATCTGCCAAGCGATTAAAAAGGATAATAAAATCATCACTGGCGCAGGTAAGGCCTGCAGTACCGTTTGAAAAAGAGTAAGAATGTAATCAATTGGCAGACTAATCGCTTGAAAAGCTGGTCGAAAGTTTGCCACCATCCAATTCAAAAAGGTCTCTACCCAATGGGCAAAGGGAACCAACTTATGTTGAAATGGGTGCCACCAATCAAATGCTTGTACATGCTGGGCTGGGCCATGTAGCCAACTGGCATCTGTATTTGTCGGTGCCGCACTCCAAGGATCTTGTGTCGAGTTACTCATAATGGTCTTAAATCTCTCTGTCTAAAGCTTTTAGCAGGCGGGCTTTGGTAATCACGCCGAGATATTGTCCGTTTTCATTTACAACGGGCGCTGCATAGGTTTCACTCGCCACATCAGTGAGTAGATCGCTTAATGCAGTATCGGGCGAAAGAGTTTTAACCTTTGGGTCAATCGCCGACATCAAGGTTGCTCGTTCGCGCGATGCCTTGCGTAAAGAATCAAGAGAGACCATGCCCAAATAACGTTCTGAGCGGTCTAACACAATACCAAAGTCCCAATCACTATCATCGATCAACTGCAGTGCTGCGCTAGCACCATCTTGCTCACTTTTACGGATCACTCGGGGTACATTACGCCGCGCAATATCTTTGGCTGCAAAAACATTGGAGACATCAACCCCTTTAAAGAATGACTGCACATAATCATTGGCAGGATTATGCAAAATATCATCAGGCGTGCCGATTTGAACCACTTCACCGTCCTGCATAATAGCGATGCGATCACCAATGCGCATAGCTTCATCTAAATCATGCGAGATAAAAACAATGGTTCGTTGGTCGTCATTTTGTAAACGGATCAACTCATCTTGCATCTCGGTACGAATTAATGGGTCAAGAGCAGAAAAAGCTTCATCCATCAGCAGAATTTCAGGGTCATTGGCAAGGGCACGGGCCAAACCAACACGCTGCTGCATCCCACCGGAAAGCTCGTCAGGATAGGACTCAAGATAGGGTTCAAGACCCACACGGGCCAATGCTTTACGCGCCATATCATGGCGCTCCGCCAACTCATAACCTGCTAGCTCTAAACCAAAGGCGGTATTGTCGATAATATTCATGTGCGGCATTAGGGCAAAAGATTGGAACACCATACTGATGCTCTTACGACGCACTACCCGCAGATCTTTATCGCTGATTGCAGCAATGTCTTGGTTATTTAAGAAAACATGACCACGAGTTGGGGTAATCAGTCTGTTCAGCAGCCGAACCAAAGTTGACTTGCCTGAGCCTGATAACCCCATGATGACAAAGATTTCACCCTCATTAATCGATAAGGACGCATCTTTAACACCAACGGTCAGACCGGTTTTTTGGAAAATTTCATCCTTTGATAACCCCTGTTCAATAAGGGGGAAAGCATGTTTTGGATCGTCACCAAAAACCTTGAAAAGATTTTTTACTTCTAATTTTACTGTCATAAATCCTACTGAATCCGACAAGTTAAAAAGGGATAAGGGAGTTATTTATATAATTTATAATTAGTACTCTAATGATTTTTGAATTTAATTGCAAACTTATTCGAATATTGAACCGTTTAAACAACCGAAAATATCAAATAGTTAGCCTAAAAAATCAGGAAAAATACATAAAAAATGACTCTTATATAAACGGACAGCCAAACTGTTATCAAAAAATGGCATTGTAATAATTACACCACGATTTATTATAACGCGATTCATTTTTCCGAAAAATGAATCGCGGCCTATACATGAAAAATCATGCCTTGAAGTACTCAGCTAAAAGCTTAGTTGATAAAATCTGAGGAAGGAGATAAATAAGGTGCTAAATACTGTGAATACAGCATTTAGCAATCAAAGAATTTTAACAACAGCATTCCAACTGCTGTTCAGTTGGAAGAGCGCTCATAGCGCCTTTTTGCGTGACGACAAAGGCCCCAACACGATTTCCAAGGCGCACCGCTCGTTCAATCACATCCGATTGGCGCCACACGGAGGTTTTTGCCAATACACTGAGCATCCCACCGACAAAACCATCGCCAGCACCCGTGCTATCCACCACCTGTACGCCGTCACACGCTGGTATATCAAGCCATTTTGTCGTATCAAGCACTTTCGCCCCAAGCGCTCCCATCGTGACCACCAGCAATGCCGGAGTCATGCTTGCCAAAGAGGTTAATGCCTGCGTTAGACCGGCCTCCCCGGTGAGAAGAAAGGCTTCTTCTTCACTGACTTTGACGACATCGCAAAATGGCAGTACCGACTGAATGGTCGTAATCATGCATGCCTCATCAGTCCATAATGATGGGCGAATATTGACATCAAAAAAAATTTTTGCGTCACACTGTTTCGCCTTTGCCATCGCGTATTTTGTGCTCGTGCGGCTCACTTCCCCTGCCAACGCAATCGAGCTTAACTGTAACCACTGACCTGCTTGAAACTGTGGCAGATACGCTGATTGTAAAAATTGATCCGCGCTGGGGTTAACCAAGAAAGTAAACTGGCGTTCACCATGGGCATCCAGGCTAACTAATACTGTCGAGGTCAAATGCGCTTCATCGACCACCAAATGCTCAGTATTGATACCTTCTTGGACCAAGGTGTCATTCATAAACTGCCCAAATGGATCGCCACCTCGGCAGCCGATAAAACCTGTCGCAATGTTGAGACGGCTAAGTGCTACCGCCACATTAGCCGGGGCACCACCGGGACATTGTCGATACCGCTGCGGCCCATCCGGAAGTAAATCCACGACCACATCGCCAAGACACCACACCTGAATATTACTCATACCACATCTCCTTACTTAATCGATCTATCACAGGTTGCACTAATGCGTGAATGGTAATGGCATCGGCCTGCCCTTCAAATCGCCCACAGTAGAGTGGCTGTTTGGCAAACAAACGACCGCTCATCACGGCTTCCCCGTCATTAATAAATAGCTCAAATGAGGAATTATCTAAAAACAGTTGCAACTGCCCAATCTTCCCTTGCCGACTATGATAATCACGGCGCGTATCATCCCCAAGCGCCGCTAATGAACCGCGATCAATCGACAGATGGCCTTGGTCATCCCAATGAATAACGAGTGCCGCATCATCATTGCCGATCACCAGTTGTCCATTAGATGTTAACACCAAGCAATTGATATAGGCGGCAGCTGCGCAGTGAAATGATAAATGGCCAACGATTGAGATCTCTGAACGCTCACAACGAAACAAATCAAAAGTAGCCGCAACAGGCCGCTGCCAGAGCCAATTATCCGACCAACAGCAATGCCGAGCCATAGTTAACTGATGGCACCAGCCTTCTTGATCTTGGGTCGGTTGCACTGCACTATCAGGTAACCCCATCCAGCCAATAATATAGATCTCCCCAACTGGATCTTGCGTGGTCTGCGGCGCATAGAATTCGAAGCCATGATCAAGCAGACGATAATCACTTGTAAACGAGATAGCTCCAGAGGATGGATCTTCATTCACGCAAAAGTAACCACTTAAATCTGGATTTCGATAATCAGGCAATCCAGTATCGATCCCTTGGATACAACACAATAATAGCGTTTGCTGATCAAGAACCACCCGATCAGGGCACTCCCACATATAACCGAGTTGATTGTTTGCCCAATTAATTGGGTGATGATAATGCCCCTGCAATTGCCAGTGCCCATCCGCTTGCTCAATCAGCAGCGCAATCCCACCTTGCAGAGTATCCGTTTGCGCGGCTAACCACATCCGTTTTTGTCCATCCACGACAAACACCTTGGGGTCACGCACATGGCCGGTAAAGCCTGCCAATTGTGAACGCCACAGCGGGCCATGGTGCTGATAATGGATACCATCATCACTTGTCACCAAACATTGATAACTCTCTCTTATTTCACCATGGCGTACATTCCCCGTATAAAAAAGTGATAGCTGTCCAGCTTGCATCAATGCCGTACCTGAGTAACAGCCATCTTTATCATACCAATGCTCTGGCGCCATTTTGAAAGGCTGCTGACGCCATTGCACCAAATCACTGCTTGTCATCAACCCCCAATGCTTGTTTTGATGACTGCAATCTGCGGGATTCCACTGAAAATACAACCAATATTGGCCAGCAAAATAGCAAAAACCATTCGGATCATTGAGTAGCCCAAACGGCGGGGCAACATGATATTGAGGTAGCCATTGCCACTCATGGTCATCAATTGGTGATGACGATAATTCTGATGAACACATACAAAAATCCCGTACTAACGAGGCAGACACCTATAACTTACGATAATTGTAGGGGATAAACCGTTACATGCAAACGGTTCCATATCGAGCAATCCATTTTGGTGACAAACCTCACAATTATACCTACAAAAAGTCGCACCAACCCTTATCAAGTCACAAATTTTTTCTTATCAGTTTGCTAAATCAAGTGTTTTTGCAAATCATAACAAGAAATCGGTTCCAATCAGTACGACCATCACCCTTGGTAAGTCATATAAGGATATATAATATGCGCACTCCATATCGCTCACTATTAATGCTTTCGATGATACTACCAGCTGCACTGGCACAAGCAGCTGATAGCACATCAACGTCACAAACCATGGCAATTAAAGACATCGAAGCACGGCTCCATCAGCTAGAGCAGCAGCTTAGCCAAGCAAAGATCGCCGATGCCCAAGCAGCAGCCAAGGCCGCTCGCGAAAAGCAATCGGCACATCACTTTGAATTTCACGGCTATGCTCGTTCAGGGCTCCTCGCCAGTGACCATTTAACGCCCACGCAAGGTGGTGTCAACATCACACCAGCGGGTAGCTCAGGCGGGCATGTGGGGCGGCTTGGCAATGAAAAAGACACCTATGTCGAATTAAATTTTGAAGACCATCAATCTTTTGCCAATGGCGCCAAAGTCCGCTATAAAGTGATGATGGCCGATGGCCAAGACAGTTACAACGATTGGACAGCTTCAACATCGCAGCTCAATGTTCGGCAAGTCTTCGTTGAAATGTCACATCTTCCTTCCTTTACTGGGGTATTCAAAGACAGTACGTTGTGGGCAGGCAAACGCTTTGATCGCAATAACTTCGATATCCACTGGCTTGATTCTGATGTGGTCTTTTTGGCCGGAACTGGCGGCGGGATCGATAATGTCAAATGGTCAAACCAAGCTCATTCCAGCTTTTCCATCTACGGTCGTAATTTTGATGATATCACCAGTAATACCATCCAAAATTATACCCTCACCGCCAACAACTACTACGGCCCTTGGCAGTTGATGTTAAATACAATGCGCAGCCAAAATAATCAACAGCGCAGCAACACTGGTCTAGGCAGTAGTCATGCCACCGATAGCGGGGTGAATGGCATGCTCGCTTATCATGCTAAAAGCTTTTATGGTCTCACTCAAGGGAGCGCTATGATTGCCTTCCTCTATGGCCATGGTCTGGGTGCTGAAGTTAAAAATATCGGCTCTGACGGTAAACTTCTTGATAGTGCCAACACCTATCGCTTAGCGACCTACGGGACCGTGCGTCTCACCCCAATTTGGAGTATAGCCCCTGCATTAATGGTGCAGCGCAGCCACAATCGCTATCTCAATGGGGACAAATATGATTGGGCAACTGCAAACTTACGGCTTAATCAACAATTAACCGAGAACTTCTCGATGCAATATGAGACCACCTACCAATACATGGATATCAATCCACAACAGCTCAATGGCAACAGTGCCGTAAAGGGTAGTTTTTATAAGGTAACCATAGCACCCACTTTTCGCCCTACAGCATTTAAGAGTTTCTTTGATCGCCCTGAAATCCGGCTGTTCGCAACCTATATGAACTGGTCCCAAGATCTCAATCACTACTCATCAAGTGATGCTTTAGGGGGATCGGGTTTCCATAGCGGCGGGCAAGTCAATGTAGGTGTTCAGATGGAAACATGGTTTTAATAGAAATCGGTTCCATTTCATTATCTAAGACCAAGGTTACTTTGTGATTGATATCACATTAAAAGGGTATTTTAGATCATGTTAATTCATATGGATCACAAACTACGGTGCGATTAATTGCCTAAAATAACACAGTCGCTAAGATAAATATGGAACCGTTCTCAAGATCACTATTGAATGGGTGATTGCATCACATTTTTTCAATGAATCACCCGTAGCGAGCCACAAGCTTTGCGCCCCGACCCCATTGCTGGTGTTCGGATGCACATAGGAGTTAAGAAAATGTCAGAAAAGAAAACTGCCCAGCAGATCCTCAAATTAGTGGGTGGTGCTGAGAACGTCGCAAGTGCGGCCCACTGCGCAACGCGTTTGCGATTGGTCTTACACGATACAAGTAAAGCCGATACCAAAGCGATTGAAGAGTTAGATCTGGTCAAAGGCGTCTTTACTAACAGCGGCCAATATCAGGTCATTATTGGTACAGGTCTTGTCAATCGAGTATTCGCTGCATTCATAGAAGCCGCAGGGATCAGTGAAGCCTCCACCGCCGATGTTGCCAATATGGGCGTTAAAAATAACCCTCTACAGGCGGCAGCGCGAACCCTATCGAATATCTTTGTACCGATTATACCTGCGATTGTCGCCAGTGGGTTATGTATGGGGCTACTGGGGTATTTGAAAACCAACAATCTCATCGATACCCATAATTTTTGGTATTTCTTGCTTGATATGGTATCCAGTTCAGCATTCATTATTTTACCTATTCTCATCGGCTTTGTCGGTGCGAAGGTGTTTGGTGGCACACCTATCCTAGGGGCAACATTAGGTGGGATCCTCACACACCCAGATCTTGTTAATGCTTGGAGCATAGGACATGGTTATCCAACCACCGAGTTATTCGGATTCCATATTGGTCTAGTCGGTTATCAGGGAACGGTATTCCCAATGCTGATTGCCGTCTGGTTTATGTGTAAAGTGGAAAAAATAACCCACAAGATTGTCCCCAATACGTTGGATATCATTCTAAGTCCATTCATTGTATTGGCAGTAACTGGCTTTTTCTCATTGGTTGCGATCGGTCCTTTGGGGCGTTTGCTAGGGACAGGCATCTCCACCGGATTACTCTATCTTTACATACATGCGGGTGCACTCGCAGGTTTTGTCTTTGGTGGTACCTACTCGATGATTGTAATTACGGGGATCCACCAAAGTTTCCATGCCATCGAGCTCGGCTTATTAGGCGATCCTAAAATCGGCGTAAACTTTCTATTACCGATCTGGTCGATGGCAAATGTTGCCCAAGGCGGCGCTTGTTTTGCAGTGATCTTTAAAAAACGAGATAAAAAAGTGACCGCGCTAGCGCTCCCATCTGCTGTTTCGGCTATCTTAGGCATCACCGAACCTGCGATTTTTGGGGTCAACTTACGCTATATGCGCCCATTTATCGGGGGCTTAATTGGGGGTGCTTTGGGCGGTGCCTATGTTGTTTGGGTCAAAGTGGGGATGACATCCGTAGGGTTGACAGGTATTCCAGGGTTAGCCATTGTGCGCAGTCAAGACGTCCTTCACTATTTAATTGGTTTTGCGATTGCCTTTATTGCAGCATTTATCGCGTCATTCATTATGACACCGCGCAACGCCAAACCGCTCGCCTAAACATCTTGCGCTAGCAAAGTAACATGTTCAGCGTCATCGCATCGATGACGCTGAACATTTGCCAATGACATCATCTAATATCGGTTCAGCGATATTAGGCATTCGCAGCGTATAATTGCGATTGAATAGTTTAAGATAGCCGCAAAACAGCACCATGCTCGTAACCTAACCTTTGCACAACACCAGCCACCGATACCGTGTTTCATTTCGGGGTTATGAACAAATATCAAGGGGATCGCCGCCTAAAGGCGCGCGGATCTTGCATCACTAGCCATCACGCTTTAAATCGATAGCTGCTTGCTGCGTTCACGATTCACTGAGCTGACAAGATGCTCGCCAATGAAAGTGACCTTGATGAATATGCGCATAGCGCTCCGTGGTTCTGCCCGTAATCGCCTCGAACAAAACTTGTGCCGCTTGTCGCCCTACCTCACTATGATCGTAATGCACCGAGGCCAATGGCGGAGTGAGTAATTCACATAACTCATCATCACCCACGCCAATAATCGCCACCTGTTGGCCGGGGATAATCCCAGCTTGGGTCATCGCCTTAGCCGCCCCCGCCGCTATACGATCAGTTACGCCAAAAATGCCATCTGGAATATATCCCTGCGCAAGTACTTGACGGGTTTTTTCCATGCCTGATTCAGCAAATAAAACGCAATCACTCACATAATGACATTGTACACCGGCCATACTCAACGCATCTTCAAAACCGCGCCGCCGCTGGCGTCCTAAGGCTACATCCATCGGTGAGATCCCTAAGAAAAGCAGCCGCTTACACCCTTGTTCTAAGAGCTGTTGCCCAGCCATATAGCCGCAGCGATAGTCATCATAAAAAACACTGGGAATTTGATGCATCGATAGGTCTTGACCAACCACAACCACGGGGGATTGCGAGCCACCTAATGTCTCGATTAATTGCTGATCATAACCGGCCACCAGAACAATCATCCCATCGACTCCTTTGGAGTTGAGAATTTTGACATAATCGCTGGCTTTTTCAGTGCTCATACCCGTATTCATTAACAACATTTGAATATGCTGTGACTCGAGTTCAGCGGACATCCCATGAATAAAACTTGCGACCGATTTTGACGTCATCAGCGGGACGATAACCCCCACCATATCTGAATGGCGAGCCTTGAGGTTTTTAGCCGCCATATTCGCGGTGAAGTGTGATTCATCGATGATCGCCTGAATTCGAGCGCGCGCCTGAGGGTTCACACCGGGACGATGATTCAACACCCGAGAGACGGTCGACTTGGACACCCCCGCAGCAACGGCAATATCAGCAATGGTTTTCATGACTATCCTTTCATTTCATCTATAAGAGAGATGCTATCATTAACGGAGAAAACAAAGAATATTCACCATTATTTGATATCAAAGAAGCGCTGCAACATCGCTTGCAGTGTTTCTTTGCGCAGTGGTTTACTAAGCAGTTCATTCATGCCGCAACTTAAGCATCGCTCCCGCTCTTGAACATTGGCTGTTAGTGCAATAATCGGGCAGTGAATCCCCCGCAAACGCATCTGCTGGGTGGTTTGATAACCATCGATGCACGGCATTTGCAGATCCATCAAAATTAGTTCAAATTGACTCAGAGTGTCTAAAGCGAGGGCTTTCTGACCATCATCGACTAAGGTGACATGGTGGCCTAATTTTTCCAACATTAAACGGATAACTAACTGATTAGAAGGGCTATCTTCCACCACTAATATCCGCCGTGCTTGAGCACTTGGAACAAGCCTCACTGACGGATGTGCTACAGCGGCCACTTTTGAGCGCACCATCGGCAAACGCAAAATAAATTGCGCTCCTTGCCCTGGACAACCATGAACAGATAGTTGCCCATTCATCGCATCCACCAGTTGTTTGACAATCGATAAACCCAAGCCAGTGCCACCAAATTGTCGAGCATGGCTTTGACTCAATTGCCGAAATGGTTCAAATAACACTGGAAAATCATCAGTTGCAATGCCAATCCCTGTATCCGAGACTATCAATTGCAGTTGACATTGATCCGCATCTACCGACACAGAAAGCATTTTTGGCGCAGTCAAACTCACACACACCTCACCACGTTCAGTAAATTTAATACCATTGCTGACCAAATTAAGTAAAATTTGGGCTAATCGATAAGGATCGCCCACCAGCCACCAATCGGCGCAATCATCGATATCAATACGTAACCTCAGCCCTTTGGCTTGGGCACTTTGACTCAACTGTCCGATCACCTGTTCGATCACTTGGCGAAACTGGAAATTTTGATGTTCTAGCTCTAAACGTCCCGCTTCTAGTTTGGCAATATCTAACACATCGTTAATGATATTGAGCAGTAATCGCGAAGCCCGCTGGGCATTTTCAAGTAACTGGCAGGCATGCGCAGACAAAGGTTCTTCACTAAGCAGATCAACCATCCCCACCACAGCATTCATGGGCGTGCGGATCTCGTGGCTCATCATCGCTAAAAACTCCGATTTGGCCTGATTCGCAGTTTCCGCATCCTCTTTGGCTTGATTCAGAGCGCGGCGATCGGCTCGCTCTTGGGTGATATCACGGACACTGCCCCGATATCCAGCAAATTGACCCTGAGCATCCACATAGGGTTCGGCACTAAGTATTCCCCAAAATGACTCGCTACTATGTTCATCGAGCGTGAACAATACATTGTGCAGCGGCTGGCGAGTTTGCAACAATTGAGTCAACTGAGGCAACAAGCTATGCGCCGAGGCATCGGTAATTTGCAGTGACAATAATGATCGGCCCAGCAAGTTACTATATATGGGTTGGCTTTCAGCGCTTAATCCCGAAGAGATGAAAATAAATAATAAATCCTGATCGGTTTCCCAAAACCAATCAGAAGCCGTTTGGGCAAAGCTCTTGAAACGCTGTTCGCTACGTTGTAATTGTTCAGTGCGCTGCGCCACCATTGTTTTGAGATGCTCTTGGTATTCCAAATTCACCAATTGTTGACGCAAAAGTGGCTGTAACCGTTTTAACAGATGCCGTTGATTCTGACCAAACTGCCCCGTCTTTTGATCGCCTAAAATCAATAACCAACTATCCACCTCACGTTTCATACCGCACGCCAGTGCAGAACCATAATAACGCTGTAAACGACTAGGAAGCGCTTTAAATTCATGAATTTGCATCGGTGCAAAAATAGCGCTGACATCGCCATCGGTCACACGTGCTGTCCACTCACTGGCGTGCCAGAAAAACGTATCTAGGTCCTCGGAGGGGGCGACGTTATGCCAAAATAGTTGCCACCCTGAGTTTGCTGATTGGTAGAGAATTAAAGCATGTTGATAGTGAAAAAACTGACTGAGCAATTTCAAAAAGATTTGCCAAGCTTGACCCGGTTCAGTCGCCAAAGAAAGTCGCCGATTACCTTCAAGGATAAGCTCGGTATCGATGCGTCGCTGGCGTTCACGCTGATTCGTTTTCGTCAGTGACTCTAACGACTCACGTAAATACTCTTCATTCACCGAGATGGGTGGTTTCATAGCAACTCTCTTTGATAGAAAACCACTGCCGAGCACATCAGATTCCCATGACCATTTTTACCCGTCATAAAATGCCCTTGCTCACCAAAGGTAAAAGCACCGGCAAAAGGTAACTTCTCACCTAAAGAACGACGGATACTCGCAACAACCGCATCGACATCATCATGCACCGCCAACATACAGCCCGCACAATAGATCACCAAAGCGCCGATCGGCTCTTGATGAGAAAATGGATCGGTTAAGCTAAGCTGAGTCACCCTTCCGCCTCGATGGATCAAACTCTGACGAGAACCTTCCATTAAGTACAATAACTCGCCGCACTGCACATCAGCAAACAGCTCTAATCCAGCGTTTGAATCAACGGCGCTCGGGTGAGCTAGTTTAAAGATAGGAAATTGATCAAGCTGTCCGGCTATACGGCCAATCGGATGGAATGCACCTTTTTCTAAGATAGAATGTGGATAAGAAAAATCAGAGGTAGGTTCGTCAATGGCTTCTAAATAAACTTCAGCGGCAGGGCGATGGTCAATCATCTCAATGGTACGATGATGGCTGGCAGTCACTGTTCCCAGGGCTCGGCTCGCAACATAACCACTATGAAACGAATAACCGATCTCCCCCCCTGGAAACAGGGCTGCCACTGCTACACCCTGTGTGGTTACCGCAGTCTGATTAAACAAACTCCAGTCACCCAAAATATATTGATCTGCGGCGCTGCCCCCAGCAATAGGTACTTGATCACCAACCATCTCTTCAAGAGCCGCAATCATCTGCGTTTCAAATCCTGGAGAGGCGTGTAGCCAAATAAGTTCAGGCAGTTCACCGAGACGACCGGCGCCAGCTAAAGCCTGTTGTAAGGCGCTTTGACAAGCTTGATAGACACTCGCGTCGTCCGTTATGTTATCAATACATTCAAGACCTGTGCCATAATGACCATAGTCATCCCAAATCGCCCATAAAGTTAGTCCAGCCCCGCTCTCACTGTGAAAACCATCAGCAGTCATAACGCCCTGACAACTACTACAGGCAATGATTGGTATTGATAAAAATGCAAATTGCAATTTATTTGCAATTTGCAAATACTGATGTTTTGCAGAATAGTAACAGACTATAAAATTAGGGGGACACGAAGCATCTTGGGTGAGTTGTTCAATCACTTCACAACACGCTTTTTCCGTATCATCGAGTACTGAAAAAGCTGTTGCTATTTTCATCTGGGGCATCGTTTAATAACGCTGTTTCATCACATCTAATGTTTGAGTATAGACGTCAATGAAGTCAGGCAACAAACGTTCGACTGTTGCTGTATCATTTACTTTACACGCCATGTCTAGCTCGGTCGCTGCCACAGCCAAACGCAAACCACCATAGCTTGCGGCGCTACTTTTAAGAGTATGAAATAACGCTCGCAATTGATTCATATCTTGATGCGTATCTGGCGCATTCAACGCGGCCAATTTCGGTTCGTTCTCGTCGATAAAAACGTTAAACAACTCGGGGAGCATGCTACTGCCAATATCTTCAGCAAGCTGGTTTAAAGTTACTTCACACAGTAATGGTTGCATTGAATGATCCAGCCATAAATACTAAAGAGTAATTTAAGCAAAATTCACACCTAATTATCCCAACTCTGTAATTTTCTATACAAAGTTGAAGGGCTCACTTCTAATAAACTAGCTGCTTTGGGAATATTACCATCACAGAAGTCTATTGCTTGCTCAATAGCCCGGCGTTCTTGCTTCCATAATGGGTCTACATGCTTCACGACTGCCGACTCTGTACTCTTGAGCTCGGCGGTTAAAGTGCGCGCCATCGTATCAACTGGTTGCACTTGACTTAAAGGTGCCGGAAACATTACGGGCGTAATCTGCTCACCGTCGTTTAATACCACTGTGTTACGAATGACATTCTCAAGTTGGCGAACATTGCCTGGCCAGTCATAATGTAACAAAACTTGCTGAGCAGATTGATCAAAGCTACAAAAGCGGCTTTGTTCCTCTTCACTAATCCGCATCAATATATGTTGGGCAATTTGTAGCACGTCGTCACCTCGCTCACGCAATGGCGGCAAGTGCAGTGGAATCACATGAAGTCGATAATACAAGTCTTCGCGAAAACGCCCCAAACGCACCTCTTCAAGCGGGTCCCGGTTGGTCGCACAGACAAAGCGAACATCAACTTTTTCAGTTTGACTACTGCCAACAGGTTGAAAGGTGCCTGTTTGAATAAACCGTAGTAGCTTACTTTGTAGCTCTAAGTCCATTTCACAGATTTCATCTAAAAATAGTGTCCCGCTGTTAGCCATCTGAGCAGCGCCTTTTCGCTCATGAACTGCACCGGTAAATGCCCCTTTAAGATGTCCAAAAATCTCACTTTCCATCAAGTCTTTTGGGATCGCAGCACAATTAATTGCAATAAAAGGGGCATCTTTACGACCACTGGCTTGATGCACCGCCGAGGCGCAAAGCTCTTTGCCGGTACCACTTTCACCTGTCACAAAGATAGTCGCTTTGCTATTAGCGGCGCTCTCAATCACTCGATAAACACGCTGCATCGAGAGGCTATTGCCGACAAAGTCAAAATAGTTTTCTCGGTTGGGTTCGTGGGCCCCATGTACCAACTGATTTAACCGTCGGATCTTGAGCGTATTGGCTAAGGTAACTTTCAATCGTTTGGCATCAAACGGTTTAGAGAGAAAGTCACTGGCGCCAAAGCGCATTGCATCAACTGCTTTATCCACCGAACCATGGGCGGTAATAATCACCACTGAACAATTTAAACCTTGCTCGTAGATCCGCTGCAGAATATCCATACCATCCATATCAGGAAGCATTAAATCGAGCAATAGCACGTCGGGCCATTGCCGTTCAAGATAGTCGAGCGTTTCTTTGCCCGAACTAACTTGTTCTAACTGAATGGATTCATCTCGCAAGTATGCTTGATACATGGCCGCTAGTGATGGAGAGTCTTCTGTCAGCAACACTCGCGGTTTATTCATCACAACATCCTTCATCGGTTACTCAATATGGCCTTAGTTACTATTTAAATAATAACAGATTACGCATAAATTCACCTAGAATATAGGCACGGGAGGCTCATGCTACTCGCCTTGAATCGTGGCGACAAGTCGACGGGGACCACCATGATTGCGAAACTCACACAGGTAGATCCCCTGCCAGGTCCCTAAATTCAAACGCCCCTTGCTAATAGGCAGAATCAGTGAGGTGCCCATTAGGCTACTTTTCAAATGCGCAGGCAGGTCATCACTCCCTTCAAAAGTATGGCGGTAATAGGGCGCGTCTTCAACAACCAGATGATTCATGACCCGCTCAAAATCTTGGCGCACCGTCGGATCGGCATTTTCATTGAGGGTCAACCCTGCTGATGTATGTTGGATAAACAAATGCAGCAAGCCAATTTGCACGGTTTGGATCGCGGAGACAGCCGCGACAATTTCATCGGTGATAAGATGGAAGCCCCGCTGACGCGCGGCTAAACACAGCTCTTTTTGTATCCACATCAGTGATGGTCTCAACATATTTTAATACAGATTTAAGCATCGCTTTTGACGCTCTGGCCCAACAATAGCGATAGGTACTGATGATCTAACTCATGTGCCAATTCGTCAAGAAACGCCTGCATAAAAACAACTCGACGTTCAGCTTCTTGACGCCCGACATCACTTGACATGGTTTTAGGCAAAGCCAACAGTTTTTGATAAAAATGATCCAAACTAGCCACTTGATCATTCGGCTCCCTCTGCAGGCAAAATGGGTCAGATTCTTGATAAATAAAACGCTTTAAGCTACCACCCACGGCAAAACAGCGAGCGATCCCGATTGCCCCTAGAGCATCGAGACGATCAGCATCTTGCACAATTTTCGCCTCAAGTGTCCGCGCTGTGATATCAGCACTAAAGCTGTGCGCTTCAATGGCATGGCAGATAGGTTCAATCCATTGCTTTGGATAATACCAGTTAATGAGTTGGGCGCGAGCTCGCTGCGCGGATAATCGAGAGGCCTGTCGACGCAGGGGATCAGACTTACCAACCACCACGCAATCATGCAGCCAAGCGGCTGGCAACGTAATGGCAAGGTTCGCCTCTGACTGCTCTGTTAAATGCTTGGTGAGTGCAACGACTCGGCGAATATGCGCAATATCATGGGCGCTATCCCCTTGTACTTGGGCGATAACAAACATTTCAAAGAGGGGTTCCCACTGGGCAAAATCTAACATTACTGCGCACCTGCTCAATTTATCAACATCGCCTCAGTGTATACTAAACTTGCTCAAAACAGTGCGAAGAAGGTAGATATAGTTGGTAAAATTGTACTAGCGGTAATTGGCTGCCTACCAGCGACTCTTTAAGCGCCTTAGGCCAACGCTTTATATGGTATTCAAACCGATAGGCCAACTGTTTATTGCCAACTTTACAGCAATAAGCGAGCGTCAATGGACCCTTGCCTTTTAAATACTTCGCCGCTTGTCGTCCGCTGCATTGATGCTGGGCAAACCGACGCGCCACATCGGTGGTCACGCCAGTATAAAGCTGGTTGGCACGAGTACGGATAAGATATACCGACCAACTGTTCGAGCTTTCACTCACCACGCTCTTCAATACCTTCAATTAACCAGTCGGCATTAGCTTGATCAGCACTGCGGCGTAAATGCCAAATCTCATCGATAGCCTGTTCATTGCTTTGAGTATCTTTATATTTACCGATAAAGTGGACACTCAGTTGTTGATAGAGCTTAGAACACTGGGCTCGAACAAGACTCGCCTCAACATATAGGATCTGGTTGCTCAGTGGTTGCGAACCTAATTTCGCGCGCTCATCGACCAACTGCTGGTACAACTCAGGAGCCACATAATCGCGGATGGTCGGAAGATCATTGTGATTCCACGCCGTTTGAATGATGTTGTAATGTCCCCGAGAACCTTCTAAGAATCCAGAAATATCAAGATCTTTAGGAATATCAAAAGGCACATCATCAGTTGGCGAAGCGCTCTCAGCCGCAAATGAATGATTAGTCGGTTCAAACGGCTCAGGACTGCTGCGAGTCTGCCAAGGCTGCTGCGCACTGCCATTCGCCTGCGCATTCACCGCCTTGGCCTGCATCATGGCGCGCAAAATTCGAAAACCGATAAAAGCAATCACTGCGATTATCAACATGTCCATTATTTGTAATCCATGGAAAGCGCCACTACCAAGCAGCCAGGCAAACAGCCCGCCGGCAAGCAAGCCACCGAGTAAGCCCCCCATTATTCCAGGGCGGCGCACATTGCTTGCAACGCCTTTTTGCCCCGCACTCTGGCTCGTTGGGCGCTGCGTTAGTGAGTTGTGAGGCGCCGTGCGAAAGCTTTTACCAAAGGACTTGCCACCGCCAAACTTACGAGCATTAGCATCCAGTGATAAAGTCACGACCGTCAGTGCGACCAGCAATAAAGTCGATACACGTTTAAAGGTCATTGCTATTGATTCCAATTAAAAGACACGGGGTTAAGTGTAGGGGGTTTAGCGATAAATACCATTCGGCTGTAACAGGGATCAGCATCGGAAAAACCGAACATTATAATTATTAACTGCGATTTTCAAAGGATCTAGTCCCCTTGCCAGAGATAGCTGGGCAAAGGGATCCGTTCGCCGATAAAAGCAATCCCTTCACACTCAAGCAAATAACGTTGCCGCTGATATTGGCTACTGAGTGGCGGGAAAGAGAGTTTACCCCGCGCGTTGACTACCCGATGCCATGGCAGTTGACTCTCACGGGGCAGCTTTTTAAGGGCTCGGCCCACCGCTCGCGCCATCCGCGGAAATCCTGCCATCGCCGCCACCTGTCCATAGCTTGCAACCTTACCCGGTGGAATACTGGCAATCACCAGATAAAATTGCGCGCGATAATCCGGTTTCATTGGCGAGTCACTCATCATTGATGCCTTTGAATAAATGCATGAGAACCTCTATGACCTGTGCGTACAATAAATCATATCCCAATAATTACTGTTCACTACGCTCTTCAATTCCTTCAATCAGCCAACTGCTGCTAACGCGATGACTATCACGACGTAAATGCCAAATCTCATCAATACGCACTTGGCGACCATCCGTCGTTTTATATTGGCCATTAAAATGTACGCTGACCTGCTGCTGACCGGAATATTGCTGAGATCGCACCAGTGACGCATCCACATAAAGAATTTGATTATTCAGTGGTTGAGAGCCAAATTTGGCTCGCTCGGCCATCATCTGTTGATAAAGCTCTGGCGCAAGGTACGGACCAATGGTGGAAAAATCATTATGATTCCATGCAGTTTGCAAAATATGGTAGTGATTTTTAGCACCTTCTAAAAATCCATTCACATCAAAACCGGGCGGCAAGTCAAACTCTTTGGCACTTCCCCCACCTTGATTGAATAGAGATGGACCAGATTGACCCAAATTACCGCGATGGCCTCGAATTAAACGCCAAACCACCCAGCCAATCAGCAGCCAAATCAATAGATGTCCAAAGCCAAAACCACCGTAACCACCGCCATAACCATAGCCATGATGGCCAAACATAGAACCAAGGATCCCCCCAACGACTAATCCGCCGAGTAGTCCATGACTAAACCGAGGCCGTGAATAGCCTGAGACAGAGCCATTATTATGAGCATAGGAGGGATGATAAGATCGACTGGTATGATAACTATGTCCCCATGAGTGACCGCCACCGAATTTACGAGCATTGGCATTCAGCGACAAAGTTAAGGTGGCTAGTGTGACTAACAACAACGCTAAGATGCGCTTAGTCATAAGAATCCTCCCGAAGCGCATCTGCGCCTTCTATAAGTGTTACTTAACTATTGATCCAGACAGCAATAGCCCATTCCCACAGATTCGGCCATTCAATCTCGCCTTCCTCTTCATCCCCTTCAAGCCAGCGACCCACCCCGCCATCAGGGTCAATATAGTAATACCCCTGATCAAAGGCACAAATTGGCAACAGAAATCGTGGCATCCCGTGATCCCACGCCAACGCAGCGACCTCCGGCAGATAGGTATGTTCAAAGGGATCGGCTGCGGTTACTGGCTCAAGCGAGCCACAAATGACATCACTGACAGTGAGAAGAAAAGCCCGTAAGTCACTTGGCATAGGCATATAAACCTGCTCTTCAACTTGTACGATTTGTTCATCGTTAGGTAAACTTTTCGGATAAGCGGCAGGCTGATGTGCTGCACGAATTTGGTCAATATAATCGTCCATCGTTTCCTCACAGATGTCTTAAGAAGGCTCAGTATAAAAGAGCAAAGCAAATGGGGAAAGGATAACTATAAATTAACGCTTAACTGAGCCTAAACGTTTAAAGCAAGTCTCACCAGCGCGGTTTTCGGCTCTAAGGAAGATCGCATACATACTGTTTTATCAACATAGCATTAGACTATGCGAAGTCTATCTAAAACGCCCTGCAGATAGCAAGAATAAACCCGTTGAGAACGGGGAACATTGCTGCAATGGCGATAAAAATCTGTTCATCTTGCCTATATTTTTCTAACTCAATTGTGTATAAACATTGTTCCCCATGTTGATTCATTGCGTGATAAAACTATTGTTCGCGCTTCAATATTTTATCTATGGATAACTTGATTCACGCGCTCTTTCATTGATTTTGGATTTACAATTATGCACATAACCCGTCTACTCAAAGTAGCCGTTATCAGCACTTTATTAACGGCCTACAGCTCAGTCTATGCATCAGTTACTGATGTGATCAAACTATCGACGCCTACTGCTAGTGTCGATTCTCACAATGCAGTGTTAATCTGGAGCGCACCATCAAACGAAACAGCTATTGATGATTATCAAGTCCTAGACGATGGTAAAATCATTGCCACAACGAGCCAGAACAATAACAACAACTCAGCCTCTTATCCTTTCATTCAACTGTTTCAAAACAAATATCAAGGTGATCACTTTACCCAAAAAGTGATCTGGCAGAATGCAACCATCACCGGCCTTCACCCTAACCAGAATTATCACTTCCAGGTGCAAGCGCTCAATAACCATCACCAAGTTATCGCGACCAGTAATACCTTGAGCGTGACCACCACCACCACACCAAAGGTCATTAATATTACTCACTATGGCGCGCAAGGAGACGGTCATTTTCTCAATACACAGGCCATTCAAAATACAATTAACAGCTGTTCATCAAACTGCGTCGTTGAAATTCCAGCAGGTCAATTTGTCACTGGCGCACTATTTCTACACAGCAACATGACCTTACAGCTTGACCAAGGCGCTGAGCTGATTGGTTCCACTAACAGTGCTAATTATCCATCAATAAACGGTACACCAGCAGCACTTATTAACGTTCAAGCATCATCGCAAACCCCAGCTAAAAAATATCAAAATATACGCATTGTGGGGCAAGGCAGCATTGATGGCCAAGGCTGGAAAACCACACCCGGTTATAAAAACTACTCTGGGGATACGCAACAACATTACCTTCATGGGAGTAATACACTCTATTCAACCTATGGTCTCTTAGCTAAATCCCAAGTAGACAGTTGTGTCAATTCAGGCATGTCAGTGCATAGCGCCTATAGTAAATGTCGTTCAAATCTTTTGTACGTACGTAAAGCGACTAACTTTTATATGCAAGGTGTAACCTTAAAAAATCCGTCTTATCATGGCATTGTTAGCTCCAGCACGAAAAATATGACGCTGAATAGCGTGAGGGTGCAGACTTATGATGTGAATAATGGCGATGGTATTGATGTCAGCCGCAGTGACAATACAACGGTCTTTAACAGCTATTTTGATGTCGGTGATGACGCAATTAATTTTGCCGCAGGTGCTGGAGCCAAAGCAGCTAAAGAGAACGGCGTGAACGGCGCATGGCTGTTCAATAATTTTATCGCGCATGCCCATGGGGGGATCGTGCTAGGCAGTCGAACAGGTTCTGGCATTCAAGGCATTCTGGCTGAAAACAATGTACTGGTTGGTACGCAAGTCGGGCTACGAGCCAAAAGCGCTGATGATATCGGTGGCGGAGCCAGTGATATTACATTCCGGAATACGGCGATGGCTGGTTTAACACGCAATGCCATTGAAGTGACGCTACAATATGGCGATCCAAATGGGACTTCCAGCTATAAAGCGGCCAGTAAACCTGCACAATTTTCAAATTTTCATATCTCTCATGTGTCGGTAAACACAATCACGGGTACAAAACCATCCATCTTCATTGTTGGTGATTTCCACCACAAAACAGGACACCGTCAGTTGATGTTTGATGATGTGCGCTTCAATCAGGTAATGCCGACCGATATTGAAGATTTAAGTGACAGTCAGTTTAACCATGTAACGTTTACTCATCTCAAGCAAGGCAACGATCCTTGGCATTTTCGTCATGTCAGTCAGGTCACCGTCGATGACAAAGAAGTGCAAGCACTAAACTAAGTCTCCAGGGCAAGAGCGTGCATGTTTTTTAACCAACGTAGCCAGTTGACCTGTTTATAAGTCTGGAGTTATCTTACGCCTTTATTAAAGTGAAAACTCTGGACATTGACGCTTTTTCTCAGCATTTCAAGAATATTCAAAACCCTCGACAAGAGGCTAAAATCACTTATTCTCTGTTTGATGTTCTATTTTTATCGATTTGCAGTGTGATGAGTGGCGCTTCTGGCTGGGAGGATATTGGAGAAGCACATCGCCTCTGGTTACAGGAAAAAGGGCTTTTCCCTCAAGGTGTGCCAACTCACGATACCATTGCTCGTATCATTTCTCGGCTCAACACAACCCAGTTTCGACAATGCTTTATCTGCTGGGCGAAATCCGTCTCAAAACGAACCTAGGGGAATATCATTGCCATCAATGGTAAAACACTCAGAAGTTCTTATAATCGAGAGAATAGCCAATCCGCCAGATAAGTGCCTTCGCCACACGCAATGGTGTCGTCATGGGGCAAATAAAGACAGAAGAAAAGTCGAATGAAATCACGGCTATCCCAGCACTACTAAAGCTTTTGTATATAAAGGATACCTTGTCTCTATTGATGCCATGGGATGTCAAAAAGACATTGCAAAGCAGATTGTGACACAAAAAGGCGATTACCTTTTAGCGGTGATCGCTTGCATCGTGCGGTTAAACAAGCCTTAGCCGGGAGTATTTCTCTTCCTGTTGATCCGGACATTTCTCAGAGCCATGGACGCTACGAGGCCAGAGAATATAAGGTATTGCCCGCCACGGCTTTAGTCGGGTCATTCGAAAAATGGACAGTATTGGCGTCGCCATGGGTTATCGCTTTGAAAAGAAAAGCCAACAATACTCTTTAGAATACCGCTACTCCATCAGTTCTGCTGAATTAGACCTATCCAGATTTGCTGGAGCCGTTCGAGGTCATTGGGGCATAGAGTATTTAGATAAGGTGCTAGCGGCAGGCCTAAAAGTCGTGGCAGAAGAATGAGTGAGATGGAGCAGGGTTGATCAAAATATGTTCACGCTCTTGCCCTGCCTGTTGGTTTACCTTTAATTGTTTCAAAATAAGCACACATAGGAACAATTAAGCTTGGCATTAACTCTAAAAATCGCGTGTGGCTAAGTAACTTAGGAAAATATTTCTTCCTGTACATTGATACATAATAATATATAAGTTATTGAAATATAAATATTTTTACTAATGAAAGGCAATAACAATCGTTATGCATTCACTCATGCTCATTCTGGAATTTCTTCTGCGTTTACGAGCACCATCAGTTATTAACTTCTGTTCAAAAACAGGTATAAATTTATCGCAAAAATCATCGGCATGGCAAAAGACCGATACTAAATTATGCATTGGCAAGCTCTCAGAAATAATGAATTCATTGATCTGATCGTGAAATGCATTTTTAGTTCAATTATATTGAAATTTTATCCCGAGCTGATATGTATTAAAATTGCCGCGCAAATGGCGATATTGATTGAGCCATAAGCCCATGCACAAGGCCAATATCAGACCATGAAATCCACTCCAGGTGTAATCACTCGGGCAGGCGCGTTTGCAAATAATTTAAAAATAGCGCGACCAATCTATTTCTTTCTAGGGGGATTTTGTAAAAACCGTACAGTGTGCGACTGGGGCTGGTGTAGTCTGAGTTGATCTGCACCAAGGTGCGCTGTTTCAGTTTTTCCACGCAATAGAGGGTGGGTAAGAGTGCAATACCACAGGATTGCACGGCGCTTTCTAAGAGCGATGACAGGCTATTACTGGTCATTCTCGGGACAAATTCAATTTGATGGGTTGTGCCAGATTTATGCTTTAACTGCCACGTTGTTGATGTTCCTGAGCCCAGCCGAGAGAGGAGTGGCAACTGAATGAGATCTTCGGCGCAATCAACGTGATGCTGCTGCGCAAAACTAGGGCTGCAGACCAATACATCATGCAGTGATGTGATTGCCTTTGCATAAAGTGGCGTATCGGGAAGGGTTGTATAGAGCGAGAGGTATAGATCACAGTCGATGCTTTTCATCGTTTGATGTTGTGATAACGCCTGCAGCTCTACATTGATCAATGGATAGTGTTGCAAAAATCCTGCTAAAAGTGGCGACAATATTTGCTCGATAAAGGCCATCGGGGCGATGATATGCAGCCGCCCTTGGGGCTCGTTAAGATAACTGCTCACTAATTTTTCCGCAATATCCGCTTGCTCAAGTAACTGCAAACACTGCTTGGCGAGTTTTTCGCCCACTTCGGTCAGATGAAATTGGCGTACATTACGCTCAACCAGCGTCACCCCCAACTGCTGCTCGAGGTGTTTTAAACGCCGACTTAAGAGTGATTTTGACAGTTTATAACGGCTTGCTGCCTTACTGATCCCCTGTGCCTTGGCGATCAGTGCAAAATAAGCCATGTCATCTAAGTTCATCGTTCGTCCTATATCTGCAACACTGCGTTGCAGTATTGTCTATTTAACTTAATTATTGCAACCGCCATAATCACTTTGTCATTTAATAAAGGAGCTCAAAATGAAAATATTACATATTGATTCTAGCATGGCGGGTGAACACTCCATCTCACGTGCAATGTCCTCATTGATAGTTCAGCAATTGCTGACAGCACATCAACAGGATGAAAACCAAGTTATTTATCATGATCTCTACGCACATCCTCCCTCTTTTCTCTCGGCTGTGGCCATGAAGGCAGTGCGCAGTGCCAACCTTGAGGGGCTATCTGATAAGGAACAAGCGGATGTTCGCGCGATTCACCAAGCTATTGATGAGCTTTTTGCCTGTGATGTGCTGGTTATTGGCGTGCCTATGTATAATCATACTATCCCCGCGGTGTTACATGCTTGGATTGATCAAATTTGTCAGGCTGGAAAAACCTTCCGTTATACGGAAACAGGCCCTGAAGGCTTAGTGGCAAATAAACCTATTTATATTGCTTCCTCCCGAGGTGGGATTTATTCCACGGCGGAAACCTTGCAATATGACCAACAGGAGGTCTTCATGAAATCAATACTCAGTCTACTGGGCTTACAGGATATCCAGATTTTCCGCGCTGAAGGTATCGGTCTTGTAGAGCAGAGAGAGCAACGATTACTTGCTGTACAACAGCAGATCCAAGCATTTTCTTGGGGGCGAAACCATCAGGTGCAAGCCACCAGTGTGCCATTTATGGCGGAATAAGTAGCAAAAAAGCACATGACGCTGGCCTTCGGAGAAAACGTTAGCGATCGCAGCAATCGAGATGTTCTTGGGGTTATTAAAAGCTGCGCATCGGGTCTAAAATAGTGTGTTGATGCGGGACTCTTCCATTCGTTGTTGAGCGAGATTTATGGGCGATAGAGGAGATCCTTCTATATTTTCTGCAGCCTATTTTCGGCTTCACGTACAGCAACGAATCGCCTTTTACGACTCCAATCGTATGCAACGAGAAAAAACATGGCGGTACCTGTCATGCCGCTAAGCGTAGTGATGGAAAGCGCACATCCGAACGCCCTTGGACCGTCGAATAAGTTTGTTGCTGTCCAAGAGCTATCGGGGCAAGGCCTGCACCCCAAAAAAGTGCCATAATGCGTGCTTGCATAAGTCTAGGCGTCACCGACTGAATGAGCATCGCAACAAGTGCCACTAACGATCCTTGACCAAGCATGTCGATAGCGCCAGTTACAAACAATGCCGTAAAGCTGCTTTGTCTGGCAAAGATAGCGAATGGAATAGCTAGAGCACATGCAAGAAAAGCTAAAGGGAAGATTCCCTTCCAGCCTTTCGCCCGACGAGGGCGGGAAGCAACCCAAGTCCCATACGACTGCAGGCGCGAACGTCAATGCCATCATCGATCCAACCTCAACCTGTGCGGACTGAAGCTGATAACCCTTTGCAAGTAGGCTAGGTAGCCACGCAGCGCTACCTTTAGATACCATCGCCAACAAGCCAATTTCAAGCAGGAGGCCGAACTGATCATCTGTCATACCAATCTCGTGATCGATCGGTACCACAAGCAGCGATAGGACCAGGCGATCGAGCCAGGAGATAACAGCGATCAATCCAAGAAGCCCAATGGTTGTCCGGCCCGGTACTAGGGGGAGATTTTTGTGCGATCATGGGGTTAAGCTTCTCACCGCTGCACCGCATCACGCAGACTTCTCGGAGTTAACTCATGCGCTCGTTATTGGAAGAAAGCGAGCGTAAATGGGTTGTCTGAACAGATAAATAGTGTAAAAACTCTAAGTCGGTATGTGCCCCGTTGCGAGATAAAAAAACCAACTCGCAAACGCCCTCATAGTGAGTTATAAACTTACAAAATTATGGCCAATTTTACTCAGCCACAACACATGCTTTGTTCGGCTTTAAAATACTTTAGGGGATGAAATTGTGGTGCTGATAGGCAGATTCGAACTGCCGACCTCACCCTTACCAAGGGTGCGCTCTACCAACTGAGCTATATCAGCATCTACAAATAAACGGGCAAAAAAAAACCCAGCAAAGAAGCTGGGTTCTAAATAAGAAGCCTGGCCGTGACCTACTTTCACATGGGGAAACCCCACACTATCATCGGCGCTGCTGCGTTTCACGGCTGAGTTCGGC
>NZ_JBEQCT010000012.1:0-81862 GCF_046054155.1 Celerinatantimonas yamalensis
TAACAAGGTGTTGGCATGAGATGTGATCCTCTTTAATAGTTTATTGATGAAACACTAAAGAGTAAAACAACATCCATGCCAACTTTTTATAAATTGTAAGGCATTGTTTTTTATACCAATGGTAAAAACAGAGTTGATGATAAAACAACCATCGAGCAAGAAGTTGCCCAGATCGAGCAAGAAGTTGCCCAGCTGAGCAACTTCTTGCTCGGTTGTTTACTGCCCACAAATAGCAAAGTAGAGAAACGTCAACACACCCTAAAGTGTGGTCATTGAGTTCTGCAGGCAACAATTTCAATCCATTACAGATTAGTGGTGTGCATTTAATCCCTGCAGAAAACCAAAACAATGTTTTGGCTAGCCTGTCCCATTGAATCCCTTTTATTAGTCGACTCGCTATAACCATCATCCAACTGAAGATCAGCAAGGGTCGGCAAGTAACGTATCACTTGAATACATTTATGGATGAGAAAGCTGTTTGTCTATTAACTAACGCCACTTAATCTGACCATTTACTTATTCACAGCGCTTGGCAAAGGCAAGGAACTCGCGGAGCTCCATCAGCTTGAAATCATGCACTGCCACGCGAAATTTTATTCCATGGCCGACAGAACTACGCGGCATTGATCATTTTGACTAAAGCAGTTTATAGTGATGGTATCATTAGGAAGCCCCGGTGAGGCTTGGTCACCCACCCTAGGGAGTCAATTCCAGCGGGGCACGGATCAACGTTAAGTAAATTGAAAAGGATGACATTTTGCGCCACACATTATTAACAGCTACAGCATTACTTACATATACCTTGTTCAGCGCGGCACATGCCGACCCTAAAACGCCCGGTACGCACAAAGGTTACTCGACCATCGAACTACTCAATGCCGGTATTCCGAAAGGGCTGACCATGATCTCGGTCGCCGATATCCAAAATGAGTTAAAAGGTAAAAGCCCCATCGCGGTTGGCTTTGATATCGACGATACCAGTTTATTTAGTTCGCCAGTGTTTTATCGTGGCCAACAAGAGTTCTCACCTAATGGCTATAGCTATCTGAAGAATCAAAAATTTTGGGACAAAGCGAACTGTGGATGGGATAGGTTTAGTATGCCTAAGCATATTGCTCAGCAGCTAATTGCCATGCACCAACAACGCGGCGATGACATTTATTTTATTACCGGCCGTACGCCATCTAAATGTCATTTTACCACCGACTATTTAAAGAAAGTCTTTCATGTGAAAAAGATGCATGCGGTCATTTTTGCAGGATCTAGCCATACCACATACACCAAAACACCTTATATTAAAGCCCACAACATCAAGATCTACTACGGTGATGCCGATGGCGATATCATCTCAGCCCGAAAAGCTGGAGCTGAAGGCATTCGAGTGATGCGCGCAGCCAACTCCAGTTATAAACCGATCCCTGAAAATGGCATCTATGGTGAGCGCATCTTAAAAAATTCGCAGTACTAAGTACTAGTCGTTATTCGCGAAAAAAGTTGCTGGGCAGATGCCCAGCGCTTTGACTGACTTTTTATAGCACAATGCTCAACCTTCTGAGAAAAACACCCGCACTAGCGGCGGGTAGCCCATTGGACGTGAACTCCACTCACTGCAGTTTATTGATTGTCATAAAATTTTAATAAAAATTCCATAAAATACTTATAACCCCTCGAAGCATTTAAATGCTAGCTTTTCACAAAATATTTATATCGCTATGGTTATGCTCTCTCATATTTGTATTCAACTAGTCAGTTATTGGTGACTAAAGGGATTTGCTCTGATAAGTTGTTTTCCCTAAAAAACTAATAAATAACTTACTCAGTCGCACCATCCATAGAGCATCTTGATCTACACTGATGGATAGCCAGTCATGGAGTTAATATTGTAATGCAATCAGAGTTTCTTCCATTTTCTCGTCCCGCAATTAGTGAGTCAGATATTGATGCTGTCGCACAAGTGCTTCGTTCTGGCTGGATCACAACAGGTCCGAAAACAAATGCCTTAGAAGAAGCTTATTGTGATTATCTGGGATGTCGCCATGCAATTGCGCTTTCATCAGCGACCGCAGGCATGCATCTCACCTTGCTAGCACTTGGTATTGGCCCTGGCGATGAGGTCATTACCCCTTCGCAAACATGGGTTTCTACAGCCAATGTGATTTGTTTATTGGGCGCTACACCGGTATTTGTCGATGTTGATCCAAACACGTTGATGATAAACGTCGCCGAAACTGAACAGGCCATCACGCCTAATACTCGCGCCATTATTCCGGTGCATTATGCTGGCGCGCCCGCTGATCTTGATGCGCTACGAACATTGGCTAAGCGCCACCAAGTTCCCTTAATTGAGGATGCCGCTCACGCCATTGGTACCCATTATCGCGATGAAATAATCGGCCAAACAGGAACGGCGATCTTCTCTTTGCATGCCATCAAAAATGTCACGAGTGCAGAGGGCGGCGTGATTGTCACTGATAATGATGACTTAGCAGAAAAACTGCGGATGCTGCGCTTTCATGGCTTAGGCGTCGATGCCTTTGACCGAGACACGCTAGGGCGCAAGCCACAGGCCGAAGTGATTATCCCAGGGTTTAAATATAATCTGCCCGATATGAATGCCGTGTTAGCATTGGGACAATTTGCTCGCTTGGGTGACATCAACCAAAAACGTACCGAATTAGCCCAACACTACCTTGATGCCTTCCAAGGCTCCCCACTGCAACCGCTACAAGTGCCGACCTACCCACACCAACACGCTTGGCATTTGATGATTGTTCGCGTTGACCAAACACGCTGCGGCATCAATCGAGAACAGTTTATGCAGGCGCTGAAAACGCGCAATATCGGTTCAGGGATCCATTTTCGCGCCATCCATCATCAACAATACTATCGCCAGCGCTTCCCTGATGTCTCGCTAGCCAACACCGAGTGGAATTCAACTCGATTATGCTCATTACCTTTATTCCCTGATATGACTCAACACGATGTCACTCGGGTTATCACCGCCATCAATGAAATACTGGAGAACTAATTATTGTGTTAGCGCAAAAAGATATCACCTCCGTATCTGTGGTTATCCCTGTTTTTAATGAACAGGAAAGTTTGCCCGAGCTGCTTGAACGCACTCAAAGCGCGTGTGCCCAGCTCACCCAAGATTACGAAATCATCCTAATCGATGATGGTAGTAGCGATGGCTCTGCTGACTTAATTCAACAAGCAGCCAATCAGCCAGATAGCCACTTTGTCGGCATTTTACTCAATCGAAACTATGGACAACATGCCGCGATAATGGCGGGCTTTGAACAATCCAGCGGCGATTTGATCATTACTTTGGATGCCGATTTGCAAAATCCACCCGAGGAGATACCGCGCTTAGTCGAAACCGCTTGCAACGGTTTTGATGTCGTTGGCACAGTACGCCGTCGCCGCAAAGATTCAATTTTTCGTCGGTTGCCGTCTGCGATTATTAACGGGGCCGTCCGCCGCGCAACTGGGGTACAGATGAACGATTATGGCTGCATGCTGCGCGCTTATCGCCGCCATATTATTGAGGCGATGTTACAGTGCCATGAGCGCAGTACTTTTATACCTATTTTGGCTAACAGCTTTGCGCGTCGCACCACGGAGATTGATGTGGACCACGCTGAACGCGAATACGGTGAGTCCAAATATGGTTTTATGCGGTTGATTAATCTGATGTTCGACTTAATCACCTGCATGACGACAACGCCACTGCGACTATTAAGTTTAGTCGGCAGCGTAATAGCAGGACTGGGCTTTTTGTTTGCCTTCTTACTCTTAGCGCTGCGGCTGCTCAATGGTCCACAATGGGCCGGCGATGGCGTTTTTACACTCTTTGCCGTGTTATTCATTTTTATCGGCGCACAATTTGTAGGGATGGGGTTACTCGGTGAGTATATCGGACGCATGTACACCGATGTCAGGGCGAGACCTCGCTATTTCATTCAGCAGATTATTCGTCAAAATCCGCTGAATACTCCTAATTCACAAGAGAATAATTAATATGAAAGCAGTCGTTTTTGCCTATCACGATATTGGCTGTACCGGTATCAATCAGCTCATCAAGGCAGGTGTTGAGATCGAGGCGGTATTCACCCATACCGATGCGCCAAATGAGCAGCTATTTTTTGCCTCAGTCGCCCAAGTCTGTGCTCAGCACAACCTACCAGTCTATGCCCCCCATGACGTGAACCATCCGCTGTGGATTGAGCGCATTCAGGCCATGCAGCCTGATTTTATCTTCTCATTTTACTATCGCGATATGCTCAGTCAGACGTTGCTCGATTGTGCCAGTCAAGGCGCTTACAATCTGCATGGATCGTTGTTGCCTAAATATCGTGGCCGAGCACCAGTCAACTGGGCACTACTTCGCGGCGAGTCACAAACTGGCGTGACACTGCACCAAATGAGCGCCCGCGCCGATGAAGGAGATATTGTCGCCCAACAAGCGGTCACAATTGCCCCTGACGATACAGCCCTCACCTTACATGGCAAAATCAATCAGGCCGCCGACAGCTTATTGCAAACTGTTTTGCCACAATTGCTCGATGGCAGCGCCACGCATACGCCGCAAGATCATACCCAAGCGAGCTATTTTGGTCGCCGCAGTGCAGCAGATGGAAAAATTGATTGGCAACAAAGTGCCCAGCAGATCGCTAACCTCGTTCGCGCCGTGACCCAACCCTACCCTGGTGCCTTCAGCTTTATCGGCGATCGCAAACTTTTGATCTGGGAAGGCAAAGCCATTGAACAGGCTTCGACTGCCGCACCTGGCACCATTTTGAGTACTCACCCGCTTCAAATCGCCTGCGGGGATGGCATTTTGCAAATTGAAGCCGGCCAAAGTGAAGGCGGATTATATCTGCGCGCAGCTCAGCTCAGCCAAGAAATGAGCTTAGCGCAAGGCATGCGATTAGGCACAAAAGCGGCAATGCATGCACATCAAAAACGGACCAAGGTGTTGATCCTTGGAGTAAACGGCTTTATTGGTAACCACTTAACTGAACGGTTACTGCGCGAAGATCACTATGAAATCTATGGCATGGATATCAGTGCCAGTGCCATTGAACGATTGCTGGAACATCCACATTTTCACTTTGTTGAAGGGGATATTAGCATTCACAGCGAATGGCTGGAATATCACATCAAAAAATGTGACGTCATTTTGCCGCTTGTCGCCATTGCAACGCCTATCGAATACACTCGCAATCCACTGCGCGTCTTTGAGCTGGACTTTGAAGAGAACTTAAAAATTGTACGCTATTGCGTGAAATACCATAAACGCATCATCTTCCCATCAACCTCTGAAGTTTATGGGATGTGTGATGATGAGCAGTTTGATGAAGATACTTCACGACTGATTGTCGGCCCAATTAACAAGCAGCGCTGGATCTATTCGGTGTCTAAGCAGTTACTGGACCGAGTCATTTGGGCCTATGGTAAACAGGATGGATTACGCTTTACCTTGTTCCGTCCGTTCAACTGGATGGGGCCACGTTTAGATAGCTTGGACTCAGCGCGAGTTGGCAGCTCTCGGGCGATTACACAGTTGATCTTAAATCTGATTGAAGGCACGCCAATTCAGCTCATTGATGGCGGTGAGCAAAAACGTTGCTTCACCGATATTAATGATGGTATCGAAGCACTGTTTCGCGTGATCGAAAACAAAAATGGTCGCTGTGATGGGCAGATCATCAACATCGGCAATCCAGATAATGAAGCAAGCATTCGTGAGCTAGCCGAAACCTTATTGGCTAAGTTTGAAGCGCATCCGCTGCGTGGTAATTTCCCGCCATTTGCCGGTTTTAAAGATGTCGAGAGTCGCAGCTACTACGGCGATGGCTATCAAGATGTCTCACATCGCCGCCCAAGTATCAGCAATGCGCGTAAACTGCTCGAGTGGCAGCCAACGATCCATATGGATGAAACGATCGAGAAAACCCTCGATTACTTCATACAAACAACGGTTGTTCAGGATCCGGCCTCATGAAACCAGTCGGGCTGCGCATTGACGTAGACACGTTAAAAGGGACCCAAGTTGGGGTCCCTCGTTTATTAGAGATCCTTGAGCGCCACGGCATCCGTGCTACTTTCTATTTTTCAGTCGGCCCTGACAATATGGGCCGCCATCTGTGGCGACTGATTAAACCTCGGTTTTTGCTCAAATGCTTACGCTCAAACGCTGCTAGTCTGTATGGGTTGGACATTCTCCTAGCAGGTACCTGCTGGCCTGGCCGCCTCATTGGCAAACATGCCACAGACGCCATACTCGCGGCCCAAAAGCAAGGTCATGAGATTGGCCTACATGCTTGGGATCACCACGGCTGGCAAGCCAATACTGAACGCTGGAGTGATGACAAGATGCTCGAGCAACTCAAGCGTGGCTATGACGAATTGAGTCATATTTTGGGTGAACCCGTGCGCACGAGTGCCGCTCCGGGATGGCGAGCCGATCAACGCGTCATCGATCTCAAAGAGCAATTTAATTTTGACTACAATAGTGATTGTCGTGGCAGCGCCCCGTTTTATCCGCGTTGTAGTGATGGTCACCCAGGCAGTGCCCAGTTACCGGTCAGTGTACCGACCTTTGATGAAGTCGTGGGTGGACAATGTACCATCGAACAGTTCAACCCTTTTATCTGTGACGCCATCGAAAACCAACCCTTCGCTATCTATACCATCCATGCTGAGGTTGAAGGGATTGTAATGAGCGAGCAGTTTGAGCAGCTTTTAGAACAATTTAAGCAACGACAGATCCAACCGCTGAGCTTGCGTGAGTTATTGACTCTAACTCCCCCGAGCATCACTACATCAGTTCGCCGCGGCCCATTGCCCGGACGAGAAGGTTGGGTTGGTTGGCAAGGTGAACAAGAGGAACATCATGCGTCGTATTGAAAATAAATGGGTATTGCTAATTGGCTTTATCGCATTGTATCTTTTGCCACTGGGCATGCATCCATTTTGGATGCCCGATGAAACCCGCTACGCGGAAATTAGTCGCGAGATGATTTCAGGAAGTAGTTGGATTGTGCCCCATTTTATGGGGATGCATTACTTTGAAAAACCAGTGCTAGGTTACTGGATGAACAACCTAGGCCAGTTAATTTTCGGCCACACTAATTTTGCCGCACGCATTGCTCCAGCACTGAGTATTGGCCTAACGGCACTGATCCTCTATCTATTTGTCGTCAAAGCCCTTAAAAACGAAGGCAAAGCCTTTTATTCAACATTAGTCTATCTCACCTGCCCACTGGTATTTGGCGTGGGGACTTATAACACTCTCGACAGCCAACTCACACTGTGGATGAGCGCGGCATTTGCCAGTTTTTATTATGCAATGAGCTCACAAACTCGCAGGCAATTACTCGGCCGCTATGCATTATTTGGTCTTTTTTGCGGCGCTGCTTTTATGACCAAGGGCTTTGTCGGCCTCGCGATGTTAGTGATCGCCATCATTCCTTTTATGACCATGATACGCCGCTTGCCTCAAGTCTTAATCTACGGCTGGATAGCGATGTTAGCCGCGATACTCATCTCGCTACCATGGGCGATTGCAGTGGCGATTCACGCGCCTGATTATTGGAATTTTTTCTTTTGGAATGAAAATATTCGCCGCTTTGCCGCAAACAATGCCCAGCATATCCATCCGTTTTGGTTCTATATCCCACTGCTATTACCCGCCACAATGCCTTGGTGCTTTTTAGCACCAAGTGCGATTAAAAAGAGCCTCGGTGACCCAACCCATCGCTCATTTTTTCTCTATCAAGCCTGCTGTTTTGTGTTGCCGCTGATCTTATTGTCGATCGCCAAGGGCAAATTGCTGACTTATATTTTGCCTCTGTTCATGCCATTGGCCATTCTAATAGGTTGTGGATTATATGAACTGATTAAGTCCAACAGCCGAGTACTGCGTGTAACCGCATGGATCAATGTTGGATTAGGGATATTGCTTGGTGTGGCGCTACTGGTTGCCCAATCTGGATGGGTCGGCAAAGGCACCTTGTATCATTCTGCTGAAACAAGCGGTTTTGTGCTCGGGTTGGCTATTTTTATCTGGTGGGCCGTAGTACCACTGATTGGTCTCAAACGCGGTAAAAATATTGCTCACTATTTAGCTGCGGTACCGCTAGCACTATTTTTTTGTATCCCCTTTGCCTTACCGAGCAAGGTGGTGAACAGCAAACTACCCCAAGTTTTTTATACCCAATACTTAACAATGATTAAACCCAATGCTTGGGTCGTGACCAATTCGGTCTCATTGATTGGTGATATCGGTTGGCAGCTTGATCGTAGTGATATTGACCTGCTAAATAGCTATGGTGAATTGCATTATGGCGTGAAGCATAGCGCCAAAAAACGCTACTACACTTATGCTCAATTTGCCGATGCGTTAGCCATCCGTCGTCAACACCAACAGGTGGTCTTAGCCATGCATGCCAACGCGAATGACGAGTTGTTTAGCAAATTGCCCGCACCCACTTTAAAATTTAATGATGGTCGCTTCTATCTGTACATTTATCAGCAGCACCCATGATTATTGTTTTACTCGGCCTCACGTTGCTACTAACAACCAGCGGCCAACTTCTGCAAAAACAAGCCGTCAGTGGTTCACACCACTGGCGGGCTTTAATAGCGGCTATAGGTTGTTTAGGGCTCGGTGCATTATGCTGGCTGGCTGTTTTACAAAAACTACCCGTTGGCCTTGCTTACCCCATGCTAAGCCTTAACTATGTGCTGGTAATGCTTGCATCGCGCTGGCTCTTTCAGGAATCGGTCAATCGCCGTCAGTGGCTCGGAGTAATATGTGTGGTGATCGGTGTGGTCATTTTAGGTGGTCATCTATGACAAAGTCTTGGTTCGCTATCGCTGCCAGTGTGTTGCTGGTTACCATCGCTCAACTCACCATGAAACTTGGCATGAGCGAGCTACCACCGCTGTCTTGGCAACTACTATTCAATTTGCAGCGGCTAATAATGCACTGGCATGCTCTGTCGTGGGTACTGTTGGGGTTAACCTGTTACGCCCTGTCGATGGGGTGCTGGATGCTAGCGCTGGTTAAACTGCCGCTATCAGTAGCTTATCCGTGTCTGAGTATCAGTTATATCTTAGTGGCTATGAGCGCTCATTGGCTCTTTGCCGAGTCACTTTCGCTGACCACACTGTTGGGCAGTTGCCTGATATTACTCGGCGTGAGTTTGATTACTTATCGATCAAGCCAAGGCACGAAAACTCACCAAGAAGCTAATAAGCATTAGCTTAGAACTGCTGCCGACAGCCAAACTAAGCAAAATATTCGCTTGACCAAACCACACAGTTTTTCCCGTTGTCTTTGGCAAGATACAGCGCTTTATCAGCTTGCGAGAATAAGTCAGAGCTCGTATATGTATCAGATGGCACACATGAAGCACCGCCAGCGCTGATGGTCACGTCACTATCTGAAGCCACTATAGCCACCGCTTCGCCAATAAAATCCCGCGCTTGGAGCTGCGATAACCCAGGCATCAACGCTACAAACTCTTCGCCGCCAAATCGAGAGATCAATTGTCGTGATTGGCAAAAATGCGATTCGAGCAAAGCCGAAACATTCTGCAATAACTTATCCCCTTCATCATGCCCATGGTGATCGTTATATTGCTTAAAGTTATCAATATCTAAAATGGCCAATGAAATAGGCTCTTGGGCTTGTGAAGCATTCAGCCATGCTTGCTGTAAGAACTTCTTATAGTAGCGCCGATTCGCCAAAGAGGTGAGACTATCGCGATTAGCCAGTTGCTCTAATAAATTCCGTTGACGAGCTAGTTGCAGATGCGTATGAACACGCGCTTTGACAATGCCTGGATGAAATGGCTTAAAAATATAATCGGCCGCGCCGAGCAATAACCCCTTCTCTTCATAATGGTCATCACTCATACCCGTAATAAAGATGATAGGAACCTGCGCTACCGCTGCAATTTGCCGCAGCGCCAATAATGTTTCAAAGCCGTCCATCCCTGGCATTTTAACATCAAGAATAATGAGATCTGGGGGGCATTCTTTGACCCGATGGATGGCTTGTTCACCACTTTTGGCCAACACGACTTTCACTTCATCACGAAGCAAGTTACTGAGTACCTTCAGGTTGATGACTTCATCGTCAACAATTAATACTCGTTGCACCGGTTCTACTCTCGTATCAATTTGCATAGATTAGTTATCTCTACTCAGATATCGCAGTGATTGAATAGGAACGTTTCATAATATATATCCATATATCGTGATTAAATCCATCATAACTATCCACGCAGACAAAAACGGACCAGCTCAGTGAGTGAGGTAGCCATACATTGGCAAAAATAAATTGATTAGCGATCATCAATTCACTTTAATCTCCCCTGCCACAAATCCAATGAAAGACAGACACTCTCTTGGGCACATTCGTACAACCACTTGAGATATATGTTACTTTACACAAGCCAACATAACTCAGCAACTGCTCAATTATTTGTATCATCACACTCATTCAGTACAATTGAGTGCCATCAAAACATCAATAAAGGCCGTCCCATCAACGGATGATTAGGCACAGTATTCCCAACTGCTACATTTTATTATGGCAAGTTATCATAGACTTGCTTAGCAATGGTGAACGCTTGTTCAAATTCAATCGCCTCAACATAATTCATAATTTCATCAATATCAGATTGTTCTGGGCAGTTTTTCATCAATGATTGAATCGCTCGTAATGTCGACTCAGCAGCAAAATCGGAATGATCCAACTGAACGAGTAGATTACCCAAATACTCTTTGAATAATTTACACTTATCTTCTGGCGAGATCGCAACCGTACCAACCTCTTGCGAAAATAGCGGTTCAAGTAAAGAAATCAACCGCTCTAACTCACGAAATAATACCACTGGGTCAGCGATCTCTTGTTCTTGACGCAATTGCTGCTCTAAAACAGCATATTGTGATGACAGAGACAATGCGCCGATATAAGCCGTATTCGATTTAATGGCATGCGCCGTATCCGCTAATTCTTCGCGGGTCATCATCATCATTTCATCCACAAACTGGCGCTTGGCGTATTGCTTATAGAAAGTTTCAACCAAGGAGAGATAGAGATCGTCGCGATGGCGCAGTTGTTTTAACGCGGCGGGAACATCGAGTAGATCCAAGTCAGTTAATTGGCTGATCAAACCCGCTTGAGGGTATTTATGGACCACTGCAGAGTGCACTGTATTTGATTCGGGTAAACTCAGATCAAGATACTCCACCAACACTTGGTAGAGCTCCATAGAATTGATAGGTTTACCAATATGGGCATTCATTCCACAACTCAGGCATTCATTGATCGCCCCTTCGCTGACATGGGCAGTCATCGCAATAATCGGTTGGGTGAACTGCATTTTGTTTCGTAAATACTCCGTGGTTGACAGGCCATCGAGCTTTGGCATTTGGATATCCATCAGCACCAAATCAACGCGCTGATGAGCCAATATCTCTAGGGCTTCTTCGCCATTGCCCGCCACCAAAACTTGAATGCCTGAATCTTCCAAATACCCAAGTGCAACCTGTTGATTAATTGTATTATCTTCAACGAGTAGGATGCGATAATCGGATAACTCTAAGCCTTTTTCTGGGAGCTTTGGTTGTGAAACTGGATGATGATTGAGCATCGTCTCCACCGCATCAAATAATGAGGATGGCGAGATAGGCTTTTCGATAAAGTTACTAATCAACCCTGACTGAAGATGCTCTTGAATAGCCTGTTTTTCATAGGCGGAGATCATCAAAATAGGCGGTGTCTGCGCTTTAAATCGCGCTTTGATTTTGCGCGAGGTTTGCACACCGTCCATCTGCGGCATTTTCCAATCTAACAAAATGACACTAAATGGGTGGTTTTCAGCCACAGCTTGTGCAATCAGATCGATTGCTTCAAAACCACTCCTAGCGACTTCGACCTGATATGCCAACTCACTCAACAAACCATGCAACGCTTTGCGTGAAAGCTCAAGATCATCAACCACCAGCACGCGATGCCCCTGCCCTTGATGATAACGAGCAACCATCGGCATACTTTGCACCACACCTAGCGGAATACGAACCGTAAAACACGCCCCTTGGCCCAGCTCACTTGCTAAAGTGATTTTGCCACCCATCAGATTAGCGATTTTTTGACTGATAAATAGCCCTAAACCACTGCCGCCATATTTACGGGTAATACTGCCATCAGCCTGAGAAAAGGACTGGAACAGATTCATCTGTTGCTCTTGTGAAAGACCAATGCCAGTATCTTGAACATCAAAGCACAGTACGATTTGCTTTTTATGTTCACTCGGTTGAACACCGACGTGCAGCGATATTGCGCCCTTTTCGGTAAATTTAATCGCATTACTAACTAAGTTGATCACGATCTGCTGAATACGCAATGGATCACCAATCAGCTTGGCTGGCACGTTAGGGTCGACTTGTAACACCAGCTCCAAGTTTTTTTCATAGGCACTAAAATTACTGATGTTGACCGATTGGCGCATGATTTGCTCGAGATCGAACTCAATCTGCTCAATAGTTAGCATATCAGCTTCAAGCTTGGAGACATCCAAAATATCGTTGACGAGTCGAGTCAGTACCTCCCCCGAGTCAATGATTTTGTCAATATAATCATGCTGAGTCTCATTGAGCCCCGTTTTCTTAAGCAGGTTACACAATCCAACCATCGCATTGATGGGTGTTCTAATTTCGTGGCTCATTCGAGCGACAAATGATGACTTTGCCTCAAGAGCAACCTCCAGCTCTTGCGTGGTTCGCTCTAGTTCTTGAGTGCGAACTTTTACCTTAGCGTCCAAATCTTTATTCACGTTTTCCAGTGCTTGGCTGTACTCATGGAGCTTAGCATTGGCATCTAAAGCCATCTGTTCCGCCGCTTTAATATCGGAGATATCCCGACTTACCCCACAGACAAAAAGAGGTTGGTCATTTTCATCAAAGATCGGCACAAACAGCGTATTAACAAAAATACTCTTGTCATAATGTGTCGCGAATTGTTCGAACGAAATAGGCCTGTGCGCAGCAATGGCTTTGCGATAGGTGGCATATAACCCCTCCACAATATCATCGCTCCACGTTTGGCGGATATTTAAACGGTGAATAGGCGCGTCGTTAGCAATTCCCATGATTTCGCGCGATGCTGGATTATTATCGTAAAGTGAAAATTCGCCATTTTCTTCCACAGCCATAATAAACATTAAATCAACAGAATGTTCCCAAATATTAGCAACGCATTCGTTAATCACTTGATCGTGTTGGCTGCTATCAAGCAGATTTGATTTCATTCTCAACTCCAGGGAGAAATTCGCCTGATCAAACACATCACTGGTGCATCACAGGATACACATATAGAAGTTCATCAAACTCATGCTCGCAAAAAGAACGGCCTACTGTTCTCTGATGATTTTATCGGGCTTGTGTGTCAAGTCGTATCTCCCAACATCGCTTCGATCTTACAACAAACGCTAAAGAAGAACGCCATCTCACGTCATTATGCCAAAAATGCCGCTGTATTTTGTGCTGTTTATCACCAAAATACACGCTTTTTAGCAGCAAAGTTCCCCTGCTGAATCGATTTATTAGCAGCGAGTTTAATATGATGATCATTGTTGCGGTATTGACTTCAGCTTATTGACGCATCAATATCAGCGCACTTGCATTTGCCTGTAAATAAGCATCCCCAATCGAGGTGCCGCTCGCGCGCCACGCGGTGACAATCAACGTATCGGTGGCAAGATCGAGATAACCACTTAACGATATTGGCTGAATATGGGCCCCATCGCCCCATGAACACAAGGTCACACTTTGCCGAATGCCTGATGATGTCAACGGCAACGTATCCGTAAAACCTAAAATAGGTATTGCTTGGTCACTGTCCGTGAGCAAACCACTTAGCCAACCAAAGGCGCTATCCACTGATATGTCCAGTTCCACTGTCTGCGTCGTATTCGCCCAGCGACCATTTAAGGTATTTGGTTTGAGTTTCTGCATCTTCAGCTCAGGGAGCCTCAACCCGCTGCTTTCACTTTCACCTTGGTGATCGCTCTTAGTGAAGGTGATTTTATCAATATAATCACCCACATCATTGCCATCATAGGGGGTCGGTGCAACAAGTGAGTTCACGACCGATAATTCTAGTGATCGTTGCCCAGACGCAGTTTCTAGCCAATGCAACTGCCCACAATAGGTCGACACCCAGTGCCAACTTGCATTGTAGGTTGCATCATCGGCTGCCGTGTCTATCGGTCGCCAATAGATAGCGATTACCACCGATTGGCCCATCTGCGCACTAGGATCAATCGGGGTACAGCTGCCGATCACCCAATAACGCCCTGAGGCGCCAGTCGTAGATGCATAGGTCCCCACAATATGACCCTTGACTGAAACGCTGATATCCATCAGCGAACCATAACTATTTTCCCAGCGACCTGATAAAAGCAATGATGGAGCACTCATATTAATATCCCTTATGAAAGATCTGCGCCGGCTGATTTTGACGAGATTGGATGATCTGCGGACCCGTCTGTTTATTAAAAATCCACATGCCGACGGGTTCGAGTTTTTGGCTCCCCAGAGAATCTACCACCACTTGATATTCATAGACGGTGTAAAGATAATCCATCAGCACCGAACCGACTAACACTAGAGCATCAAGTCCTTGCATCGGTTCAAATTGGGGCACTTGTAAGCCTGCAAACTCGCCGGCTTCAACCTGAACGTTATAGAGCGCTTCAGTAATACACAACTTGCCGAGTGCACCTGTATCGGTTGAGCCTAAAGTGAGAGTCAAATCGCCGCCCAGCAGACTGGCATACTGATAGGCATTAAACATCACTTCAGGATCGCCTTTAAACTGCGATGAACCAGAATCAAGACAAAAGAACAGCGGGGTCGAACTACTCTGGCGAGAGCATAACGTTTTGTCTGCGATGGCAAGTGACTCAAGTTCAGTGGTCCAAATGTAATACAATGAGGCCACCGCAGGCGTAGCGTCATACCGTTTCCATGGTAAAAACAAATACTCACGAGACTGTGCATAACTCGCATCTAAACCGCCAAATACAACCTGACCACGAGCATTCTGCGGATCAGTGTCAAAGCTCACAAATGGTTGCTGGGCATTGATCACGCCTTGTGCCAACAAGGTTTCCATAAAATGGAACGATGGCTGAGCGCTAGTTGAATGCAAACCACGATAGCCAATTTGTGAGTGCGGCACATCAACGGGTTGATAACTATAGCTTGGTAAACCGATTCCGCCATCCCAATCCAATTCAGCGAACTGTTGCCCAGTGTATTCTTGCGATAGATAGAGATCGGTTGCCACTCTAGGTGACAAATGCGGCTCAGCGGGTTTCATCTCGACATAATCATGGCCAGATTGCACCTGCATCGATCCCCATGGCCCAAAATCAACTTGGGTGGGGGAATCATTCACCCACCTAAAACTATGGGATCTTTGCTCAAAAAATCGCTCATTCCCATAATGTTTGCAGCCTGAGGGCGAGCATAGTGATGAGGTCACCCAATTAAAGTTACTGCCGGTATCAAATGAAAACTTCAGCGGTTGAGCGGGCGTCCCCACCCCCATTTTTACATACCAAGGCGACGCCCCGTTATTTTGGAATGGACCTTTATAGAGTGGCAGCGAAAGCCCACTCTCGTTACCACTGTGATCCGTCGATTCTTCGCGCTCTAGCATAACAACATCCCTATCTACAAAATGAAGTGGTTTGATCAGATCTAACTCACTATTTTTAACAGATGTGCATCGAATTGCTAATGAAAGTTATATTTATTCTTAATGATATGTAATAAAACAATTAATAGATTTTAGATCAATCTGTTATGAGAAAAATACAAGCTCATCAATAAATTAGACTAGAGCGACAAAAAGATCACTGACTGCGCACTTTCATCGTAATATCGACGATAAGTTGCAGTTGGTTAAAACTTGATGCTGGTTTTTCATCATAATGCAGTGATAACTGCCGCTGAATACGCCGCGGCAATGACTGATATTCAGCAATGATCTGGTAGAGCCAAATTTCACCATCCCAGCTGAGCTTCTGGGATGCCAAATAGTCCAATGCTCGCAGCGCTTGAGCTGACTCGATTGCGTGTAAATAGAAATTCTCCACATCCTGTTTGAGCGCCTGTTGACGCAGTGTAATCGGTTCATTTGCAATCGCTGGCAAGGCACTGGCACTTGGCAGTTGCAGCGATTTACCAGTAACGGGTCTTGGTATAGCGCGCGAAAGCTCGGCTAACACGTGATAATCCGAGGTCTTATCCAGTGCGACTGCCGCGGCCGGTTGAATCGCTTTGGCCTGATTGAACAGCTCAGGGACTATCGTTCTATGCGGGTAATCGATGGGTTGATAATGAGGATGCTCGCGTAAAAAGGCGGCCATATTGGCGATCAATAGCGAGCGAGACTGCTGCTGGCGAAATTTAGCCATCAGCACCACCAAGCGTTTTTGTACTTCCAATAGACTACTGTGGTGATCGCTAAAATGGTTTTGCAGCCCGCTGACCAATAGCTTTCGCAATTGGCTAGAGCCTTCCGACAGTGCGATTAACTCAGTAAAATCGAGCAGCTCTAAGCCATCAAGCAAGCGGCGCAGCTGCTTTTGTGCCCGTTCATTCTCACGGATCTTATCGTCTAAACTACTGACAAAACCAAAGTCGCTATTCAGTCGATGCCAAAGGCTATCGATCGCTTCTTCAAACTGTCCGCTCAAATCATGCACATGCTCGGTTAAACGCTGCAACTGTAACTCACTCATCGCGTAATCACCCCGAGCTTGAGCATCATGATAAGCCTGTACTCGAATGCGGATCTGCTCAAGCTTTTCGGCAACATCGGCATTGATCTGGCGGCGATTTTCATCAGCCACCATACTCGCTATCAACTCGCTGACCAAAGGCCGAAGTGCCAAAGGGTGTTGTGCACTGGGGCGCCATACAAGGCGGGCATCCACCAGCTTTTTGAGGGCCAACTCACTCAGTGCGGTTTCCTCAATATAACCATCGACATAGCCTTGCATCAACGCCTGTGCATGTTTGCCTAATAGGCTTAACCGTTTGGTGCCTATTTGCAGTAAATTAGACGCATTGATACGATTTTCTACCGCCATTAGAGCAATTCCTCTTGGGTCGGCGTATCCGCTACAGGCAAGTGCTCTTCGCTACGAATAAAATTAATTAATTCAATTAGATAATCAATCTTAGCGGTCACAATGTAATATTGGCGCTGGGCATGGGGCTGTACCAAATAACCATACTCTTTGAGACGGCGAAAGATCAATTTAACCTGATTATCTAAGGCGTCACTGTGACTATTAAAAAAACGATGGTTGGCTAACAGATTCAGCCGCTGGCGCAACCCTTGGTTATCTTCCGCGCGCAGCACAAATTCTTGCAGTTTAATGGTGTCACCTGCGCTTAGTGCGCGATCATTCCCCATGGTTTCTTGCACCAATAATAGCCATTCTAATAACGGCAATAACGCTTGAATGGTTTCCGAAAACTGCTTTGAGAGCTGCTCACGGGCCGTGCGGGTCAGATCCACATAGCCTAAATAGTAAACGCTTTGCCGTTCACTCCCCACTAACCGCCGATTGAGTGGCCGCAGGTACTGATTGATTTGCTGTTGGGTTTGTTCATCATTTAAACGTCGATACGCATCTTCATCACTGATCTGACAGATAAACTCACCGGCAAGCAGCCGCTCAAGTAAAGGACCATACTGGATCATAGGTTCGTCTCCGCAGTTTGAATCAATCGCTCAGCGAGCCGGCTCATTTTGGGCTGAATACGTTTTAATTGCCGCTGGTTTGGATCGGTTTGGCTTGGCGCCAGCAAATAGCGATGTTTAAACAATAACAACACATCAGACTCAGGGTTGGGAAAGGCCCCTACAATCACAATATGATTATCACTACAGGCGTGAAAGAGTTTCTCAACATTATGGTAGGCAAGCGTGCCAATTTCATCGATAGGCCAATGGATCGTCACATCGGCATCGGCGCGCATTAAACGGGTAAAGGCTAGCAAGTATTTGCACAAAATGAGATAGGCCATGCCGTGGCTGGATGATTCTAGCAGCTGGCGATCATTTTTAATAACTAGCTCTGAGCCACCTTCACTCAGATGTAACTCGAGGCGCAACAGTGACTCCATCCGATATTGCTCATCAGCGCGCAGCAAGTCCACAACATCCGCCAGCGCATCAAGATAGGCATCCGAGGGGAGTGCTTTACCTGAAGCGCTCCAATCATCATAGAGCTTGGCGAACTCTTGAAGTGGTTGCCAAAACCCAAGTTCATCGATAGTTGAGATAATCCGCACCTCTGACTTATCAATTCCTTCAAGGGTCAAATCATCCGCAACCGCATCACTTAAGCGACTACTTTGCTGAGTGATACGCCGATTAATATCTCTAAAAACAGTAAAGAATTTTTGCAAATCGCCGCCAATATTCTCACCCATCTCCAGCAGCTGTTGCTGTTGGTCGCGCAATATTCGCAACAGATCGGCTAAAATTTTCAGTTGAAGACGAATATCATTCGGATCGAGCAGCTGGCGTTTTTCGTAGTCTAAGCGATCTAAGAACTCGGCCCCAGCATCTTTGCTCAAAATACTTTCAAACTGCTCAAGCTGCGCGCGTAATTGGCTCTCGCACTGGCTACGCTGGGCGAGCGCTTGGTTGGCGCGGGCTAGTCGCTCACTCAGATCCCCGTCCAGTTCTGCTGCACCATCAACTGAAGATGGTAGCTCTAATATACGCATTTTGCTCAGCAAGGGGGTCAACTGGTTGAGCCATTGTTCGGCTTGCTGGAGCTGCTCTTGAGCTTTATCACGCTGCGCATCGAGCGCTTTGCGCTGGGTATTAAAAGTGGATTTAAGCGTGCTCAGTTGCGCGTTTAACTGACGTATCTGCTGCTTTAACTGTGTTTCTTGTTCTAGCAATTTGGGGCGCAGCTGCTGCCAATCTAGTTGAATAAAACGCTGCCAAGCGGTTAATTCATCCTGCCGACTTTCAATGGTTTTAATCGACTCACTGAGCTGTTGCTGACGCTGTTTTAATTGCGCAATACGGTGCGGGTCGATTCCCTTATCGGAAAGCTCTTCATTAAATGCCTGCTCAAGTTCTTTGAGCTGTTGGTGATGATTGTGACGTTTATCTTCAAGCTGACGCTCCAACATTTCAAATTGTTCATCGAACACCTGCAAAGCACTTTGCCAGTCGACTTGAAACTCCATCATCTGCTGGTGATGATCATCTTTGAGTGCCTGCAGTGCATCACGCTGCTGCACTTGCAACTGCTCACTTTGCTGCTGAGTTTGCTCAAGTGTGCGCCGCGTCTGCACTTGGCGCTGTTCGGTGAATTCATGCAGCTTGTCTTGCAGTCGCACTCGCGCATCACGTGCATACTCAATATTTTGCCCCGCCTCAGTCAGTTGCCACTGCATTGACTCAACTTGCTGGCGCTTAACCTCAGCATCATCGTGCGCACTGCGGAGGGCTTTTTCTGCATGCTGTTTGCGCGCCCGCGCTTGATCGACATCTTGCGATGCTTGCTGCAGCTGCTGGCGAATACCGGCTTCATCTTGCGCATAATCTGGCGGATCAATAGCGCCTAGCGCCAATTGCACACCAAAGAGTGAGTCACCAACATCACCAATATTAGGTTGTAAATCGGCGCGTTCGAGTAAGCGAGCATCAATAACCTTACCAACGTTTTGCTCCCAACCTGGATAATGCTGCTGCAGATACGCGCGTAAACTACCCGTGTCGGGCGTAAGTTGACGCTGCAATTGTTGCAACTGCATCTCGCTGCGATGCAGCTGTTGACGAGCCACACTGAGCGCACCATCGGCATCGGTTGTCATCTCCCGAGCTTGTTGCCAGAGCTGCTGCAATGCACTGAGCTGCTCGGCGCATTGTTGATGGTTCATCTGCGCCTGCTCCAAACGCCGTTCACTAACATGCAGCTCATCTAACTCAGCTGCGCTCAGCGGTGAGTGCGTCAATTGGTTTTGTAGGACAGCGAGTTGGCTCTGCACCGCCGAAAGTTCTTGATGGAACTGCATTTGCTGAGTTTGTAGCCGCTCTTGAAACGCCTGTTCTAATTCGTTTTGTTTGGCCTGTTGCTGTTCGCGAAGCGCATCCTTTTGCTGTTGCAGTTGCTTTGTTTTGCTGTGGTTGGTCTCACTTAAACGTTGTAGAGTCTGCGCTAATTTGGCCTTTTGCTGGTCAAGCTGGTGGGCCAAATCGCCTTGCAGGTCGAGCATCAATTGATATTGCTCTTGGATCTCGGCCAACGTTTCTCGCTGCAGTGGTAGCGCCTCACTCTCTTGCTGCAATTGCCACATATGGCGCTGTTCATAACGCTCGTAACGCTGCTGCAGATCATCTAAGCGCAGCGTACTCTCCTGCAAGTCAGATTCGACTTTGCTCAACTGACCATTGAATGTTTGTTGCTGCTCGGAGAAATCATCACGCAATTGCTGCAACTGCTGGTGAATCGCTTGTCGTGAGGTTTGCCAATCGGCGCGTTGCTGCATCTGTTGCTGATGATCAACGTCTAAGCGTGGCAATAAGCGGCCAAGCTGAGCCTGTGTACCATCCAACTGACGCTCTAATTGGGTGAGCTGTGCAAAATCCTGTTGCAATCGTTCCAGACGCATCGACTGGCGCATCTGAGTAATCCACTCTCGGGCTTTGGCATTTTTCACTTTAGTCGTGGGTACAGTGACACCATCTTCTTCAAAAATTGCCGCTAGCATCGACTTGAGGGTATCCATTTTGCCCTCTTTGGCATGTACGGCGCTGACTAATTTTTCGATATGCCGCAGCTTATGCGTATGGCTGACTAACCCAAATTGGGTCGCCAAACGGCGCAATTTTATAATCTCGCTTCCACTTGCGCGTAGCGCGCCAACATCATTTTGGATGATGCTGCGATATTCGCTGGTCGCACTGATTTTTGCCGACATTTGGACGTCGCTTCGCAGGCGCATGGCACTGCTCCACTGCGCATAGCTATAGGCGATGAGTTCTTGAGCGCTGTCTTGTAGATACCACTCGCTGTGATAGGGAGCCGCAACCAAGCGATAATCCACCCCGCCTTCACTTTTACGCGTTAATACAACTTGGCAAACCGAGCCATTATCGCGTTCGTACTCGTAAATAATGTAGCTGTTGCTGTAAGGCAGATAAAATTCATCAAATTTTTTGCGGGTTTTGGGCACCACACGATTGGGCTGCTCCCCATAGAAGACGGGGATCAAGCGCTGCAGAGTAGTTTTTCCTGAGGCATTGGTACCACAGAAGTTAGTATGATCGTCGAGATCGATCTCGACCACGCCTGTTAGATGAGTATGCAGTAAAATAATGCGGCGCAATTGTGACATGAAAACCCTTCTCATCGAATGACACCAAGAGAAAATGCTCAGCATCAACAATCAATGCCCATATTATTCATGGATTAAGGCGAAATGCCAGTCATTCACCCAACCGCGGCGACAATCAACCAAGACTCAAGACTACGATAGGGCAAACATCCCATCCTCGCGCACGCTAGCATCTTTGCTTAACCGAAGAAAACAGGTCACAGGCAACTGAGCATTATATGTAATCGTTTACACTCATGAATAGCGACGAGATCTAATTTTTAAAAAATTTATTGTTGTAATTAAATGGCAATTTAATTATTGCAAGCCATATCAATAAACTCATATTTAGTCATTGCAGGTCTATTGCGTAGCGGGCAAATTAAGTGAGGTTTTATCTGGTTGTAGCGATTAATTCGGCATTGAATGGCTACGCAAGCGGTATATTAAAGGGGAATCCATGGACGCTATCTATCGCCGATTTAAACTCACAACACTGATCTCCTTACAAAGTGGCAGTGTCATTCTTTTATTGTTAATCGGCGCATTAGTGGCAACGCATACACTGACTCAGAAAATCGTCAACTTTGAAAAAAGCACGTTGATTCAGCAGGTGACGATCACAGGTCATGTGGCGAAAAAGATGTCTGGCAGCTTTGTTGCCCTTAAATACCTGCTTAATTCAGCGCGATGGGGGGAAAAAGACTCCGGTTATTATTTGCTGGTTGATGGTCAAAGTGGCCGCATTTTGATCGACCCCATCGATCACAAAAAAGAGGGCCAATTGCTCACCAAAATACAATTGCAAGATGGTCGAACATTACAACAAGCCATCGCCAGCGTCAGCCAAACCAATAAGGCACAATTGGTGGCTTACAGCGCTCGCAACCCCATCGTCAATAAAATGCAAACCAAGCTATCTTATTTGTACCCACTCCCCGAAAACGGCTCGGTATTGATCGGTGGGTCATTTTTGAGTACTTCGTCGTTATTAACCAAACAGCTTAATATCGGGATCTTTTCACTGACAGGCTTGTGCGGTTTATTTGTACTAATCGGTATATTTGGCATTGCGCGACATATTCGAAAACGGATCAAAGGGTTACGCGCGGGGATTGAACTGGTTGCACAAGGTAATTTTCGTCAATCAACTTTAATATCTGGTCAAGATGAATTTGCTACCCTCGCCCACTATCTCGATCAGGGCCAATCGACCCTCAATGATCTGATGCATAAACAGGTCACCATGGGAGAAAATGTCGCGAGCGAGTCCAATCAGATTGATGCACGGCTCAACCAAGCCTCTGGGCAAACAGATCAACTGGTGCATCAAACGGAACAACTCAAGCAAGCGATGTCACAACTGTTAGATGGAGTATCGCATGTACTCGAAACCACCCAAGATACCGCAAATCAAGCACAGCTTGCCTATCGGCAAAGCCAACAAGGGCAATCTCAAATCAAAGAGGGGGTGAGCCATATCACCCATCTGAATCAGCAATTAGAGCAAAGTCAGCAAGCGATTAAAGCAGTTAGCAACGGCGTGTTAGACATTCAGTCGATTGTCGCCACCATTGCTCAGATTTCTGATCAAACCAACTTGCTGGCGCTCAACGCAGCGATTGAATCGGCGCGCGCCGGTGAACATGGTCGCGGGTTTGCAGTGGTTGCCGATGAAGTGCGCAAACTGGCCCTAAGTACCCAACAAGCAACTGAACAAATTGCCAAAATGATCCAAACTCTGCAGCATCAAGCTCAGGCCGTCGTTGATGGCAGTGAACAAAGTATGATCATCGCTAGTGATTGTTTAGATGTGATCAATCATGCAGGCGATCACTTCAGTGCTATTTTAAGTGGGGTGGATGACCTGCGTGATCGCAACGGACGAATTGCCAGTGCCACCGAGCAGCAGCATCAGATCTGTCAACAGATGAATGACTATGTGCTCTCATCGAGTCAGCATTTAGATACCCTTAATAACAATCTCCAAGAGATCGCTCAAAACAGTTCCGCCCTCAAACAGCAAACCAGCATACTTGATCAAACGTTGTCTAATTTTCAGTTACGAACAAAGCTGGACGGAGCACACAACCATGACACATCGGTGAGCGCTAGTGTGGCGCGTCGACCGCCACAGCTTTCGCCAGAGCTGCAACGCAGATAATTGAAAATAAATAAGAGCCATAAAAAAGCTCAGTCAACAACACGGTGGTGTTGACTGAGCATCATTTCTTACCAGCTACAATCATCTGACTCATTCATCTATTCTTATTTACACTATGATGCGGCTTTTCCGGATTGATCAAGCTGGGCAAATTCATCATCTGTCAGTGTCACCTCAACAGCCGAGACATTTTGCTCTAGGTGCACCACTTTGGAGGTTCCTGGGATCGGCAATATCACTGGACTACGTTTAAGTAGCCACGCCAACGCAATTTGGCTAGGCCCTACCTGATATTGCTCAGCTAATTGAGCCAGCAATGTGCCAGAGCCAGCTAAATCGCCGCTATCTAAAGGCGCCCAAGGGATAAAGCCAATCCCCTGCGCTTGGCAGTAATCAAGCACATCTTCATGTTTGCGATCAACTAAATTGTAACGATTTTGCACCGTAGCAACCGGAAAATACTGCTGGGCTGCCTGAATATCCTCAATACTGACTTCACTTAATCCCGCGAAGCGAATCAGTCCTTGCTCAAGCATCTGTTTGATGGCATCAAACTGTTCTTCACGCGCCACCTTCGGGTCAATACGATGTAACTGCCACAAGTCCAACTGCTCAACGTGTAAGTTGCGCAGACTCTTATGCACTTGTTGCAACAAATATTCTGGCCGCCCCAGTGGGATCCATTGGTTAGGACCGGTACGCGAGTTGCCGCCTTTAGTGGCAATGACAACTCCCGTATAAGGGTGTAGCGCTTTGGCAATCAACTGTTCTGAGACATCGGGGCCATATGCATCGGCGGTATCAATGAAGTTAATTCCAAGTTCTGGCACTCGCTTTAATGTCCTCAGTGCCTCAGCAGGGTCTGCTGGGTCACCCCATATTCCGGCACCGGTAATGCGCATCGCGCCAAAACCAAGTCGATGAACGGCTAACTCACCACCGAGTTTAAAATCCCCTGATAAACGTGCATTGGGTTGTGTCATATCCCCTCCGTTTTCAATTTGTGAGGCCCTTATCACTCTGCTGATAGAGTGTATTGAGCAAATATAGATTGAGGGGCAATCGAAGAAATTACAAGGGCAGCATGCATAACATGATATGAACAAGCCAGAAGAGTTCTTTGTACTGAATGACGCTTAACATTCTCATCTTTGTGCGCCAATAGACCGATAGTCGCCGACGCTAACTGCTTTAAATCGCTCGTGGAGCAGCATAGCGATACATCGCTAAGCTAGTCTGCGCTCTAAATATATCGGTTTAGGCAACGTAACGGTGATTTAACTAAATTTGTTAAAGTGCGGAACGCTGCACTTAACGGTGAGTGCAGCGTTCCCAAGAACATATGATTGTGGCTAACACGGAGGCTATGGTGTTCGCTGCGTCAAACTTAAGCGGAAAGTTGCAACGGCTTAGCAATCTGCTGACAATGGGTCTTAAGGCAAGTTTTCAGCGCTAACGTTGCCCGTGATTGTGGGCTATCCGCGCGGCTTAAGAACATGACCTCAAATGGCAGTGGATCGGCGATAGGCACCACTTTTAATTTATGTTCATAGCAGCGCGCCGTGAATAGATCGACCACCCCAACACCGCCGCCAGCGACAACCATATCGGCAATCACCGAGTAGCTTTTAATCTGCAATGTGCCTTGCGCCGACAACCGTTGGCGTAGCATAGCGCGGTGCAACACTTCCCCTAGTGGATCATTGGGCTGCATCATAATTAGCCCTTGCTGGCATAACCATTTGAGCGTCACCATAGCAGACGATGGCATATCAAGGGGTAAAATAGCCACCATATTGGCTTGAAATAGCGGTTCAGCGAATAACCGCGCAGGGACGTGCTGACCAAATGCCAAGGCAAAATCGACATCTTTAGCGAGGACTAACTGGCATAACGCCGCAAAGTGTTCAGTCATCAGCTCAATTTGTAATCCAGGGTGCTGCTGGCGAAAGTCAACCACACTGGGAGCCACAACCATCTGACCAAACGCATGCGCTGCACCAATATGGATAGTTTTTGCACCATTTTCACCCAATCGTTTCGTCAGTGCAGTGATTTCTTTTAATTTCTCATACACCGCTTCAATTTGCGGGATCAACATCTCCCCCTCTTGGGTCACCTGCATCCCTTGCGCGTGACGTTCGAACAAACTAAACCCGAGTTGCTGCTCGGTATGGCTAAGAATTCGGCTTACATTGGGTTGAGAAACATTCAGTAAGCGCGCCGCACCACTAATCGAACCTGCCTGATAGATAGCCTGAAATATTTCAATTTGTCGTAATCGCATTGCTCTCTCCTGACCGCTCAAACTCCTTTTCATAAGATGCTTGCAATTTATACACCTGTTAAGTTAATTCACCAAAATTAGCGGTTGATTCTAAGCATATTTGCCCGTAATCTCTTGTCCAGCTCACTAATTTTTCAAGCCAAGGATAGTGCCACCGATGTAGATCGCGCTTTTCTATCAACCCATGATGTTCCCTTCTTTGGAATAAAACTCTGCGGTACACAATTGGACCTGCAGCGGCTATCTATATGGATTTGACTATGAAAAGACGACTGTTTCAGCGTATCTATGTATTGCTACGCACTCACCCCAGTTTCAGTGGGTGGTTGGCCTTTGACACTTTAAGCACAATTGGTTCACTCATGACCAATCTGGCTGTTTACGGCACCTTGGAGCGCGTGCAGGCAGGCAGTACTTGGTTTACCTTAGCCTACTTAAGTAGCACTACACCCGGCGTATTAGCTGCCTTCGGAGCCCGCTACTACCGCGCCAAATTCACTATTGCTCAAGCGTTGTTGCTGGCCAATGTGTTATCCTCTGTTGCCTTACTGATTACTTGGTTAGGTTATCACGAGGGAAATCTAGCTTTGCTGCTCAGCAGTAATTTGATCCTATCACTTTTGGGCGGGGCGACTAGTGCCCACCTTGCACTGTATTTTAAACGTCAGTTTCAAAGTGACGAAATCAGCTTATTCACTGCGCTTGATACCACCGTGTTTGCCATTCAAAGTTTATTTGGAACGCTGCTCGCAGTCGTGCTGTTTGCACTGATATCAGTCAATATGATGATACTCATCGATGCGCTTACCTTCATCTTGCAAGGCATTGCGCTGTGGTACTTAACCCACCGTTTTGCCAGTGACTTTGCCGCTACCCCAGCACCTTCGACACAACGTTTGGTTTTCAAAGCGCTGAGTGCACAGCAAAAGCAGGTCCTTTTTATGGGGCCTGCATTAGCGTTATTTGGCTGCGCGTTTTTAAGTTTAGGGCCGGCGTTGGTGAGTGCCCAGCATTTTGCCTCAATGCAGTTTGGCTTGGCCTTCACCCCAGTTTTGGTGTTTACCCTGTGTCGGACTCTCGGGCAGCTATTGGGACCTGTCATCGCCCATTATTTGCCGATGCAGCGACTGACCCAAAGCTTCTGGATGACACCCACCACACTAGTGGTATTTTGTAGCTGCTATTACATCATCGCCGAACTTAGCAATCTGACGGCTATTTTAGTGCTGGTGATTGCGGCCCATATTGTCTCAAATATCCTTTCAATGTTAGCTTTTGATGGCCGACTGCGCTTTTTTGATGAAACCCAAGCACCACTGGTTGCAAGTCTGAGTCACTCTTTCAATATGGGTGTGGGAACGATTAGCGCCTTGATGATCAGCGCGCTAGTTGGGATAGTCAGTTTCCAAGCCGCCTTTGCTGGATTACTGATTTTGTCGGTGTTGCTAGCAGGGATCTGGATGATAGGTTTTACGCGCTTCAAAACAGTCAAACCGCGCGCTTAATTGATGAATATGGCTTGGCAAGCAACTTTCTATGCTTCGCCAAGCCATCTGCGGCGGATCGGTTGGCCAAATCACCGACCTAAGAAAGGTTAAACCTCGCTCTCACGATAGATGCCAACTCGCGGTGCTTCGCCAACATAACCATAACCGCGATACATCCCTTCACTATTAAAAATGAGCGCAATATGACCTTGATGATCCACGCCAATCATCCCACCACTGCCACCTATTTTCGGTAACTTATCCATCACCACGTGGGTCATTGCCTGTTGCAACGAGGCGCCGGTGTAAGCCATTAACGCTGACACATCAAAAGCGGCCACTGTTTTCATAAAAGCTTCACCCGTGCCCGTGGATGAGATCGCAACAGTGGCATCATTGGCATAACAGCCGGCTCCGATAATAGGCGAATCGCCAACACGTCCGACCATTTTATTGGTCATACCGCCAGTCGATGTCGCGGCGGCCAGATGCCCGTTCGCATCAATAGCGACGGCACCGACAGTGCCATATTTTTTATCTGGATCAAGCGGGTCGCTCGGTTTGTCGGCAGCAAGCGCCAGAGAGTCATGATCGAGCATCACCTTGTCGCTGCTTTGAATGCGTTGCAGCTGTGCTAAACGCTCAGGGGTTGAAAAAAAATCAGCCGCTACCATCTCTAGACCTTTTGATTGAGCAAACTGCTCGGCGCCGCGACCGGTAAACAGTACATGCTCGCTATTTTCTAAGACTTGCCTTGCTGCCAAAATGGGATTACGAATATGGCTGACCCCGCACACAGCACCACTATTAAGGGTATCACCTGCCATCACGCAGGCATCTAACTCATGGGTTTGCTCATGGGTAAACACCGCGCCATGGCCGGCATTAAACAGCGGGTGTTCTTCGAGCTGACGCACCGCTTCGGTCACCACATCCAGCGCACTTGCGCCTTGTGCTAATAGTGTTTGTCCTGCACTCACAATGGTTTGTAGCCCCTGTCGATATCGCAGTTCAAGGGCTTCATCCATGGTGCTGCGCGACAGCGCCCCGGCGCCGCCATGAATAACAATCACGGGTTTAATCATCGTTGTTTCTCACCTAAGCTTGAGTACTGGCTAAATAGGAAAATGCACAGAGCAAACTAACTAGCTCACGCATCGTCGCACTGGTATAGGTCACCGTGCGCGCATCCAGTTGCTCAACGTGAGGGATCAAGGCAAACAGATCGGCCAAGACCGGCTTACTGGCGGTGAGCTGCAATTGATAGGGTGCGCTAATTCGACTAGTTAGCATCGGCACGGCTTGACGCAGCGCTTCTATGGCTTGGGCACGGATCAACCGCTGCGCCGCATCTGGGCTTAACGAATCAGCGGCAGAGGTAGAGATCGCCCGTTTCACACACGCAAATTTGGCGCTCGGATAGTAGTGTTCAACCCATTGACCAAACAGGTGATCCCCGCTCACTAGCCACAACGGAGTTTGCTGCTCGGCGGCTGCAGCCGCATAAATATCCACTTCGGCCATTGGCTCGCCGTTAATCATCACACTAAAAAAAGCGCTGCCATTGATGGTATGGGCTAGCACCCCTGCTTGACCGGCCCCGCTATGATAACCAATACAAAATAGGCCATCATAAGCATGCTGCTCAATCCCCTCAACCATCGACAATGGTCGCGGTTTGCTCTGCACCAAGCGGGCACGTGAATCGATATTTGCCGCTCGCAAATTGGTCATTGCACCGTGACTATCCGCCACCACCACTTCACTAGCCCCACCGACAAATGCGCCGTCAATGGCAGCGTTCACTTCGCCTTCCATTAGTGCACGGGCAAGCTCATATTCGCCATTACCCTGCGCGCATTGGCGCGCCGAAACAACACCTGCGATCCCTTCAATATCGGCGGAAATAAAAATCTTCATCATCACTCCTTGGTATCAGTATCAGTGACTTAACCCATGCTGCGCGGCCAGCTTATCAAGTACATCACTGAGTGTGCTTCTTGAATGACCGCGAAATCCTTGTACTGGCGTTGCCTGTAGCAAAGCATCTAAAACCGCGAATTCGCAACCCTCTGCACTGGCGCAGAGTAACTCTTCGATGTGGCTATCATCGACATCATGACACGGCTGTGAGGCGGTTGAAAACGCCAATGCAATATCGCCGGAACCATGACCCCAATAGCTGCCAAGGCGACCCAGTCCAGCGCCAGCACGTTTGGCAATACGCTTGAGCTGACGGGCACTTAACGGCGCATCGATTGCCATCACAATAATGATAGAGCCGGCATCACGCTGCGCGGTAGGTTGAGTTAAACACGGCTCGATCCACTCGCTAAGCGCCATCCCATCTAAGCGTAGCGCCGACAAGCGGCCAAAATTGGCTAACACCAACACGCCTAACGTGGCGTCTAGTTGGTGAATGTAGCGCGAGCTGGTGCCAATTCCGCCTTTCAAACCAAAGCAACTCATTCCTCGCCCGGCGCCGACACTGCCGCGCTCAAACGAGGTATTTGCCGCTGCTAACGCATCGTGAACCATCGTCTCACTCACGGCAAAGGCCTGTTGATCATTGAGGTAGCCGTCATTGCACTCTAAAACTAGTGGGTTAATGGTAGCCTGCTCACGTCCCGCTTCAGGGGCTTGCTCAAGCATATACCGCACCAGTCCGGTATAAACGCGTCCCACCGAGAAGGTATTAGTCAGCATAATCGGCGTTTGCAAAATGCCCAACTCATCGAGCTGCGTCAGCCCCATCGGCTTGGCAAAACCATTGAGCACAGCAGCGCCTGCACAAAGTGGCGATGCAAATAAATTGTCGGCATTGGGAACGATGGCCGTCACACCCGTTTGAACGTCGCCCTCAGCAAGGGTGACATGCCCCACTCTGACCCCAGCAACGTCGCTGATACTATTGGTGGGGCCTGCGACCAGTTGCGTGCAGCCTATTTGACGCGTGCATTGCCAGCGCTCAAGCAAATTATGCAACCGAGCACTACGCCATTGTTCTGTCGTCATCGATATCCCTTGATTATCTAGCGTTAGCGCAGCCCATCTAGATTAGTTCTTCAATTTTGGGTCGAGCGTATCGCGCAGCGCATCCCCAAGCAGGTTGAACGCGAGCACGGTAACAAAAATCGCCAACCCTGGAAATAAACTCACATGCCACACACCTGCCATCATCATATTACGTCCCATCGCCAAAATATTGCCCCACTCGGGCACATCGGGCTCAGGACCTAAACCGATAAAGCTTAAACTAGCAGCGGTTAAAATACTGGTGCCAATACGCATGGTAAAAAATACAATGACGTTAGAGAGCGTACCCGGCAAGATATGGCGCAGCAAAATAAGTCGATCGCGGGCGCCTGCACAACGCACTGCTTCGACATACGCCGCTTGTTTAAGAGAGAGCGTCGAGGCGCGCACAATACGTGCAAACACGGGCACGCTAAAGACCGCCACAGCAACGATGACATTGTTTAAACCTGGCCCTAAAATAGCCACCACCGCAATCGCTAACAGCATCCCAGGAAAAGCAAATAAGACATCGGCGCCACGCATAATCAGCATGTCTAACCAGCCGCCATAATAGCCGGCAAATAGGCCCAGCAAAATCCCTGCAACCATGCCTAGCGTGACCGAGAAAAAACCGACATACAAAGAGATCCGTGCGCCATAGATGATCCGGCTTAATAGGTCACGGCCTAGATCATCGGTGCCCATCCAATGCTGCCAGTTGGGCGCAGTTGCCAGCGCATTCCAATCACTATGCAGCGGATTATAAGGCGCCAGCCAAGGTGCAAAAATTGCCACCAGCACCAGTAGCACAATAAAACCACCCGAGCCGACAGCAACTGGGTTTGCTAAGATGCGCCGCCAAAATTCCCGCCACGGCGAGCGAATGTTATCTTGCTGATTCATTTCAATTAACGAGTCCATAGCATTCCTATTTCAAGCGGATGGCGGGATTGATCACCGCATACAACAGATCGACCAGCAAATTAATCACAATAAATTCCAGCACAAACAGCATGACGAGTGCCTGAATCACAGGTTGATCTTGGGTTTGAATCGACTGGATCAAAAGCCACCCTAATCCCGGCCAACTGAATACGGTTTCCACCACAATCGAGCCACCCAGCAAAAAGCCAAACTGCAGCCCCAACATGGTAATCACTGGAATCAAAGCATTGCGCATAATATGTTTCCAGGTGACGAGTCGTTCACGTAGTCCCTTTGACTTGGCGGTACGCACATAATCTTCTTGCGCGACTTCCAAAAATGCCGAGCGAGTAAAACGCGCCATCACCGCCGCTACCGACGCCCCTAGCGTAAAGGCCGGCAACACAATATCGAGAGGCTTATTAAAGCCACTGACAGCAAAGATCCCATAGGGCATCGCAACAAACTGGATGAGCAACAATCCTAACCAAAACGGTGGCAACGAGATGCCACCGATGGCTAAACTCATTAAGGTCCAATCTTGCCACTTGCCACGTTTGAGCGCCGAGACAACTCCCACTAATAACCCCAGCACTACCGACCACACAAACCCTGCCATTGCGAGATACAAGGTTGGCATAAAGCTTTTGCCTATCACTTGTGCAACCGACTGCTGAGTGCGATAGGTGGTCCCCAGATCGCCATGCACCAAGCCGCTTAGCCAATGCAAATACTGCATTGCCATGGGTTGATTCAGACCCAGATGCACGCGGGCCATTTCAATGGCCGCTTGGGTAGCATCCGGCCCGGCATACACGCGAGCTGGGTCACCAGGCAACAACTTGATAAAACCAAAGACCAACAGGGAGACCACTAACAACACCGGGATCATTTCGAGGATTCGGCGGATCACGTAAGTTAACATCGGGCTCTCCCTCCTAACGATTATTTAAACTGGGCTTGAGTAAACAGTAAGGTACCATCAGCCAGCATCGATACGCCGCTTAAGTTTTTCTGTTTACCAACCAAGTTATCCGGCGTCCCCAAAAATACGATCGGCGCGTCATGCCAGATCAACGTCTGAGCGCGAGCATACGCTGTAGCACGTACTTTCGGATCGGCTGTGGCTAAACCATCTCGAATCGCTTTGTCCACTTTTGGATTGGAGTAGTACGAAACATTGTACGCTGTGGGTACCCATGACTCGGTCGCAAATAGGGGCCGAAGCGCCCAGTCAGCATCACCCGTTGAAGGTGACCAGCCGCCGTAGTAGAGATCATACTGCGCTTTTTTCGGATCGCGAACGCTCCATAACTTGGCATCGCGCGCCCCCGAATCCATCGGTACCACTTTGACCTGAATACCCACCTGCGCTAACTGCTGTTTAAAGAACTGTGCGCTGCGTACCGATGTGGTCGCATTCGAAGTCCACAAGTTCAGTTTTAAGCCATTGCCATAACCCGCTTCTTTCAGCAGTTGTTTAGCTTTGGCGGGATTAAACTGATAGTTCGGCGTCGACTGCTTGGCAAAGAATTGTACCCGCGGCGCAATCACCGACTCAGCTGGCGTTCCCATGCCTGCATAGCCGACTTTCAACCATAGATTACGGTTGATAGCGTAGTTGATCGCTTGACGGACTTTGATACTCGCCAGCGATTTATGCTGGGTATTCAATGCGATGTAATACATGTAGATACTGGGGTCACGCTGCACGGCCAGCTTGTCATCATGTTTGACAACATTCACCAGATCGGCCGGCAATGGATAGATCGCATTGACCTGACCTGAGCGAAGCGCGGCAACGCGCGTTGAGTCTTCCGGTGCTGGATAAAAAGTCACACTATCGACTTTCGGCCAGCCCTGTTTCCAATAGTGATCATATTTGACCAGTTTGACATCTTGTCCCTGTTGCCACTGCTCAAATTTAAACGGCCCTGTTCCCACTGGATGTTTACGCAGTTGCGCTTCGCTGGGATATTTAGCCAGCACTGCTGGGCTCCACATCACCGCAGAAGGATGCGCTAGGGTATTAATAAATGCCCCAAACGATTCACTTAATACAACTTTGACCGTATATGGGTCGACTGCTGTCACCGTTTTAACTAGCTTAAACAAACTGTTCCGTTTAAGACCGAGCTTTTGATTGGCCAGTCGGTCAAGGTTCGCTTTCACGGCGGCGGCATCAAATGCTGTGCCATCTTGAAAGGTCACGCCATGGCGCAGATGCAACACAAACTCAGTGGCGTCAGCATTACTGGTATAACTAGTTGCCAACTGCGGAATTAACTTCATGTTGGCATCGAACTGGAATAACCGTTCAAAGATCCCACTTTGCACGGAGTAGCTGACATTATCCGACGTATCATGCGGGTCAAGCCCCGTGATATCGGCATACATAGAGATCTTAAGGCCCTGTGCATAAGCACATCCCATTCCCAAACTTAAAGCCAGCGCGAGCGTTGCGCGGCGGTAGTACTTGCTACTTTGCATGAGTAATTTCCTCAACGTCCTGTGTTGTGATTGACTATCAAATGCTCGCTTACTCTAAAGGAGTCAAATAGCGACCCAGTGTTGCTCTGCAACTTTTTTATAATGTGGTTTAGTAACTGCCGCGCCAAGTGGCCGCATTGGCGATGGCCGTAGCTCATCATCGTCAAACTGGCGCGCCACTCGCCGACTCGGATCGGCGATAGGCACACTCGCCAATAGCCGCTTGGTATACTCGTGTTGAGGATGGTTAAAAATAGCGTGCCGTGAGCCATATTCAACGATTTGCCCCAGATACATCACCGCAATTCGATTGGCAATACGTTCCACGACAGCCATATCGTGCGAAATGAAAATCCAAGCCACCCCAGTTTTTTGTTGCAGATCCATCATCAAGTTGATGACCTGCGCCTGAATCGATACGTCCAGCGCTGAGACAGCTTCATCGGCAATAATCACTTTCGGTTGCAGCGCCATGGCACGAGCAATCGCGATCCGCTGGCGCTGCCCTCCGGAGAATTCATGGGGATAACGACGAGCATGTTCGGGTTCCAGGCCAACGCTCTTTAGTAGTTGTGCCACGACCGGCGATGCCTCTTTAAGCGATTTTGCCATCCCGTGAATAAGCAGCGGCTCAGCAATGGTAAACCCCACCGTGAGACGCGGATTGAGCGAGGCGTACGGGTCTTGGAAGACCATCTGCATCGATTGGCGCAGCGGCTTAAAAGCTCGGTCATTGAGTAGTGAAATTTCTTTACCCTGAAAATGAATCGACTCACTTTGATGCTCAACTAAGCGTAGCAAAGCCCGCCCGGTGGTCGATTTGCCGCAGCCTGACTCGCCAACAATGGCTAACGTCTCACCCGGATAGATGTCAAAGTCGATCTGCTCGACAGCATGCACTTCGTGGGTGGTTTTGCTCAAAATACCAGAGCGAATCGGGTAGTAGACTTGCAGACCGCGAACATCCAAAAGTGGTTTGCCTGAATAATCGGCAGTTCGCTGTTGCTCTAATACCACGTTAGGATCATCTTCACCCACAATGGCAAACCGTTTGGGCCAGTGTGAATCCGCCATATCCCCAAGCTTAGGGACCGCTGCCAACAGTGATTGGGTATAGGGGTGCCGTGGGGCTTTAAAAATTTGCTCAACTGATCCCGTTTCAACCACTTTGCCGCGAAACATCACCACGACGCGATCAGCGATTTCAGCTACAACCCCCATATCATGGGTAATAAACATCACCGCCATCTGTCTGTGCAGTTGCAACTCGCGCAGAATTTGCAAAATGCGCGCTTGCACGGTCACATCCAACGCCGTAGTCGGCTCATCGGCAATCAGCATCTGAGGATCACAGGTCAAAGCCAAAGCGATCATCACCCGCTGACGCATTCCACCCGATAACGCCTGCGGGTAACTATTCATCACCCGTTCCACATCGTTAATCCGGACTTGATCAAGCAGCGCCAGCGCCTTTTGCCACGCCTGCTCGCGTGAACAAAGATGGTGATCAAAGAGTGCTTCGGTGAGCTGATCACCAATTTTGAGTACTGGATTGAGCGAGGTCATCGGCTCTTGAAAAATCATCGCCAGCGACTGACCACGAATAGAGCGGTGTGTCCGCTCATCAATACAGGTGAGATCGTAGCGGCGATTCACATCTGGGGTGTAAATAGCCTGTCCTTTTTCAATCACCGCGTTATCACTTAATAGGCCCATCAGCGCCAATGACGTTACCGATTTTCCCGAACCACTTTCACCAACGACCGCGACCACCTCACCACGATGTACGCTAAAGGAGACACCGTCTAATGCCCGATTGAGCCCCTCTCGGCTTTTAAAACTCAGCGTTAAATCGGTAATCTCTAATAATGGGGAATCAGTCATATCGCTCCTTGATTAACGTTTATTGCAGCTCAATGTGGCCAGTGCGATAACACAAATGCGGCGCACTATCAGCGGCCAACCAGAGCGGCCCATCAAGGTCTACTAACTCCGCTTGAATCGCCACAGGCAAGGCCGCTTCCATCGCCATCGATGAGCCAAGCATGCAACCGACCATCACTCGCATCTGGCAGGCTTTGGCGGTTTCAAGCATCATCAGTGCTTCACTCAGTCCACCGCATTTATCCAGTTTGATATTCACCATTTCATAGCGATCTGCCAGTGCAACAATGTCATTGCTGTCATGGCAGCTTTCATCGGCGCAAACGGGGATCAGATGATCAAATGACGCGAGTGATTGGTCCGACCCCGCCATCAGCGGTTGCTCGATCATCGCAATATTGTATTCAGTAAGTCTGTCAAACAAGTTTGGCAGTGATAAGCTTCCCCACGCTTCATTCGCATCGATGATCAGCGTTGCATCTGGGGCCTCAGCACGAATCGCTGCCACCTTATCCAGCACTTGATGCGCATCAAGCTTAATTTTCAACAGGTTGGCACCACTTGCTAGCGCTACTCGCGCACTTTGGCGCATCTCTTCAAGGCTAGCCAGGCTTAACGTTTGTGCCGTGATGAGTGTTGCAGGTTCTGCAACATTCGCATATTGGCATAAGGATTGTCCCTGCTGCTGCGCTTCCAGACGCCATAAGGCACAATCGAGCGCATTGCGTGCAGCGCCTTTGACAAGTTGTTTTTGTAGCTGGGCTCGGCTTAACCCTTGGGTAAGCGGCTCACGCAACTGTTCAATTTGTTCGATAACACTGCTCACACTTTCTTGATAATGAGCCGTTGGGGTGCACTCACCCCAGCCGACAAAGCCATTTTCTTCGATACTCACGCGCACCACGTCCACAGCATCTCGGCGGCCACGCGATATGATAAAAGGTCGGGCTAAAGGAAGTTTTAACTGGTTTATCTCAAGTTGTCGCATGTGGCCTCCTACGCTTAGCCGTGGTGAAGTAAAAATTCGGCGATATCATTAATGCCAAAACGCACCGGATCAGTCGCTGGAACATTAAATTGAGTCGTTAATTGTGCCAAATAATCACGTGCTTGTTGTTCTGGAAAAGATGACGTATTCACCGCGATGCCAGCAAGTTGAACGTTTGCATTGGTCACCCGGGCACAATGCAGATTTTCAGCAATACAATCGGCAAGGCTCACCAACGGATGGTGTGGCAAGTGGCGAGTATATGGTCGTCCCATTTCATGGCACATCACCAACCAATCTGCCTGTGAGCCATGCAACAACCCTAAGCTCACGCCTGCGTAAGAGGGATGAAATAGCGACCCTTGTCCTTCGATAATATCCCAGTGATTGGCATCATTATCGGGGGATAACCGCTCAGCAGCGCCTGAGATAAAATCAGATACCACGGCGTCAATCGATATTCCTGAGCCTGCAATTAAGATCCCAGTTTGTCCGGTTGCACAGAAATCAACCGACATCCCACACGCTTTCATAGCCTGTTCAAGTGCCAGCGAGGTATACATTTTGCCAACTGCGCAATCAGTACCAACGGTCAGTACCCGTTTGCCAGTGCGCGCTTTGCCATTGCCAACTTTTAACGCTTCTTTAGTATGGCGAACATCAAATAACTGCACCTGATAGCGAGTGGCTAATTCGACAAGCTCAGGAATATCCGTTAAACGTTGGTGCAACCCACTGGCCACATTCATACCTGCGCGAATCGCTTCACGAATACTCACCAACCAATGTTCAGGTAAAAAGCCACCCGCATTAGCGGTGCCAAGCACCAGGGTTTTTGCCCCTTGAGCAAGCGCTTCACTAAGCGATAAGTCTGGGAGATCTAACGTGACATCACACCCATCTAGTCGCAGTTGTCCGATACATTGTTCGGGACGCCAGGCATGAATACCCCGCGCGGTTTTAGCGGCAAGGGGATCGGTCACATCGCCGATAAAAAGTAGATAAGGTTGAGGTATGTCCATATCTGTCCTGATGATGATTGATAGAAGTTGAATGACTCTCAATATCTCCAGAATCTATCGAGAAGGCGAATACTTAAATATGGCAAGGGTATACCCTTAAGTTATACCCTTAGGTTATACCCTTAGGTTATACCTAGAGGTTATATCCATAGCGATCGTATCGATCATCTAAACTAGCGCTAACGCATGGAACTTCAAAAATAAAGGCAATGATTCAAACCAATTTATTTTATATTTACTAACATAAACAATCAGTTAATTATAAAATTTGCAGCATCGCCTTTTGCCAAACTAGCCGATATGGCTTGAGTGAAGCGAAGGGACAAAAAACAGCTCGACATGGAGGCACACCAATAGAGGCAACACTGCGTATCATCACGCACTATCAACCTCTCGCGGCGAAGACTATGCGCTTGATTTCATTGATGCTGCACGCGGTCCTAACGGTTGTCAGCCAGCCCACTAACGAAACCTCCCGACGTCACAGCGCTTGGCTCAAAGGTTAAATTGACTCACTTGATCATGCAGACGTTTAGCAATCGCATTGAATTGTCTAGCCTGTTCGGAGCTGTCATCGGATTGCAGTTGTAACTGCGCGGCGACATCAGAAATTCCTTGCGTATTGCGAGAGATATCATCGGTTACGGCGCGTTGTTGCTCGGCAGCGCTTGCGATCTGAATCGACATATCATTAATCTCTGTGATGGATTGCGCGATTTTCTCCAACTCAATTTTAGCTTTATTGGCTTCGGCAACACTCAGTTGGGCCTGTTCTTGGCTATCCGTCATAGTTGCAACCGTTTTTTGGGTATTTTCTGAGAGCCGCTTGAGCATATCGCGGATTTGCTCGGTTGCGCTATGGGTAGTTTGAGACAGTGAACGGACTTCATCGGCCACCACTGCAAATCCACGCCCATGCTCGCCTGCCCGCGCCGCTTCAATAGCCGCATTCAATGCTAACAGATTGGTTTGTTCGGCCACATTTTGAATCGTAGCCAAAATTGTGGCTATTTCGCGACTACTTTGATCAAGCTGCAAAACATGCTCGGCAGTCGTCTCAAGTGATTGTGCAAGGCTCTGAATTTGCTGCTGATTGGCGCCAATCACCTGTAGACCAGTGGCACTGGCTGTCGATGAACTTTGCGCCGCGTCAGCCGTTTGTTCGGCGTGAGTAGCCACTTCATTGGCGGTCGCGCTCATCTGATGCAATGCCGTAGCAACTTGCGCAACATCTTGCTGTTGATGGGTAAGCTGCTGATGCGTTTTCTCGGCATTTTGCGCACTTTGGTGCGCATTTTCATACAACGCTTGGGTATCGGCTTGAACCGCAATCAGCATTTGATGCAGCCGTTCTAAAAACACATCGAAGCTTTTCGACAGTTTGCCTATCTCATCTTGACGCTCAAAACGCAAACGATGGGTCAAGTCAGCATTGCCCTGCTGACCGAGCGCATCGATCGCCTGTTGCAATTTTTGCAGCGGTAAAAAAGCGCGCGAAATTGCCACATAAACCACCACCACAACGATCACAAAACCAATCGCACTGTATAAAATAATATGCCACAGAGTACTTTCAAAATCGCTAAACGCCGCTTGCCGATTAAAGCTTAACGCCAGCACCCATTGCGTATTGGGAACCGGGGTGAAATTAACCAAACTGGCAGTTCCGGCCACAGTGGCCGCATGAAGTTGGTCACTTTGTGCTATTGATGCTGCGCTAAGCTCAGGACTTAACTGCTGAATTGATTTAAGTTCCCATTTGGCATCGGGATAAACCAGAATTTTACCCTGTTGATCGAGCAAAAAGGCTTCCATATTATGATGACTAAGAGCTTTGAGCTGCGCCACCATTTTTTCTAGCGATAAATCCACGCCAAACACACCGTCGGGCACTTTTTGCAAAATACTCATCACTAACTGATGAGTACCCATATCTAAATAGGGTTCGGTTTTATACAGTCCAAATTGACGAGCCTGCTTATACCAAGGTCGAACTCTTGGATCGTAATCAGCCGGTAAATGATAATTCGGGTCGCCGCTAATAAATTGACCTTGCTCAGTGCCCAGATAGGTCAAACTGAGTTCACCCGTTAATTGGGCCTGTCGAAGGCTCGCCACAAAGTGATCACCACGCTTAAAGTGGCTCATGGTTTTTACGATATGCGTCTTACTTTGAATCCACTCGCCAAGCTGACGAGCAGTAGTTTGCCCAAGTTGATTGGCATCTGACTGCAGCGATGTCATCACATTGTTGTGTATTAATATACGCTGTACGCTAAAAAGTCCCAGGGCTAGCAGGGCTAGCACCACAAAGACGCTAAACGTAAGTTTTTGTTTAATTGACATAAGACTGCTCCATCATTCTAGACAACGGTCAATAACGGCAAAAACAACTCGCTAGTCAAAAATTGAATTAGATTCACTTGCTAGCATTTAATCATCAACAGCGGTGGCATAATCATCACGGCTACTATGTACCATGAATTCAAATTGACTAGTGTTAAATATTTAGGTCATCTTGAAAGGTGATCTCTGGAGCAATCGCGGTTGTTTATATGCGCGAAAAGCTGCACTGGTTTTGTGCATATCAGAGAAGAATTCACCACTTTGGCGCATGAAAAAAACTGTATGAACAACTAGTTACCAACGATGCTTTGATATTTAAAACAGTATAATTAATGGCCTATAATTTCAAGTAGAAGCCACCGATTTAAATATCAATTGCGTAGGCGGCGCCTAAAAGGGGAAAGGTATAACGAGAAATGACGGCTTGGGATGTAGGATTTGCCAATCACCAATCGACTCGCTGTTGCACTCAAGCAGTTTAGCCGAGCTCCCCCATACAACCCCCAGTAACGGCTCATCAAGATGAGGGACTAACCATCTAACAGGGTCGTCTTGGGCGCCCCTGCTTATGTCAATAAGAACGTTTCACGCAACAATAAAGCCCTCCGCCGCACCCCAAAATTTAGCGCGGTGGGTCAATCCGCCCAGCCAGCGAGTTATTGAGCCGATACCAACCAGCAATCGAGTAGCGATGCCGCTTGGCACAAAGTACTTCATGGGGGAACTCTTCACTTAGAAAAATCGCTACCGTCCCCAATGCGGGGAGCACTTTGATGCCTTGTTGGTCAGTATCATCAAGGTAGAGGACCATCTCGCCCCCCTCATCACTTTGCCAGTCACCATTGAGATAAGCCACCACTGTTAAAACACGATTAGCTTGGCCGCGAAACGCATCATAATGGCGTTTATAAAAATCGCCGGGGGCATAATGGGCGTAGTGACTCTCAAATGAAAATAACCCCAAGAACAGGCGCCGATTTAAAAACTGTTGTAACTGGGCCGTCCAGTCGAGCCAGCTTTGCCCAGTCGCAGTATCGCCATTGATCCAACAAATTTCATCGCGACGAATAAATTGATTGCGCTGAAAATCATCGCGCCGACCGACTCCTGCAGGGGCAAATTCATCATCAATCTGGCGCACTTGGGTGGTCAGTTGCCAAACCAAATGAGGAGGAATAGCCTGAGGCTGAATACTATACCCTTTGCCGCGCAAATCATTGGCGATGCGCTCAAACAGATCGTGTGGATAAGTGGGCCCAAAATCACTCGCTTGGTATGCAATGGCACCCATAATCTCTATGTCCTATTAGGTGCTCTTTGGGGTAGATACCTTAACGGAGCGCAATTGTTGGCAGGTATCACTAGTGTGGTACACTTTTTTGATTTATAGGGCAGTTGCAGCAATGGCGCAAGTTATAAATCGCTGAAATAGCACATTGGCTATTGAACCTCCATGCATTTTTGTGGACTAATAAGAAAATCGTTGTATTTTTGAGGTATTACGATGGACCAGAATACGAAACAAGTGATCGATAGTTTGTTTGAACGCTTACAAAAAGCGGAAGCACAAAATAGCAACCGCGATAGTGAGGCTCAATCACTCATTGAAAAACATTTAGTGGCCCACCCTACGGCTCCCTACTACATGGCCCAAACCATGATCATGCAAGAGGCGACCATTAAACAGTTACACCAGCGTCTCGAGGCGCTCGAGGCGCAGCAGCAAGCACAACCTCGCCAAAGCGGGGGATTTTTATCTGGATTATTCGGCGGCAATCATCAATCAGCGCCACAAGGCAATCCGAATACAGGTTGGAACCAACGTGGCGCGCAGCCAAATTACAACCAACCAGCAAATGGGCAATCTAACTATGGACAGCCGAACTATCCACCACAAGGGGGCGGATTTGGGCGTGGCAACAGCTTTTTAGGCGGTGCTCTGCAAACCGCTGCAGGAGTGGCTGGCGGCGTGGTTCTAGGCAATATGATGATGGATATGTTTAGCCATCATCAAAGCCAAGATATCGTCAATATCATCAATGACAACCCCACCGATATGAATGCAGATATGAACAATGGAGTGAACGACCCAACCAATCAGTTTGCCGATGGCATGGATAACAACGGTCAAGATGCGAGCTTTGATCAAGGATTGAATAACGATAGTGGTTTTGCCGATAATCAAGGTGGCTTTGATAACGGCATGGGGAATGGTTTTGCCGATAATCAAGGCGGTTTTGACAACGGTGTGGACAGCGGCTTTGATGATCCTTTCTCGGGCGGCGGCTTTGATGGAGGAGGCTGGGATGATGGCGGCGGCTTCGATGACTTTAATAGCTGAGCATTATCATCGCCCAGCGGCCTAGCCTTATGACGACAGTGAAGATGCAACCATTTAAATTCACTGTCATTGAGCGGCAATGTCGCTGCTAACTACGCTTCGGCGCGGGTGACAACTTCGCCCAGTTGTGACTCGCAGCTGATCTGTTCAGCAACGCCATGCACTCGTAGCTGTGCGCGGATCTTTGTTCGTTGCAGTAACGTCGGCATCACGCCATAAATAATCATGCTTTTCTCTCTTGTTATACCGCATACAGATATGCACAATTGTGGTAATTTACAGACCAGATGATTACATTTTTACAGTGAGTTGGAGAGCTTTGGCGCAAAAGAACCCGCAGGGTATGTTTTTTACATAAGCAATTCATAATTCATTATAAATGTCAGAAATGCTGTTAAAACGAGCCCGTCTAATCTCGAATATCAACACGCCCTAACATTAGGCAAGCATCTCGAACTGCGACAGATTGAGAACACCATATCGATTAGAGTTCTATAAATGGCTCATGAAGATACGTCGGCCAAGCCAATGGCCACTGCTTTGGGCACCCATTAAAAAGAAGCGAAAGCCGAATCGCAGTCCCACTACCATGGTAATTTACTAGCCTATCTATCACGTCGGTTTTTTAATGGTTAATTTGAGCAGATCTGGCTTGGGATGCGTCAATAATAACGGTTGATCTTGAATCGCCTGTTGTACCGCTTGCATCACGCTCAAACGTCCAATGACTGGATGTGCTTTGAGCGGCCAAACCTTAGGATTTTTCAATTCAATAAAACACCCTGAGCCATGGGCTATTTGCTGCAGCGTTTCATCCATGCGAGAAAAATGCAGTTGATAATCGCCGATGACCAAGCAGTGATCCGCCAAATTGGCGCTCGCTAGCTCGTGATGGCGAGCACAACCCGTTAGTATCAGTGTCATTAATCCAACCACTCGCCATCGAATCGTGCGCATCTCACAAGCCTATCTGAATCAAATTAATTTCAATGTATCAGAACCATCCCGCAACGCAACGGCTACCTTAAAGAGCGACTCGCGACCAACTCGACCACATCAGCCATGCCATTATGATAAAGTCCTTCATGAATTTCTCTTTGGCGCTGCTGGCAGACGATTGGCTTAAGCTGAGCAAAATCTTGCTGTAATTCATTCAGTGATACCAACATATCCAACTGTTTAGGGCCCCCCGTGCCACATTGCAGTTGTTCAGGGCTATAGGCCAGATAGAGGATCACACCGCCAGGAGCTAGGTGCTTACACATCTGTTGATGCAGCTGTTGGCGAATAACCGGCGGAAGATGGCAAAAGATCATCACCATCAAAGAATATTCCCCTTGAATTTGATAGTGGGCTAAATCCGCGACAGTATAATTAAGCGAAACCTGACGCGCCTTAGCCAGTTGCAGTGCTTTTTTCTGACCCATCTGTGAGCCATCAACGGCATCAACGGTATACCCTTGCTGCGCCAAATAAACGCCATTGCGCCCTTCGCCCTCGCCTAACATCAACACGCGGCGAGTCGGTAGTGCTAACTGCTGGATTTGTTCAACCAAAAACACATTGGGCTCTAAACCATAGGCATATTGCTCTTGGGCAAAGCGTTCATTCCACATATAAAACCTCTTTTTAATTAGAATAACCTAATATATTAGACACGCAGAGGGAGTGCAATAGCTTTGCTTTACCTAACTAGCTCATCTCGCTAAGGTGATGTTTTGTGACCCATTCGAGCTGAAAGATCATGTCAAGTTTACCCACCTCTAGAATCCTGTCCTCATCTCAGCCACAAAACTTGCTCAATCGTCCAAGCTCGCGCTTATTGCTAGCGATAATCGCCACGTTGTTATGGGGCAGCGCATTTCCGATGGTCAAACTAGGTTATGTCAATCTAGGGATTGAACACTCCCAAACCTTTACCCAGATTCTGTTTGCTGGTTATCGTTTTAGCGGAGCAGGGCTGTTTTTGCTGCTGTTGAGCAGCCTGGTGCACCGACAAACATGGCGCTTTAGCGCTGATAAACTGCTGCGCGTCGTCAAAGTAGGCAGTTGCCAAACGTTCTTGCAATATATCTTTTTCTATTTAGGTTTGGCGTTAGCCAGTGGCATCTCTAGTGCCATTGTGGCCAGCGCCGCGCCATTTTTTCAACTCATTATTGCCCATGTATTATTTGCCGATGACAAGCTCTCGGCGCGCAAAGCCATCAGTGCCATCATCGGCTTTTGTGGCATCGGTTTTTATCAGGTCATGGAATATGGCTGGGCATTACATTTAGGGGTTGGTGAAGCGTTGATGCTCATCGCGATGCTCTTTAGTGCCTATGGCAATGTATTAAGCAAACGCAACATTCGCCCGGGGCTGCCCGTGCTCACCTTAACCGCGTGGCAGATGCTTCTCGGTGGCGCAGCGCTAACTGGGGTTGGCGCTATCAAAGTCGGCTTAATGCCATGGGTTTGGTCGGCCCTCTCACTGATCTTGTTAACCTATCTATCGGCGCTGTCTGCCTGCGCTTTTTTGATCTGGAATACCTTAATGGCGCACAATCGGGTGAGTCAAATTTCGGTTTTTTTATTTCTCATTCCGATCTTTGGCGTGTCGTTGTCAGCCATCATTCTTGGTGAAGCGCTGCATTGGTATGTACTTCGTCGCCGGCATCGTCTTAGCTCATCGCAGCAAAACGTAACCATAACGCCGATTCAGCAATGGATAGTCAAAATATCTATTCGTGATAACGGGATGACGAAAACAGATAAATATGTATACACAGCTTTGTGATCATCAAAACATTTATTAAGCGATGCTATCTATATAATTAAAACACCTTTTCAATTATATGACGAAGCATACAATGCTGCATCAATGGCTTGCATTGCCTAAAACATTTGTGGGATTCGCGACTTTATGGCTGCCTTGTTTGGCAATGGCCGCCCCAGTGGCGCCATCCCAAGTGCAGATCCCATCCCTTGCTTTTGATGATCAGAGTGTCGTCGTTACTTGGCAAGTACCCACTGATATTCGCCATATTCGGGATTATCAAATTATTGAAAATGGCAAAGTAATCGCAACCGCTCAAGCGAACAATGCGACGTATGCTGCCAGTGCCCCTTATATCAAGGCTTTTTATCAACAAGACAGCGACCATTTTGCCACACCCATTGTTTGGCAAAGTGCCACCATTACCGGGCTTTTGCCTAAACATCACTATCAATTTGCAGTACAAACCATCGATGATAAAGGTGAGATTTCGCCATTAAGCCAGTCTGTCACTGTCACCACAACTGCACGCCCAACCACACTCTCAGTAAAAAGCTATGGCGCACTCGGCGATGGCAACACGCTCGACACCAGTGCAATTCAAAAAGCGATCAACGCTTGTCCGAAAAACTGCAAATTAGTGATCCCTGCGGGAACCTATCGCACCGGCGCACTTTTTTTGAAAAGTGACATGACGCTCTATCTTGCCAAAGGGGCTACCTTATTAGGCTCAAGTCGAGCTCAAGACTATCCCCCCATTTATAAGCTCTACCCCTATTCAAAAACGATGCGACCCGCATCCCTGATTAACGCCATTGACCCGAACCATCATGTCGCAGGGACATTTAAAAATATCCGCATTGTGGGACAAGGCACCATCGATGGCAATGGTTGGAAAACAGTGACAAAAACCTACACCGACACCTTAGGCCAAATGCAGCCTCACTATCCATTTAGTGGCCGTGAACGTTACCAACGCGATGGCATCTTAGCTAAAAATCAGGTAGATCAGGCGCTCAAAAACGGCATGTCGCTGCACTTAGCTTACGGACAAATGCGCTCAAGTTTGATGACGCTACGCGGCGTCGACCATCTTTATATCAGTGGCATCACCATTAAAAATCCGGCCTACCATGGTCTGATGGTTCTCACTAGCCGACATATCGTGATTAACAGCATCTACGCACAAACCTATGATGCCAATAATGGCGATGGGGTAGAACTGGGCAATAGTCAAGATGCCCAAATATTTAACAGCTATTTTGATACAGGCGATGACAGCATTAACTTTGCCGCTGGCACTGGCAAGCTGGCGAAAAGTCAACCTAAAACCGAACAAGTGCAGATCTTTAATGACTTCTTCCATCATGGCCATGGCGCCGTTGTGTTAGGCAGCCATACGGGCGCTGGCATAGCGAATATCAGTGCGCAAAATAGCGTGGTCGATGGCTCCAATATTGGCCTTCGCATTAAAAGCACAACCAGCATTGGGGGCAGCGTACAAAATATCTCGTTTAATAATATCGCAATGAAAAATGTCAGCCAAAATGCCCTGACGGTCACCCTTAAATACAGTGATCCAAATGCATCCATTGACTATCCAGCGGCAACTGTACCCGTATCCATTGGCCATATCCAAATGAATCATGTCAGCATGGATACCATCACCGGAAATGACCCGTCCATCAACATTCAAGGGGAAAAACAACACGCTATCTGGTATGACGCCATTGATCTCAATGATGTTAAGTTGCGTCGTGTGAGCGCAGCCTTTATTGAAGATCTCAAAAATAGCAACTTCACGGATGTGCGGTTTAGCAACAGCAAACAGCCCTGGCATGTACAACATGTTCACAATGTCACCATCAACGGCCACTTGATGAACTAACTTAATAAGAACTATCATCGCGCCCATCCTCGCACCATGCAAAGATGGGCAAAGATGGGCGAAGATAGGCAAAAATTATTTAATTCCAGAGAAACCAAAGCTGCGCATAAACTGTTTTTGAAACAATAAAAAGGCGATCACTAGTGGTGCGCACACCATCAAGGTTCCAGCACTGACCAGTCCCCAATCACCGCCAGATTCTGCGCCCATGGCAAACGAGACTAAGCCAATGGTCAAAAGTTGTTTACTCGGGTCGCTTAAGACCATCAGTGGCCACAGATATTCATTCCAGTGATAGGTGACACTGACCACGGCAAAGGCGAGCATCGCTGGGCGAGCCATCGGGATCAATACATACCAAAGTACCTGCCACCAGTTTGCCCCCTCAAGTACGGCGGCCTCTTCTAACTCTTTAGGAATATTTAAAAAGGTCTGACGCATTAAAAACACCCCAATCCCTGAAGCAAAATAAGGCAACATAGCACCCGTTAAGGTATCAAGCAGTCCCATCGATTTAAGCGTCAGCAAATTCGGCACCATCACCATCACGGGCATAATCATCATCTGCATTAAAAACCCGTAGAACAAAAGATTTTTACCCGCAAACTCATAGTAAGCAAACACATACCCCACCACCGTGATCGCAACCAGTTGAACCAACAAGGTACCAAAGGTAAAAAACAGCGTATTGCCATACAATTGCAACCAATCAGCACTTTGCCATGCCTCACTAAAATGGCTCAAGGTCACTGGCGTGCTTGGTATCAGCGATGCCATCGCACCGCCAAACAGCGTTTGCCCAAATGAAGATTTCACCATCCATAAAATTGGCGACAACCACAAAATAGCCAAACACAGCATCACGAGCACGCCAATGCCCGCACCAAGGGTCAACTTGCGATTAATGTGCATAGTGAGTTCCCTTCTCAAGCATTCGTAAATTAAACACCGTCACTGCCATCATCACCACTAATAAAACGAAGGTGGCTGCCGAAGCTTTGCCATAGTCATTGGTTTGGGTCGCCAATTGGGTAATATAGTAAAGCAAGACATTAGTCGACTGATCGGGGCCACCTTGCGTCATCACCGCCACATGATCAATTTGCGTAACCGCGTAGATAAATGCCACTGTCACAACAAAGTTGATGGTCGGACGCAGCAGCGGCAAGGTAACTGAATAGAATATCTGAAAACGATTAGCCCCTTCCATACGTGCTGCATCGATCACCTCATCTGGAATCGCCTGCAACCCCGCCAAAAAGAACAACATGTAATAGCCGGTAAACTTCCATACGCCAAGTGCGGCCATGGCGATCAGCGCAGAGCTTTTAAGCCCCAAATAATTGGTATTCATCCAGCCAAATAATTGGCTCAAGTAGTAATCCAACAACCCCATGGACGGCAGGTAGACAAATAAAAACAGGGTAGCAACGCTGACTAGCGGCAAGACCATCGGCATAAATATCACCGCTCGTAACCCTTGGTTAAAGCGGGTATTACGTTGTAGCAATAGGGCTAGAGCCAACGCTAACAACAAACTAGGCACCAACGTCATGACAATATAGATCACGTTGTTATAGCTGGCTTGCCAAAACACCGGATCGGCAAACAGTCGCTGATAATTTGCCCACCCAACGAAGTGAACATGATTAACCAAACGCGTATCAAATAAACTATCAATGACCGAACGAACAAACGGCAAGTAGGTAAATAGCCCTAAGAAAACGAGCGTCGGTAGCAGTAATAAATAAGGACGAGCACGCAGCACCAAAGCCTCCTTGAGCGATGAAAGCCCGCTTAACGCGGGCTCTTAGATAGATTATTGTTGATCAAGTGCAGTCTGCTGCTGATAAGGCGCTAAGATTTTATCGGCATTGGCCTGTGCAGTGGCAGCGGCCTGTTGCGGCGTGATATCCGGGCTACTAATCATCGCTGCGAGCTGATTTTCCATCGCTTGACGAACGGCTACCGTTTCATAAGTAGAATACCAAGGATAGGCGTATTTAAGCTGCTTAAAGGCCACCAATGCACTTGGGTATTTGTTTAAAAAGGCCTTCATTTCAGGAAGATCATAGGCTTGTTTGCGCGGGGCAAAGTAACCGGTAAAGCGTGACCACTGACCGTTGATCTTCGGGCTCACCAAATACTGCAACAAGGTATAGGCGGCTTTTTTCTGATCCGTGCTAATCCCTTTAAATGAAACCAATGACGCGCCGCCAATGATCACCCCACGACGAACATTTTTCGGCAGCATTGCGACCCCAAGGTGGAATGATTTCGCATGGCTACGAATAAAGCTTAAAGAGCCGGTCGACATCACCGTCATACCCAGTTTACCCGAGAGGAACTGCGCATCGATCTGTTTGCTATCAAGCACCCCTTTTGGCATCGTTTTATCTTTAAATATTAAATCTTTATATAAATCCAACGCGCCGATGGTGGTGACCGAGTTATAATAGACTTCACCGGGGTAATCCGGGTTATTGAAAAAGCCGCCATTGGCATGTACAAATGATGATAAAACCCAACCGCCATAGTCATTGTTGGTCGATGGCAACATGATGCCCCATTGACCTTGGCTCAAATTAGTAAGTTTGCGAGCATCTTCACGCAGTTCAGCCCAAGTATTCGGCGCATGAGCGATCCCTGCCTTGTTAAACAGATCTTTATTGTAATAAAGCACAGGTGTGGAGTTGTGAAATGGGATGGCATACGCTTTACCATCAAACATGGCATTTTTTTGTACGGCCTTCCAAAAATTCGCCTTTAAAAAGGCTGTCGCATCATGCTCTTTACCATATTTAAACAGTGCATCCATCGGCAAAATTTCATCATTAATTGCCAAGTCAGCCGTATAGTTGGCAGACATGATCACCAACGCAGGTGGATTGCCAGCTTTAGCCGCAGCTTCTGCTTTTTGTTTGGTCGTATCATAGCTACCCGTAAAAATCGGTCGCACTTTGATATTGGGATGTTCTTGATTAAAGTTTTTGATGAGTTTATTCATCTCGACAGTCAACTTGCCATCCACAGGGGCTGGGAACATCATATCAATATGGGTTGCGGCCATCGTCGGCGCTATAGTTCCCGCGGCAATGATGGCTGCGAGCAACGTCTGTTTGTTCATAGAAGATCCTTATCGGCTATCCGTTGTTGAGTCGCACCAGAGAACAGGTGAACCCGCTCTGGTAAAAAGTGACAAGTAACCGTCGCATCCACATCGGGCAGCGACACATCGTTTTCACAAAAAAATTGCAATGGACCAAACGCTGTTTGCAAACACACCAGTCGAACATGACCCAGCAGCTCATGGCGCAGTAACTGACCACTCATTTGATAACGACCATCAGCACTGGGACCGAGCTTGATATGTTCAGGGCGAAGTCCCAACCACACTTTCGACTCATCGACATCTAACTGAACCGTCCAATCACACAGCTGTAGCTGTTGATTTTGCAAAGGAAGTGACCATAAGTTCATGCTCGGTGAGCCGATAAAACTCGCAACGAATAAGTTGGCAGGCGAGTGATAGAGCGCTTCTGGCGAACCAATCTGCTGGATCTCCCCTTTATCAAGCACCACAATGCGATCCGCCATAGTCATCGCTTCAACTTGGTCGTGGGTCACATAGACAGTGGTGGTTTTCAGTCGCGCATGCAGCGCCATGATGCCATCGCGCACTTCATGGCGCAGTTTGGCATCTAAATTTGAGAGGGGCTCATCCATTAAAAATAATCGAGGATCGCGCACAATAGCTCGCGCCATCGCAACGCGTTGCCGTTGCCCACCCGATAGTTCTTTAGGGCGGCGTTTGAGTAATTCATCCAGTTGTAACATCGCCACCGTCTGCGCGAGTAAATCGCGTTTATCCCGCAGTTTTTCTCCACGCACTTTCATGCCAAAGGTGATGTTTTGCTCCACGCTCATATGCGGAAACAACGCATAGCTTTGAAAGATCATCGAAAAATTACGGACTTTTGGCGAGCTATGAGTGATCTCTTTACCATCACAATAGAGCGCCCCGGAAGACACCGGCTCAAGACCGGCAATCATCCGCAATAAGGTCGACTTACCACAGCCGGAGGCACCCACTAAGACTAAAAACTCGCCATCTGCAATCTCTAAACTAAGATCATTAATAACCGTAGCTGTTTCATACGCTTTATGGATATGGGTTAATTTAACCTGGCTCATTGAACTACTCTTTCATTCACCCAAGGAAAACGGCGCATCCCTTGCAGACCGCTAAAATGATGTTGATAACTCACCCATCGGCCATTATCGGTGACGGTATGGATAAGGCATGATGCTTGGCCAAATTGATAATAGGGGGTGCTATCATTTTGATAAACGGGGATTTGCACTGATGTTGCTGGGGCCGCCGCAATGATTAATTGCTGATAACTGGTGATACTAAAACAATGATTATGCCCACAATATATACCGCTGAAATGCGAATAACGCTGCGCGAATGTAAGCAAGGTATCACCGTTTAGACAACAGATAGGGTCCATATGCGCCGAGTTCATTGATATCGGGGGATGATGCATAAAGACAACCACTGGTTTATCACAACTTTTAAGCTGCACCTCAATCCAGTCAAGAGATGCTTCACTCAAATGCCCGTATGTTTGTCCTAGCACAGTTGAGTCAACAAATAACAAGCGATGAAACGGATACTCCACGGCATAACGCATCTCGCCAGCTTGTTGCAAAGGTGGGCATAACGGCGCGAACGCATCAATAAATGCCGCGCGCTCATCATGGTTGCCGTTAATCACATACAGCGGACAGCGGATATAACTTAAAATTTTGGCTGCTGCTTGATACTGTGCGCTGATTCCATCGTTACTGATGTCACCCGTAATGACTACCGCATCCACGGGTTCATGCAGCTGATTAAGCTGATGGATAATATCGGCATTTTGGGCATTCACATCAACGCTGCCATATAAGCGCTCACCTGCGCTCACAAAATGCATATCACTTAATTGGGCAATTCGCATCGTTACTTACCTCAGTGCCTTTTCATGTCTGCCAAATTAGAGTGATTTGATGACATTGCAATGAAGTTAAAATGACAGAACGGTGACATTAATCGGCGTAGACTATTGATTAATATAAAATTAATTAGTAATAAACGAAACGTTCTAAGGACTTACAGCCGCCGTTGGCAATGGATTGTCTCATCTTGGAATTACATCCCACCCCAATCGTCGCAATACTGATAGGCAACGGCTCACTGAGCCATCCGCTGACACCCAAATGACTTTGGGTGATGAGCTAGCGCTGTTTGACTTGAAGTATTCGGCGTCACATGACGTTTTAAAATGAGCTAGCCCGGCGGCAATAAATGGTGGCTTAAATTGTCTGAGCGAAACGCAAAGAAGTTGCCAATAGATTGCAGCGAAAGTAAAAACGATGCCCTAACGCATTACTCAACGGGGTATCTAACACTATCTTTTTGCACCCTAATATAATGGCTTGATCGCGTAAAAAGACCAATAGCTGTTCCCCATAGCCCTGACTTCGCACATGTTGGTCTGTCACTAGATCATCAACATAGAGAAATCGCCCATGGGCTAAGTTTTCTTCAACCCGATAACCTGCCATAGCCACCGCTACCTGCTTATCATAGAGTGCAATAATGCAATACCCTTGCTGGCGCTGGCGCTGCCAGCATTGAATAAATTCGTCAACTGTTTGCAGATTAGGACGCAGTTGAGTGACCAATGGATAAAGCACTTCGACCTCACTTGGCGCTGTTATTTCTTTAAGCTGATAACGCTGTGGCTTCATGCTTGGCGCTCCACTGCAATCAACTGGGCTGCGGGGATCATAGGCGTAAATTTCAGTCCACCAGCGATGCGATTCCACGCGTTGATGTTGGCAATAGCCGCAGTTAAATAGCCTATCTCAGCGATAGAAAATTGCTGTGTTAGTTTGTCAAAACATGCTGAATCAACAGATTGTTGCGCCATCATTGTCAATGTTTCAGCCCACTCAAGTGCGACCCGCTCACGCACTGAATAACAATCCACGTCATGCCACACCGAGAGCAAATTGATTTTTGCGATAGGCAACGCTAATTTTTGCACCATGTTCAGATGCAATTGCAGACAAAACGCGCAGCCATTGATTTGAGAAACTCTGATTTTTAGCAATTCAGTTAATGATTTTTCAAGGCCCGAATCATCAATGGCTTGACCTAACGCAGTTAACGCCGCCACAACCGCTGGTGCCAACCTCTTGTAAGATGCATAGTCAATACGAGCGGATTTATCACTACTTGTCATTTCTTTCTCTCCAACAAAGTTATAATATAAGAATTCGAACATATTTGAATATATCAGAACTCTTACATTATGAGCAATAAGAAAAACACGCGCGTTAATATTCCAGCCATTGGCGAAGAAAAACGAGGTGAGCAAGGTCATATAGGCTACCTGCTACGTCAAGCTCACGCAGCGCAGCGAATTCGAATGGAGAAAGCATTGGCGCAACTGGCAATCACCTTGCCACAGTTTTCAGTATTAACCATGTTGGTGGCCTATCCTGGGGCATCCGGCGCAGATTTAGCTAAATTGTCCTTACTAACGCCGCAAACAATGAGTGTCATTCTCAGCAATTTAGAAAAAGCGAAATTAATTACCCGCCACCCAAATAAAGAACATGGGCGCATTCAACTCATCGATATGACCAGTGAGGGTTTGGCGCTGCTGGCACAATGTAAATTAATTGCCGAATCGGTAGAAAAAGAGCTACTCGACGGCATCACGCCAGATGAAGAAGGTATTGTCAGACGTTGGCTGGTTGATGTTGCCAAAGGCCACAAAGCATTGTGAATATAAGATAAGCGGGATAAGCGGTATCACAAGCAAAAAACGGTTGCGCCCAGACATCTCATCGTTTTATAGATGAAATGTCTGGGCTCAGCGGGTAAGAGCCTGACATCGCTACACATATTTCTCCCATACGGTGCGGTGTGTCAGTGTTGAAAAACCAGCCGCTCTACAATTTTTGCTGCTAACCGAATGCGGCATCACATCGGTAAACAGATGCGCTACGCCAAGCGCCTTGGCATCGTTAATGCGCGCATGTAACAGTGCACTTTGACAACCATGACGACGCGAAGGCTCTTGGGTAAAAGCGTTGGCAAAGATGGCACAATCACCTTCTATAAACGACGTCGCCCACGCGCGCGGGACATCATCAATAAAAGCGACAAAACAGCGAAACGTTTCGGTACAATAATAGCGGCGCTTGATGGCCCAAATCGCATCATCACAGGCCAATCCAGACGTTTTTAACAGTTGCAAAAATGCGTCGGCGTGGCTGTTATCCCACATCTCTACGTTCAGCGCAGCAAGTCTAGCAGGGACCTGATAATGGGCCGTCTCTAAAGCCAAAAATTCCAGGGCATAACTAGGCAGATAACCATGGGCAGATAAAGAGTGCGACAGCGATAGACTCATCGCATCGGGTTCAATGCTAATTTCAGGTGAATGAGTCTCAGCATAAAGCGCTATCACCTCAGCGATCGAGCCATTCGCGTTGGCTTGGTGGATCAATACTTGGTTATCATAACGGCGCGTTCCGTCAACAAATGCACTCACGCCCGGTCGACGGACTAAACGCAGTGCACTAGGTTGTGCGGTTGATAGAGTCCGCATATTATTAAATCGAAAATAGCGATCATAACAAGCTTGCTGAATGGCTCTAGTTGGTTGACTCATCGAGTCTCCTTCATTGACAGCAAAAAGGGCGCTGATCCTATGCAACCATTTAAACGGTGATGAATCAGCTAAGCCACCATATCATCGTACCCGCGCCAGCGGTAGTTCAGCAATGAAAGCACCCAACACGCCACCATAATACCAATCACAATAAAGCCTGCATTACCGAGGTGATCATTGACCAGTGCCACACCATCCCAAATACCACCTTGTAAGTTTAATTGGTCAGCAATGAGCCCCAGCGCTTCTAATCCGCCGATAACAAGTGCCACGACCACGGAGGTTGCAGTGATGGTGATATTGTAATAAAGCTTGCGTAGCGGTTTATCAAAAGCCCAGCCATAGGCATGTACCATCACCATATTATCCAGCGAGTCAACCAGCGCCATCCCTGCGGTAAATAACGCTGGGAAAACCATGATCGACCACACCGACAAACCACTGGACGAACCAGCCGCTGAGATACCAAGCAACCCCACTTCGGTGGCCGTATCAAACCCCAAGCCAAATAAAAAGCCAATGAGATACATCTGCCAACTGTGTTCAACAAGGCCAAAGAGTTTGCGATATAAGCGGCTCATCAGTCCACCAGCAAGAACCGTATCGAGATCAACATCATGTTGTTGTTGACCATTTTTGACCGCTTGGAAACGCCGCCAAACATCACGTAAAATCGCCAAATTGACCACGGCTAACACCAGTAAAAACAACGCTGACACAGAGGTACCGATCACCCCACCAACATCATGCAACCACTGCCAATGGGCGGTAAAATGGCTGGCTAGGCCAGCAATGCCAATCGAAGCCAGCACCACAATAGTCGAATGGCCTAGTGAGAAAAAAGCCCCTACCGCTAGTGGCTTTTGCTGTTGTTGCATTAACTTGCGCGTGACATTATCAATTGCGGCAATATGATCTGCATCGACAGCATGACGCAGCCCATAGGTCCACGCTAAGAGCGCCGTGCCAAGTAACGCCGCATGTTGATGAAAGACCATCACCGCCCACAACCAAGCAGCCACATTCGCAGCCAATAACCCCCCGATAAGGACGATGCCGCGAGAATTCTCTTTATTGCCAAAATAGTTCATTCATTTTCCTTATTCATCAACCGATACATCACAGCGCACCAAGGCGAGCGGCAGCAACCGCAGCCTGACCCAGTGCTAATGCTCCATCACCACTTGGAAAACGCTCGGCCATTACCACATTGACATCACTCAGATAAAATTTAAATCGCTCGCGCAGCAACCGATTATTCATCACCCCACCACACACCACCACAGTATCAATACTTCGCTCACGAGCGATTTGTTTGGCCATCTGGGCAAAGCCTGCGGCCAAAGCATCATGAAAAACCCAAGCTCGCTGTGCTGGCGACCCATCCAGAACTAACCACTGACGCCAAAAGGCGGCTAAGTCCAGTTGCAGTTTGCCATTTTTCGCCCGATACACTGGCATGCTTACCTGCGCGCGCACATCGATCGCCCGGCGCGCTAACTGCTCTAAGATGATAGCCGCCTGCCCTTCATAATCGAGTTGTAGGGCATGAATGCCAAGATATGCAGCCACCGCATCAAACAACCGGCCGGTGGAGCTGGCCAGCGGCGAATTTAAACCGCTCGCAATCGCGCGGCTAAGCGCATCGGCTGGGCAATCGGTTAACGCTTGTGGCCAATGCGCAGACCAATCGGGTACAAACGAGTGCCACTGCGCCAGTAGATTACGCCATGGCTGCGTGGCAGCTTGATCACCACCCGGTAAGGCCACCGCAGGTAACCCACCGATATGCTCAAAGTGGGCGTAGTTGGCCACCAAACACTCGCCGCCCCAAAGCCGGCCCTGCTCCCCCATTCCTAGGCCATCGAGGCAGATCCCGACCACCGATTGCGCAGCGCTCAGCTTTGCTTCAACCATGGCAGCGACGACATGCGCATGATGGTGGAACACACGCTGCACAGGCACTTGCCAGCGCGCCGCCAATCGTTGCCCAAAGCGATGACTGGCATACCCCGGGTGCGCATCAATCACAATGTGTTGAGGCTGACACTGATAGACCTGTAGGTAGTGTTCAATCGCTTGTTGCCATTGCTGCTCAATGGAGTGCACCGCCAGATCACCAAAATGACTACTTAACGTCACTTGGCCATGACTGAGCAGCCCAAAGGTATTTTTCAGATCGCCCCCAAGTGCCAACACACAAGGGCTTTGGCCTAGTGCCTCCACAAGTGATTCGGCTTGCGGCACAAAGCCGCGGCTGCGCCGCATCATCAGCCCCTGCCCACCATCAAGGCGCAGCAGCGAGTCATCCATGCGGCTAACAATCCGCCGGTTATGGCCTAATAACCCATCGGCTAAGTGACTCAAATCTTGCCATGCCTGCTCATCATCCAGCGGCGGCGCTTCACCGGAACGATTGGCGGAGGTGAGCACCAAGGGTCGGCGCAGCGCCCGCGCGAGCAGATGCTGCAATGGATTGGACGGATAAATGACCCCGATTTCATCCAGATTGGGTGCCACAGCTGAAGCTAGCGCACACACGCAAGCTTTATCAGCCAGTACGATGGGCGCCGCTGACGATGATAACCAATAATGGGCATTGGTTATTTGTGTAGGCTCAAGCAATTGAGTCAAACCGCTTTGATCGGCCACCATCACTGCCAGTGGCTTACTAACCCGTGCTTTGCGCTGCCGCAGTTTCATGACGGCCTGCTGATTGCTCGCATCGCAGACCAAATGAAAGCCGCCTAGTCCTTTGAGCGCAATAATTTTGCCACGCTTAAGCGCGGTGACAGCTGCATCTAACGGTGCATCTGGATCTGATGGATGAGCAATAATACGCTCTGTTTCAGTCCACCAATGCAGCTTTGGGCCACACTCTGGGCAGGCGGTTGATTCGCCATGAAAGCGTCGATCATGAGGTGCACGATATTCATTGGCACAACGTGGGCAAAGAGGAAAATCAACTAAAGTCGTGCGCTCGCGATCATAAGGCATCGCTTCAATCACGCTAAAGCGTGGCCCACAGTGAGTGCAAGTTGTCAGAGGGTAGTGATAGCGATGATTGCTTGGGTTAAACAACTCGGCTAGACATTCAGGGCAAGTAGCTGCATCTGCGGCGATTGCCGTACTCATTGCCGCCATTTGACTGGGGCGGATAATAAACTCAGCAGGTGGATCATTCCATCTAAAACGAGACCAATCAACATGACTCAGCTGTGCAAGTGGCGGCGCTTGGGTATGCAGATCATCGACAAAGGCGGCCATATCTGGCTCAGGATAAAGGCGAACCAATACCCCGAGACCATCATTACAGACATCGCCCTTTAATCCGTAGCGCATAGCAAGTTGCCAAACAAAGGGGCGAAATCCCACCCCTTGAATGGTCCCTTGGATGCGCAGAGCAATAGCCTGACTCATTAGATATGAACCAATCAGGCCTGTTCGACGGCATTGCGCAGCCGAGCTTTGAGTTCGCTATACATTTGAGCAGTATAGTTTTCTGCCCAGATCTGATCTGCAACTGCACTCACTTTAACCGCACAATATTTGGTTTCAGGTGTTTTCGAGGTTGGATCCAAGTTATCTTGGGTTAACTCATTACACGCACCAATCCACCATTGATAGGTCATATAGACCGCGCCAGGGTTTATCCGCTCATTGAAGTTCACACGGGTAATCACTTTGCCGCGACGCGATTCGACCCAGACTAACTGCTGATCCTCAACACCTAATACTTTGGCATCGCTTGGATGGATCTGCACAAATCCTGGTTCATCCGCTAAGGCTTTTAGCGCCGCGCAGTTCCCAGTCATCGAGCGACATGAGTAATGGCCGACTTCGCGCACAGTACACAACACCAGTGGATAATCACTGCTTGGAATTTCAGCAGGTGCACGCCAAGCGGTCGCAAACAACTGCGCTTTACCCGATGGGGTGGCAAACTCATTATTTTTATATAGATAGGGTGTACCCGGATGATCCAGTGTTGGGCAAGGCCATTGTACGTGACCTAAACCTTCCATTTTTTCATACGTTGCACCGTAATATAGTGGGCACAACTCGCGCAGCTCATCCCAAATCTGTTGGTTATTTTCATAGTGCATGGGGTAACCCATCTCGGTGGCAATAAGCGAGATAATTTCCCAGTCACGTTTGACGTTATACTGCGGTTCAATGGCTTTTTCAAACCGTTGGAAGCCGCGATCTGCGCAGGTAAAGACCCCACCATGTTCACCCCAAGAGGTTGCCGGTAAAATCACATCAGCCTGCTCAGCGGTTTTGGTCATGAAGATATCTTGCACTACCAGAAAATCGAGCGCTTCGATACCTTTACGTACCAGGCTTAAATCAGCTTCGGTTTGCAGCGGATCTTCACCCATGATGTAGTAGGCTTTGATTTTGCCTTCTAATGCTAAGTGTGGAACTTGGGTGATGCGCACACCCTCTTCTTTGTCCATTGACTCAGGGTCAATGCCCCACGCTTTGGCAAATTTTTCCCGCGCGACTGGGTCAGTCACTTTCTGATAACCAGGGAATAGATCAGGTAAGACCCCCATATCACAGCCACCCTGGACGTTGTTTTGTCCGCGAACAGGCGCAACACCAGCACCTTCTCGACCCAAGTTACCGGTCAATGTAGCAACCGTTGACAAGCCTTTCACCACTTCGGTGCCTTGACCGAATTGGGTCACACCCATCCCCCACATAATTACCGCAGATGGGGCAGCCGCATAGGTGCGCATCGCTTGGCGAATATCACTCGCAGCTACACCCGTTATTTCTTCAACTTGCTCAGGGGCATAGTCTTTGACCTCATCCCACAACCCATTGAAACCTTCAGTATATTTGGCAACATACTCTTTATCGTAAAGGTTTTCCTCAATCAAGGTGTAGATGAAGGCGTTGACCAACGCCATGTTTGAGCCATTTTTTAGTTGTAGATGTTGGTCAGCAATACGGGCTGTTTCAATTTTACGCGGATCGCAAACGATAATTTTAGCCCCATTTTCACGGGCTTTAACCACACGACGCGCCACAATAGGATGAGAATCAGCACAGTTATAACCAAATACTAATAAACAATTCGATTTTTCAATGCCTTCAATTGAAATACTCATCGCACCATTGCCGAGGGTCTGACGAAGACCAGCGACCGATGGGCCATGGCACACCCGCGCGCAGCAATCAACATTATTGCTACCAATGACCGCTCGGACAAATTTTTGCATCACAAAGTTGGTTTCATTACCCGTGCCTCGTGATGACCCCGTGGTCATGATCGAGCGTGGGCCATATTTGGCTTTGATCTCACTTAAACGTTTCGCGGTATATTGAATCGCTTCATCCCAGCTCACCGCTTCAAATTTACCACCCCGTTCGCGGCGAATCATGGGTTGTGTTAAGCGTGGTGTTAATAGCTTGGTATCGTTGAGAAAATCCCATCCATAATAGCCTTTAAGACACAACTCGCCTTGGTTGGTCGCGCCATTAGCACCTTCAGCTCGGATAATTTTGCCGTTATCGACAACTAAATTTAATTTACAACCCGCCCCGCAGTAAGGGCATACAGTGGTTACTTTTTTCATGTGCAAGACCCTCGAATCTTAAAGAATTGATGCGCTAGCATCGAGCGCAGCGCGGCGGCGTTTGTCCGCATTCATTTTGGCTAAATCGTTGCGATCAACACAGCGTAGCGCCTGAGTTGGGCACACGCTCACGCAGGCGGGCCCTTGTGGCTTGTCAAAACACAAATCACATTTACTTGCTTCCGCTTTTTCCACGATGACGTTCACCGCGGCTCCAGTGTTGCGAACTACTGGGTGGGTGACCACTTCCATCGCGCCATAAGGGCAGGCAACCACACAGGTCTTACACCCAATACAACGTTCTTGTAGAACGTGAATAAAGCCATTTTCACGGCGAATTGCACCATTCGGGCACACATTGGCGCAAGGCGCATCCTCACACTGATGGCACAATGTCGCAGTACTGATATTCTCCCCGATGACCACCCGAATACGTGGGGTAAAATTCACTGAATTAATTGCAGTGACATCGCCATGGGCATCGTGAGCCACCACGCAGGCAACCTCACAAGTTCGACAACCAATGCACTTATTGGCATCGGCCAAAATAAAACGGTTCATGAGCACTCCCATTCTCTTTAGATTCGGTAACAACCGCTTAGATGAGATATACATAATCTAAGCCAAATAATTTTTCCTTTATTTTCATTATGATAACTAAACTAATACGTCTTGAATTGGCACATTGGCATCGTCACTTCGGCATATTTGACGATGTGCTCGACACCTCTTACGCCTCCTCTTGGCATAATAATGGGTCACTTAACCAAGGGATTTGCAGATAACGGCCATCACGGAGTACTTCATAAAGCTGCGTTACAGCCTGTTGCACGGCCTCGGTCATCGGATAACAAAACCCAACGATATCGGGTTGAATACCAATCATGATGATGTCCGTGACAGCCTCACGAAGATCATCAATAAGAAAATTAAGCGGCATACTGTGGGTACTCATCAACATCATTTCGCCAATGCTGTCAGGGTCAACTCGCCGAATTTGCCCAGGCGCAAGCCCCATCTCGGTGGCATCCACAATGACTAAAGTGTGCGGTGCTAGCGATCGGATATGAGCACTTTCCCCCTCAGGAAAGCTGCCGCCATCGAACACCTGCCAATGACGCTCTGGCGTGCGTTCAAATTGTTCAGCAAGTAATGGCCCAGCGCCATCATCCCCCATCATGCTATTGCCCACACACAATAGAGCTTTAACAATGGCTTTTGAATCAGTCATTTAACCTCCGAACCACCAAATGCACAGCTTTCTCTTGTTGGATAAGCTCTAACAGTTGCATCAGTTCATCACGCCACGCTAAATAACGTTGCGCTACATCAGCGCTCATCGCAGCCAGGCCTCGCGCCAGCATCACCACATGCGACACATCGATAATGATCTCGCCATAGCGGGTTATGCCGCTCAGTTTGGCTTTCGTCTCAGGATCGGTGATGACCTCTAACCAATTTAGGTAGTCGCTATAAGCACAACTAAAAGCAGGCTCAAAGCAATCAATGACACCAAGATGATGGCCGATGGCTAGCCCGTAATAGACCAGTTGCTGTGCCGCATCAGGGCAGTCTTGCTCGTCGATAAATTTACGCCGCAACGCAAAAAAAGTGACCGTTTCGCTCATACCCCAAGCTCCAGTGTGAGCTGTTGCAGCTGTCCGACAATTTCGCTTAAACGGGGATCATTGCGCTCTTTGAGATAGGCCGCCAAGGTATGGTCTGCGTTTGGTTTAACCAATAACGCCAAATAGTCATCCGCAATTTGATGACCATAACGATACCCCGCCAGCAGCCGAGCTTTGCGCTCAATAGCCACCCGCAATTGCGGCGCCACTTGCGGGTGGCGCAACTGCGCCGCCTGAGCATCGTGTTCGGACGGCTCTCTGGCATGAATTTTTTGTTCTAACAGACCCAGCGCCATCGCCAGTCCATAGAGGGTAGCAGCAGGGGTTGGTGGGCAACCTGGAATATAGACATCAACAGGAACGATGGTGTCGGTGCCCCCCCACACGCAGTACAAGTCGTGGAAGATTCCACCACTGTTGCCACAAGCGCCATAGGACACGACAATCTTGGGATCGGGCGCGGCATCATAGGATAACAGTGCGGGGATACGCATAGAGCGGGTGACCGCCCCAGTAAAGAGTAAAATATCAGCATGACGCGGCGAAGGCACTATTTTAATCCCAAAGCGTTCTGCATCAAACAGCGGTGAAATCGAGGCAAAAATCTCAATTTCACAGGCATTACAACCTCCGCAGTCAACACGATAAATATAGGCTGAGCGACCAATTTGGTTGAGCAGCGCATGTTTCATCTGAGCGATACTTGCATCGACACTGACGGGAACAGGTTGACCTTGTGCGTCCACGGCTCCAATTCGTTGCTCGCTCATAACTGTGGCTCCCGTAATAGTCGGCTTAACATGATCCGCTGTGATTGAGTAACATTGTGCAGGCGTTTGCAATCAGGACAGGTATGCAGCTGATTGGTTAAGCTTTCCTTATCGGTGTATTGCCCAGCTTGCAACAGTATCTGCTGGGCATAATCGAGTGATTTAGCAACCGCAAACGGTTTGCCGCACTCTTTACAATACGCAATGGGGAAATCCGATTTTTGATAGAGATCACTTTTATTCCAAACCGCTAACTGCACCTCTTGGCCAAGCTCAATAGCACCAGTTGGGCAAACTTCCTCGCAGCGCCCACAAAAGATACAGCGCCCCAAAAATAGCGACCACTGCTGCATCCCTGTGGCGACATTAGTTTCTACCGTTAAAGCAGTGGCCGGACAGGCATTCACACAAGCAGCGCAGGCAATACACTGCGCGGGATCATGTTCAGGCTTTCCCCGAAAATTCTTATCAACTTCCGGTGGAGTGAGCGGGTCAGTACCGGTCACAATCCCCGTTTTGAGCGCTTTTTTAAAAAATTTCAGCATCATAGACTCCTTGCTTTAAGACTTCAGCGGTGAGTGCTTACGCTCAATGCCGTAGCGCTCTACTTCTTTATATGAGACGGTTTTACTGCTGCCTTTGTTGACATCAATAAAGGTCACTCGGTCAGTACAGGAATAGCACGGGTCGAGGCTGCCGATAATCAGGGGCGCATCTGAGACTGTATTACCACGCAGCATATAACGCAGTGTTGGCCAGTTTGCATAGGTTGCAGCACGGCATCGCCAGCGATACAATTTTTGGTTATCCCCTGTCATACTCCAGTGAATATCATCGCCGCGTGGTGCTTCGGTAAAGCCCAGTGCAAATTTATTCGGCTGATAAGTAAAGCCCTCCACCATCAGGGGGCCCTGTGGCAAATTATCTAAGCCGTAGTCGATCATATTCAGCGCGGTATACACTTCGTTAATACGCACTTTGAGCCGCGACATCACATCACAACCTTGCTCGGTATGAACCGTCATCGGCAGCAACCCATAGCCGGCAAAAGGATGGTCGGTACGCATATCACGGGCATGTCCACTGGCACGCACCATTGGCCCGACATTACTAAAGTCACGCGCGATCTGAGGCTCCAAACGTCCCACACCGACTCCGCGCTGCGCCATATTCGGAGTACTGAGAAGTACATCCACCAAATCGATCACTTCTCGACGCATCTCTTGCGCCAATTTGCGGGTGGCAATCATGTCATCTTTGAGCATATCGCGGCGGATCCCGCCAATCAGATTCAGCCCATAGGTTTTGCGCGCACCGGTTAAAATTTCCGCCATCTTCATCGATTTTTCTCGGACCCGGAAAAACTGCATAAAACCAGAATCAAAACCGGTAAAGTGGCATGCTAAACCGAGGTTGAGCAGATGGCTGTGCAAGCGTTCAATCTCGAGCAAAATAGAGCGGATCATCTGAGCACGAATGGGCACTTCAATGCCTAGCGCGTTTTCAACCGAGGTGGTATAAGCCGTGCTATGAGCAAAACCGCAGATGCCGCACACGCGATCAGATAAAAAGGTCACTTCGTTGTAACCCATCCGCGTTTCGGCTAATTTTTCCATCCCTCGGTGCACATAAAAAAGGCGATAGTCGGCATCGATGATCTGCTCACCATCGACAAACAACCGAAAATGGCCTGGTTCATCTGAAGTCACATGCAGCGGCCCAATGGGCACGACACGATTCTTGTTATCACCCAATTCATTGACAAACGGATAGGTTTCTCGATCGGTGGTTGGTGCCGGACGCTGGCGATAATCCATACTGTCTTTGCGCAGTGGATAAAGATCCTCAGGCCAATCATCAGGTAGCACAAGTCGGCGTTCATCGGGCAATCCCACGGGGATCAGCCCATACATATCACGCACTTCTCGCTCGCCCCAAACCGCTGCGGGAACTTTGGGCGTCACTGATGGAAATTCAGGCACAAGCGCATTGACCAAGACTTTGACGGTCACCCAACATTTTTCGCCTTTTTCCATCGACAATACATAATAGAGGGCAAAATGACCGTTCAGTTTGCGTTCATCATTACCAAATAATACCGACAACCAACCGCCTTGCTGATAATAGAGATATTCCACCACTTCAGGCAATGCGTTCAGCTTGACGGTGATCGTCAACTGATTCTTAGTTTGCCACTGTGCTTCTAACACAGCATGGGGGAATTGCGCCTGAACTTGCGCCAAATAATCGGCGCCACACGCCGCTTGAGTAGGTTGATCAATCACGGTCTATCTCCTGACGAACAGCTGTAGGGAATGACAAATGGTCAGATGTCAGCGATACCGCCACTGGGGTATTCGCCGTTGAATCAGAGTGCAGCACTACAGCGCTTGCGCGCTCAAGTAAGCGTGATACCGGCTGCGGAATATGTGTGCCCATCAGAAGCATTAAAGCTAATAGAACTGCCATTGGCGCCGTTGTGAGCCAACTTAGTTCGCCTTTACTCATCGCTTCAGGTGCTTGGCCCAGCACCGCTTTAGCCACTAAGCGCACGAGCCCCGCCAACACGACCGTTAGCAATAGTAATAACACCACGGTCAATACATAGTGCCCGCTTCGAATTCCCGCAGTCACGGTAAGAAATTCACTGAGAAAGACGTTAAATGGGGGCATACCGCCGAGCGCCAACGCGCCGCCTGCCAGTAGTACGCCAGTTAACGGCATCGAACGCAAAACCCCTTTGACCACATTCAGATCGCGACTACCATATTTAAGTAAAACGTTGCCTGAGCCGCAAAACAACAACGTTTTGGCCAAACTGTGGTTCAGGGTATGCAGCATCGCCGCGAGCGTACCTAACGGTCCGCCAATCCCCAGAGCCAAAGCAATTAACCCCATATTTTCGACGCTCGAATAAGCCAATAGCCGTTTTATATCCCGCTGCACCAAAATCAAAAATGCAGCAACCGCCACAGATAAAAAGCCGAAAATAAGCAACAGGTGCGATGAATAAGCCGTACCAATCGCCGCACTAATTAAGATATGAAAACGAATAATCACCAATAAGGCGCAGTTAAGCAGCACCGCCGAAAGTAGTGCACTGGTAGGACTGGCAGCTTCACTATGGGCGTCAGGCAGCCAGGCATGCATCGGGAACAAACCCGTTTTGGTCCCAAATCCAATCAGCACAAATATAAACGCCAGCTTCATCAAGGTCGGGTCAAGCAAATGTGCGTAAGGGAGTACCGCGCTCCAGAAAATCGCTTGATTGGGATCAGGCATCACCTGCACCGCATTGGCATAAACCAATAAAGTGCCATACAAACCAAAAGCCACCCCAACGCTACAGATCATGATGTATTTCCAGCCCGCCTCAAGTGAGGTCCGTTTGCCGTAAATCGCCACCAAAAATGCCGAACTCACCGTCGTCGCTTCTACCGCTGCCCACATCAAAATCAAGTTGTTACTGGTAATAGCCAGCAACATGGTAAATAAGAACAGGTGAAACAATCCATAGTAAGTACACAGTGTTTCCTGACTGATTTCACCGTGAGCTAACTCATGGTTCATATAACCGATAGAGTGGACCCCCGTAATAAAGCCGATTAGACCTAAAATCAGCATAAACAGCGCGGCTAAACTATCTAAGTGAAACCACAGCGCACCGGCAAATAGCGCGCCGTGCGCATAAACCTGCCAAGTACAAACACCGCACATCACCAGCAAAACAACAATTCCAAGACTATGCAGCGTGGTAACCAGCACCTTGGCACTTTTCCCGCTCCAGCGGCAGGCAAAAGTTAATAAGGAGCTCAACAATGGCACGGCCAACAAGGTGAAGATTAGTTCATTATTACTCATGCTCATCACCCTTTTAGTTGAGTCAGTTGGCGAACATCAAGGGTGTTCAGCGAAGAATAAATTTTGCGAGCCATCAAAATCATCACAAGCACCGCGAAAATCGCATCGGTGGAGATCCCCACTTCCACGAGTTCAGGGGCGCGATAAGCTAATAACGCCAAGGTGAGATGGGCACCATTTTCCATCAAGCAATAACCAAAGATCTGCTTGAGGATGTTTCGCTGACTGACAATGCACAAAATACCCAGTAAAAAGTGTCCTAACGACACCGCCAAAACCGGCTTGAGCGACGGCGTTAACGGCAGTTGTACTGACTGTACGCCAGCAAAACTGACCAGCACGATCACGACCGCACAAAGCACTAACCACGGTGTCGCGATCACACTGCCATCGGCTTTAGCGTCCACCATATTGCGCATCGCCCAGAGCATTGCCCCGGGGACTAAAATCACTTTGGTAATAAAGGCACTGATGGCCCATTTATACAATTGCTCAGAGCCAAGCAGGTGACCCAGCGCAACAAATGTGGCCACCAACACCAGCGACTGCAACCCATAGAGCAGCGCCGCTGTGCGGGCTTTGCGTGAGATAATCACCAACACAGAGGTGAGAATCAACAAGCCTGCGAATTGGATGACGAGATAACTTCCAGTCATGATCATTCCTTATTGCAACCAGAGCGCAGCGATCACGCTCGATACCAGTGACATCACAATCAACACCACCAACACTAGCTTCATTGAAACCGGCACGGGGCTCGCAGCAGCAATCGCCTCAGAGGGCTCGCCGGGCACCGTGCGCCCTAACCAGTAGAGGAACCAGCCAAAACTTGCCACCGATTCAAGCAGCGCGACAATCAGCAGCGGCAGCAACCAAAGTTGGTTGGCTGACAGCGAAAACCCCGCGGCAAATAGCGGAAACTTACTAAAGAATCCGTTAAACGGTGGTACCCCAGCAACTGCCATTGCCGCCACGCAAAAGCCAATTCCGAGCAATGGCAAGCGCCGGATCATCCCTTTGAATTTGGGCAATGAACGGGTTCCGCAGCTGTAGCTCAGTGCCCCTGCTACTAAGAAGAACAAGCTTTTGGCATAAGCGTGGTTAAAGATGTATGCAACCCCTGCATTAAAGGCCATATGCGAGCCAAAAATTGACAACGACAGCGCTAAAAAGATGTAAGCAAGCTGCGTGATAGTGGAATAGGCCAACAACCGTTTCATATCTTTTTGTGGCAGATACATCCAAAAGCCATAGACCAGTGTGATAATAGCCATGATCACGCCAACAACACCGATAATGTGCGGCACGTGACCGGCGGCGGAAAAGATCGCCCGAGCAAAAATATAGACGCCAACTTTGACCATCGAAGCTGCATGTAAATAAGCACTCACCGGCGTTGGCGCTTCCATCGCATCGGGGAGCCACACATGCATGGGTAACTGCGCCGATTTACCCCATGCGGCAAACAAGATCCCGCCAAACACCACCAATTGACTGGTTGGATCAAGCTGGGCAATCGCTGCCAGTGCAAACGTGCCCGTTTGGGCAAACAACCAAGCGGCCGCCACATACAGACCTAATGAGGCGAGATGGGTGACTAGCAGCGCTTTTAACGCAGCTTTGAGGGATTTTTCACTTTGATAGTAACCAATCAGCCCCCATGAACAGCCGCCCGTGATTTCAAAAAACAGCAACTGGCCTAAGATCGTTGATGACAGAGTTAACCCCGCCATCGCACCGATAAACACCAGTAAAAAAGCCCAATAGCGATTATCCCCAGATTGTGGATGCTCGCGGTTGCCAGGGCTCATATAGCCACATGAGTAAATACTGACCAACAACCCCAGTGACACCACCGCAAAGCCAATCAGCAAACTCAAGCGATCAAACGTAAAGCCAAACAATTGCGCTTGGTGAAACTGATAGAGCACCCAAGTCACATCCTGTTTACCACCCGCCCAATACAGGTAAGCAAGCGAGCCCATCCCCAACGTTGCCAAAAAAGCAAATCCAGTGCAGATCAAAGGCCCGTAGCGCTTTGGCAAAAAAGCAATCAGCAACGCGCCGATAAACGGTACTAGCATCGTTGCTAAAGCAATATGGTTCATCATCAAAACAACTCCCATTCTTTGGCTTATAGCCCAGTCAGATAGAACACCAAAGCCAACGCGGCAACCCCAAATCCAAGCCATGTCACTCGGTTATTCAACAAAAACCGGCCACGGGCCATACTGTTTTCCACCAAGGCTGCCAGCACAAACACCACCACCAACTTAAGCAATAAGCTCAGCGCACCCCACAGCAGCGCGAACAGCGTCGGCGAGGCAGCTTTACCAAAAGGGATAAAAATCGCCAAAAATAACGCAGCGACCACGACCTGTTTGAAACTTAAACTCCACTTCATCAAAGCCAGCGATGCGCCGGAGTACTCGCTTAGAGGACCCTCTTGCAGCTCTTGCTCCGCTTCAGCAACATCAAAGGGGACCTTGCCCATTTCGATAAACAGCGCAAAACCACAGGCGAGTAGTGCCAGCAGTGTGGCGCTAGGGCTTTGCCAAGAACCAGCAAGAGCTGCGCTAATCACGCCAATATTGGTCGAGCCGGCCACTAGTGCGACCACGATCAGCGAGAGCATTAACACCGGTTCCACCAACACCCCGAGCGTCATTTCGCGGCTGGCACCAATCCCTGCAAACGGGCTCCCTGAATCAATCCCTGATAACGCAAAGAAAAAGCGAAAAATAGCCAGTAGATAGATCAAGGTGATAATGTCGCCGCCCCCAGCAAAAGGCGATTGAATGGTCATCATTGGCAGAGCCATAGCCACCACCAGCAAAGTACCCAGCAAAATAAATGGCGCGCAGCGAAATGCGCTACCGCTATTGACAGGGGCCACATCTTGGCGAGCCAGCAGTTTAAAAATATCCCGATATTCTTGGCTAATTGGTGGCCCTTGGCGATTGTGCATTTTGGCCCGCAGCACCCGTGACAGCCCGGCAAAAAACGGGGCTATCGCCAGTAGTAACAGAGCTTGTAATAAGCCGCAGAGCAATGGAATCAACAGCACGTGGTGTATCATTCTTGTTTCTCCCTAAAGCATGACCGCAAACAGCAAGATCAACAGTGCTGCGACCACATATAAACAGTACGCGCGAAAATCACCGAACTGGATCCATTGGACCAAACGACTCACTCGTAGCGTGCCGCGTACCATCGGCATCACCAACACCCCATCAAACATCGGTTCGACACGCTCAGCGCCGCGTCGTACGTTGTTAAGAGAACGCAGCATCAATGGTGTAGGATCGAGTATCTGCCGCAACCGATACAAGAAACTAAAGAACACTCTGAGTGGTTGCGTGAAACTTCCATCTGACACTGCCATATTGGCTTCGTAGCCATAACCACAGGCCCAAGGGTCGCCCCGGCGGCGAAATGCCAAACGGCGAGCGTGCAAACCTCTGTAGATCAGTAGCGGTAATAAAGGCAGAGCCAACAGCAGTAGCAACAGTAATGGCGCATTGAGTGAAGTGAGTGCCTGTGCACCTGGCGCCACACTCCCGCCCCCCGCAACAATTGACACGATATGGCTATGGGCAAGCATTGCAGCAATTGCGGTTAAACGCGGCGCAATTTGCCACGCGCCCAATCCCAGCAACACGCATAACAGCGCCAATAGCCCCATGGCTAAACGCATCGCACCATGTTCTTCATGCGCTTGTTCTGCTGCGGCACTTTTAGCCGCACCGCAAAAACTCACACCATAAACTTTGACAAAGCACATCGCCGCTATCGCCCCAGTAATCGCCAGCAAGACAATGGCGATGGCGCCAACCAGTTGCAGCGAAGTATGGCCATGTTGAGTCAGTGAAAATAAAGATTGATAAGTAAACCACTCACTGACAAAGCCATTGAGCAGCGGCAGTGCTCCAATCGCCATACAGCCGATAAGAAAGACAAACGCCGTTTGCGGCATACGCTTGGCAAGTCCACCCATCTGATCCATATCTTTACTGTGCACTTGTTCAATCACAGCGCCTGCGCCAAGAAACAAGAGTCCTTTAAAGACAGCGTGGTTGAGTAAATGATACAGTGCGCCTAACAAGCCAATCACCGCCAATAAAGGATGATGCGTAGCCATACCGATCATGCCAGCGCCAACCCCCATCAAAATAATGCCGATATTTTCGACCGTGCTATACGCGAGCAATCGTTTAATATCGTGTTCCGCTAAGGCATAGAGCACGCCCAGCACTGATGACAGAGCACCAAATCCAAGAACCATCACGCCCCACCACACTTGACTGGCGCCGAGCAAATCGACTCCGACTTTGATAATTCCAAAGATACCGATTTTTACCATGACCCCGGACATCATCGCTGAGGCATGCGATGGTGCAGCGGGGTGTGCCCGTGGCAACCAACCATGTAGCGGAATCATCCCCGCTTTGGCGCCAAAACCAAAAAAGGCTAACAAAAACACCAGCGACCCTTGCAGCGGACTGAGCGACAATTGCCGGAAAGCGGAAAAATCGAAACTGCCAGCCTGACGATACATCAGCAAAAACGCCAACATGATCAGCACCGATCCGGCGTGAGCGATTAAAAAGTAGAATAACCCCGCACTGACTGATGTTTCATCCTGCTCTCCGATAACCAAAAAGTATGAGGATAAGGACATTGCCTCGAACAAGACGATAAAGTAAAAGGCGTTGTCCACTACCACCAGCGACACCATCGAGGCGATAAACAGGTTCATGAAAAAGCCAATTGACCATGCACCGCGCCCTTGGTAGTGCTTGAGATAACCGATGGAATAGATAGCGGTGATGCTCGCCAGTAAGCTAATCACCACCACCATCAGCGCGGCAAATGAATCAATTCGAACACTCAATTGCGCAAACTCAGCAAATGGCCCAGGCCAATGAGCCGTGATCATCGGTGCTCCGAGTAGAATTGGCCACACGGCAACAATAGCAACGACCCCGGCGACGGTTGTCAACACGCCACTTAAGCGGATGGCCCAATCTTCAGCGCGCAGCAGACACAACGAAATGAGGCCACTGACGACAAACAGCCCCAGTGCTAGCGCTAATAAAGCAAGCGAATGACTCATGAACGTTCTCCTTTAACCGGCCGATCACCATGTGCTACCACATTAAGCTGATTGGCCTGTGGCTGTGCGCTCTGGCGCCTTTTTCGGGTATTCGCTTGATCGAGTGCTAACTGACTGACCTCAATTATCGCCCCAGTCGGACAGGTCGCCACACAGGCTGGGCCCTGATCTAAAAATGCACACAAGTCGCATTTGACCGCGACACTGCGCACGCCTTTTTTCCAATCAAGCAGAGGGCTAACCGATCGGGGCGCCCGCTCGGGGGGCGGCGCCATAGGGCTACACACACCCTCTGGAATATCGATAGGTTTCGATCCACTTAAGGTAATCGCCCCAAATGGACAGGCAATCGCACACAATTTACACCCCACACAGAGGCTCTCATTGAGCACAATGGCGTCGTTTTCACGACGAATTGCTCCAACTGGACACACCGTGATACACGGCGCATCTTCACATTGGTGACACATTTGCGGGGCCGATTCCTCGGCAGTTCGCATCACTTTTAACCTAGGTTCGCCTTGCAATCCCTCGCTTAAATGGGCTTGGGAGCACGCCGCCACACAGGTATTACAGCCGATACATAAGCTCGGATCCGCAATCACAAAACGGTTCATAATCTCTCTCTATGCTGTGCGCTTCACATCCTGCAAGTGACTCGTCATTTATGACGACAGCCCCTGCGACGACACTTTTGTCGACACCGTAAATTGAACAATGAAAGGACGATATCGCCTTAGCCTGATACGGGACGAATGCTGTTCTAGCAGCCTTTTCCAGCCAACTCACAGCGATCCCAACGGACTATTTGTTACGCTCACACGCCTCAAACGATGAGCACAAGATAGTGTTTCAGCAAGTAAACAGCATTTTTCGCACCAACTTCATAAGATTCTTATAAAACTATTATTTTTCATATGGTTATATTTAAAATAAGAATAATTAAGATGACTTTGTCGTGCATCAATTCGACAGTTGCGACAGCTCGCTAACATGGATGGCATTGGATTTGCTTTGTGGGTGTTTATCTAGTCCACTGCGAGAATCAGCATGCATGAAATTACCTTGTGTGAGCGTACGCTCGAAACCATTGAGCACTACGCTAAAGCCAATCAGGCGCAACAGATCACCGATGTTTGGATAGAGGTGGGGGCGTTTTCATGTGTTGAGCCGGCCGCCATGGATTTTTGTTTTGAGTTAGTGTGCCGCGGCACACTTGCTGAGGGCAGCCAATTGCATCTAAGTACGCAATCTGCGAGCTGTTATTGTCAAAAATGCCAACAGCCAATTGAACTTCTATCAAGCAAAGTAAAAATCTGTCCTATCTGTGGCAGTCATGACTTAAATATCAACGCCGACGATGGCGTTGAGATCCAGCGAATTGAAATTATTTAAATTAACGAGTTAAGACCAATGTGTCTTTAAGGATTGTGTATGTGCAGCACCTGCGGTTGTAGTGAAGGCGAGGTGACCATCACCTCGGGGCATCACAGTGATGACGCTTCCCACTGCCATGACCACGCCCATCACCATCACGCGCACCATGACCACTGCCAATGCCAAACGCATGACAGTGCCTCATGCGAGCACGAGCACGAGCACGATGAAACCATCGAGTTTGAAACCAGTCCATCGGTTGAAGTGCATCATCACTATTATCACCATGGCGATGTCCACCATCATATTCACTATCACCTTGCCGCGCTGCCTGAGGCGATGCCACAGCCCACGATGAGCGAGGTTACGCCCACAGTGAAACGCACGGTGACCATCGAAGAGCAAGTACTGGCCAAAAACGATCGGATTGCCGCTCATAACCGCGAGCATTTCGCCGCCCAGCATTTAGTTGCTCTAAATTTTGTCTCCAGCCCCGGTTCGGGCAAAACGACTTTATTATGTGAAACCTTAAGGCAGCTACTACCGAACCAATCGTGTGTTGTGATTGAAGGCGATCAGCAAACCCAAAATGATGCCCAGCGCATTGAAGCAACTGGCGCCCCAGCTATCCAGATCAATACGGGTAAAGGCTGTCATCTAGACGCACAGATGATCCATGACGCCATGCATCAGCTAGATGCCCCCCAAGGGAGCTATCTGTTTATCGAAAATGTTGGTAATTTAGTCTGCCCAGCCGGCTTTGATCTAGGTGAAAAACACAAAGTCGTCGTATTGTCGGTCACTGAAGGGGAAGACAAACCACTGAAATACCCCCATATGTTTGCCGCTGCATCCGTCATGCTCATCAATAAAATCGACTTACTCGAACACCTCGATTTCGATCTGCAGCGCTGCATGCAATATGCCCATCAAGTCAACCCAGAGCTCATTATCATCCCCATCAGCGCCACCACTGGTGTCGGCATGGATGAATGGCTCAGTTGGCTGGAGACCCAACCATGTGCATAGGCATTCCAGCCCAGATTATCCAATGGGATAAATGCCAACCCCACCTAGCCAACGTGGCCGTCGGTGGGGCCGTGCGTGAGGTCGACTTATCCTTAATCGGTGCGCTGGATGAACAAGGCCACTCACGGGTTGGTCAATGGGTGTTAGTGCACGTTGGTTTTGCCATGAGTATTCTCGATGAACAAGAAGCGCAACAAACCTTAGCGGCGTTGCAAGCCATGAGTGAAGTTGAGAGCGATGTCGCGGCGTTTTTAAAAGTTGGCGGGGGAGCTCATGCGCTGGATTGATGACTATCGCGGTGCATCCGAGGTCACCGCTCTCTTGGCGCAAATCAGCGCCAAGATGGCACACTTGACCCAATATAACGCGCAGCAACCGCTACGTATTATGGAGGTTTGTGGCGGCCATACCCACGCTATTTTTCGCTTCGGTCTCGACAAACTACTGCCTGATAACATTGAATTTATCCATGGGCCCGGTTGCCCAGTATGTGTTTTACCGATGGGGCGGATTGACAGCTGCCTTGATATTGCCCACCGTGATGATGTGATCTTTTTAACCTTTGGCGATGCCATGCGCGTACCCGGAGGTCACGGATCTCTGCTCGACGCGCGCCGTAAAGGCGCTGATATACGCATGATTTACTCGCCACTCGATGCGATCAAAATCGCTCAAGACAACCTGACAAAGCAGGTCGTGTTCTTCGCCCTTGGCTTTGAAACCACGATGCCCGCCAGCGCCATCACCTTTATCCGGGCTAAGGAAATGGGGCTGAGCAACCTGTTTGGTTTTTGTCAGCACATTACCATCATCCCCACGTTAAACGCTTTACTAAGCGATCCAAACCAGAAGATCGATGCACTCCTAGGCCCGGGTCATGTCGCCATGATCATTGGCGCCAACGCCTTTACGCCGCTGTGTCAGCTCTATCAGCGGCCTTTGGTCGTCAGTGGCTTTGAACCCGTTGATATGTTGCACAGCATACTGATGCTTGTGCAGCAAATTCAAGACCAGCGCGCGGTGATGGAAAATCAGTACGCGCGCGTTGTTCGAGCCGATGGTAACCCGCAAGCTCAAGCGGCAATCAAAACGGTTTTTTGCCTTAAGGCTCACAGCCAATGGCGAGGCTTGGGTGATATAGCTGATTCAGGCATGCAATTTACCCCAGAATTTGCAAGTTTTGACGCTGAACGCTATTTTCAACCCATCCAGTATGACAGTCACGAACAGCCGCAAGCATGTTGCGCACAGGTGCTCACTGGACGTTGTAAACCGCAGCAATGCCCGTTGTTTGCTCGCCAATGTACCCCGCAACACCCAACGGGAGCTTTGATGGTCTCCTCAGAAGGCGCTTGTGCCGCTTATTATCAGTATAATCAGGAGTGTATATGTCAAACGATGTAATCACCTTCGCCCATGGCAGCGGCGGGCGCGCGATGCAACAGCTTATTCAGGACACCTTAGTACGCCACTTTGATAACCCATTTTTGCGCCGTGGTGAAGATCAAGCACGCCTCCCTTTAACTCAACTCGCCAGTCAAGGTAGTCAGTTAGCGATGACCACGGACAGCTTTGTCATCGATCCCATCATCTTTGCTGGCGGCGATATTGGTAAGCTGGCGGTCTGTGGTACCGCCAATGATCTGGCCGTCGGTGGTGCACGCCCAGAATATCTCACCTGTAGCCTAATTTTAGAAGAGGGGCTACCTCTGGCAACTCTCGATACCATCATCGCGAGTATGGCCGCCACCGCCCAGCAAGCCAAAATTGAGATCGTCACTGGGGATACCAAAGTCGTCGGACATGGCTGCGCCGATAAAATCTTTATTAATACCACGGGCATTGGCGTGATTTCCCCCGAGGTACATTGGGGGATGGACCAGATTGCCGCTGATGATGCAATTATCGTCACTGGCAACTTAGGCGATCATGGCGCAGCGATTCTCAATGAACGAGAAAACTTAGGCTTAGGTGATCAATTGGTCAGCGATTGCGCGCTGTTGTGGCCGTTGGTCGAACCGCTGTTGTCGATTCGCGGCATTCATACGCTACGTGATGCCACACGTGGTGGCGTTAATGCCATTTTACATGAATTTGCCACCGCAAGTGGCTTAGGGATGCAGATCAATGAGCACGCTCTGCCCGTGAATGATGCGGTGCGCGGAATGTGCGAGTTGCTCGGGCTTGATCCGCTCAATCTGGCCAACGAGGGTAAATTGGTGATTATCACCAGCGCGCAAAGCGCAGCGGCCGTACTTAATGCACTGCAGGCCCACCCATTAGGCAAAGATGCAAGGCAAATTGGCACCGTCAACTCGCAATCAGGCGTACAGATCTGCGGCGCATATGGCGTGACTCGCCACTTAGATCTCCCCTACTTTGAGCCGCTGCCTCGTATTTGTTGATCGAGTTGGAGTTCTGCGCAGTCATGCTGCGATACAATGTCCCATGAAATGTGTGGCATTGTATCGTTAGGTTTTAAGTCAGCATGCGACACGTTAAGTCCTTGACCTCAGATTGCTGTATCCATCATGGTGGTACTAAAAAATCCAATACATGAAGGGAGGTTGTGGTTTCCACCCAATAACAAAGAGACGGCTATGTGCATAACATGTGACAATCAAATGCAGTCAACCTTTTGGCTGGATTTAACCCATCGACTCCTTGAACAATTTACAATTGATGATTTTTTAAGCTGTCTGCAACAGCAATTAACTATCCATCCATCTCTATGCCAAGTGGCACTCCTGATCAATACCTCACAATCACTGCATTGGCATGGCGTTACACCCGCTTCGCAGGGCATCAATGATTCTTTTTTACTCGAAAACGGCCCACTGCATCAAATTCAAACCACCCACCAACCGGTGCAACTCACCGCCAACGCGTATCAGCAGCGTTATCCAGCCCTTTATCAAGCCATTGAGTTACCCGATTTTCACTATTATGTCGGCTTGCCGCTTGCAAATGGGCAAGGGGGGTATCATCTCTGTGAGCTCTTTAGCCAGCAGCCTTTTGAGCCTATTGAGTTATTGCGTCACACACTCAGCATTGCCATGGCTCATCTACAATCCCATGTGCAACTTCGCTCAGAGCAGCAACAGTTATGCCAGCAGCGAGATGATTTTCATCTGCTGGTCAATGTGACTAATTCGGTATTGGCACAGCGCGATATCAACCAAGTGATCAAGCAAATCGCCCAAGAGATCCACCGCTATTTTGCCATCGATGCCATTACCATTACCTTACCGGCGCAGCGCGCACAGCAGATCATCAGTTACAGCACATTTTTTTACCACGACCAACAGATCAATGACTGTCAACAGCAAGCTCTCGATGCGCATACGCCAAGTAAACAGGTATTTACCAGCGCTAAAAGCTGCGTGTACACCTTACGCGCCCACGCCCCCGCAAACGAGCGCTCGGCGGCCGATCAAAAATTATTTGAGTTATGGCCAGCGCCATCACACCAGCTGGGACTGATTCCTATCAGCTTTGCTGGTAAGGTGTGCGGCGTGCTGCAGATTGCCCATGGGCCAGTTCAAGGATTCGCCGATAATAAGCTTAAACTCTTAGAGCAGATAGCCGAACGCGTTGGGATAGCCATTGATAACGCCCGAGCTTATCAACAAATTAAAGGTCTCAAAGAAAAACTGGTGCATGAAAACCACTATCTCAGTGAACAGATTGACCAGATGGATCATCAGTTTAACCAAATCATCGGCCGCAGCAGTGCCATTGGCGAGGTGTTAAAACAGATTGAGATTGTTGCCAAAACCAATTGCAGCGTGCTGCTGCTAGGTGAAACAGGCACTGGCAAAGAGCTGTTTGCCAAAGCGATCCACCAGCTAAGCCCCCGCGCGAAGCAGCGGATGGTAAAAATGAATTGCGCAGCAATGCCTGCCGGATTATTAGAAAGCGATCTTTTCGGCCATGAAAAGGGGGCCTTCACAGGAGCCAGCAATAGCCGGATTGGTCGCTTTGAACTCGCCCATGAAAGCTCGCTCTTTTTAGATGAAATTGGCGATATGCCCATTGAGCTGCAACCTAAACTACTACGGGTGTTACAAGAGAAAGAATTTGAACGAGTGGGTGGCAATAAGCTGATTAACGTGGATGTGCGCCTGATCGCCGCGACCAATCGCGACCTCAAATTAATGGTGGAGGATAAAACCTTCCGCAGTGACCTATTTTACCGTCTCAATGTCTTTCCGGTACGACTACCACCACTACGCGAACGTTTGGAAGATATTCCAACCCTCGTAAAATTTTTTACATTCAAAGCGGCGCGAAGATTAGGCCGCGAGATCAACAGTATTCCGGCAAACGTACTGCAACAATTGCAGCAACATCCATGGCCGGGCAATGTCCGCGAACTAGAAAACGTCGTCGAGCGGGCCGTATTACTCTCTCCCGGACGAGAACTGTGTCTACCTAGCGAGCTCAACCTTCAAGGAGCGTTTAACCCTGCCCCCATAAACCGCCCCGTTGTTGCGCCGCTAGATATGCAGCAAGGCCATCAATATCAGCAAATTATTCAAGCACTTAAAGCAACCAATGGCATTGTAGCAGGCCCTCGAGGTGCCGCACAAAAACTAGGTATCAAACGAACCACGTTACTCTCTCGTATGAAACGCCTTGGCATTGATAAGCAAGCGGTGTTAGAAGAGCAATTCTGATTGTTGTATGACTTGCCACCCTGCTCGCTCACAAGCGCCACACCTATAGTGTCCAGTATGGCGAGCGAGGCGCACAAGATAGGTTACTTTATCGCAAAAAATTGGTAGGCTCGCCACACTCTATTGTGCTGATCCCTAACGGTTATGAAACGCATCCTTATCGGTGTGCTGTCGCTTATCGCAGCGTTGGCTATCACGGTGGCTGAAAGCTACTGTTTATATCATCTTCCCCAACTACATCAGATTGGTTTGATCGGGCAAGTTATTCCGATTATCAGCCTATTGGTGATGATCTATCTTATCCATGACCGATTGCAATTGAGCAAAGGCCCGCGCTTAACCCATAAGCCCGCGGGATTCGCCGTTGACAATCAACTGTTTCAAGCATGGGATAACGCCCCCCACACGGATCCATCAGCGCCGCAGCACTATCAAACGGATGCCCCTTGGCGGCGTTATCTGCAAGGACATTTGCAATTATCAGTACGCTTTCCCATTTTGTTCGCGGGGCGCCGCTGCCGCTCATGGCTTAAAAAACGTGCGGCCATCACTCCGATACCTTACGCTTGTTGGGCGGCGCGGTGTTGGTTACATCAAAGCAATCAAGCGGCAGATTTTACGCGCGCGATGGCGCAGTTATCACGCTCTGTCACCACCAACGATCCGACTTGCTATGCGCTGCTCGGCTATATTTATGCCTGCCCAGATAGCCCCTATTATGACCCGTTGCAGGCGCTGAGCTATTTTAAACGCGGTGCTAAATGCCATGATCCGTTTGCGATATTAAACTTAGCCTATTGCTATGAATACGGATTAGGAGTGAGCACCAATCTGGAACAGGCTAAAGCGTTATATCAGCAGACAGGTGAACAATGTGGCTATCCGGTCGCCTCATATCGGTTATCGCTATTATTGGCACAAAACCCTGAACGGCTTGAGTCAGCCTACTATTGGGCCTATATTGCGATGATCGAATCCGATCACGCTTCTGCATCGGTCACGCGCTGTGAACAATTGGTCCAACAACTATTCCCCGAGCAGATTGTCGAGCTAGAAGCCCGTGCCAAACCATTACTGCGCCTGCTGTCGCTCAAACGAGCGCAAAGCAAAGGCGTTCTGCTTTGGCAAGCAACGAGCATCATTAATATGAGCTAAGCCATGGTAAACGCCTCAGTGCTCACGCTTAAATTTGCTGAGGCGTCCTTAATTGACCTTATCGTCGGAAAAATCAGTCTGTAGAACTTCGGTCGCGCTTTGCAGATCGCTTTCGTCAACCCAAAGACGCACCGCGCCCAAGGTATGCATCATCCCTACTAAATGCTCATCAACAATGACACTATCGATACCACTCGCCGCTAAACTTGCTTTGGCAATATAGGCTTCGTGGGCAAAATTATAACAACCGACTTCAACCATAGAACACTCCTCATTAATCAGCTCGATGCCAATAGAGTGCTTTGTCGCGATGACAAGCCACTGCTTGGCTGACTATAGCACTATAAATAGCTGCAGCGGAACCATAGGAAGCGATGAGCGCTTGATCAATCGGGCTCTCTAAAAATCCATTGACCGATAAAACCGGCTTACCTATGAGCAGCCGTCCAACCACCTTGCTGTCACGGCTCACAAAAGCTGCTACATCATACCCTTGCTGCTGACAGATGGCCGCGACAAGCGCGCCATAAAAGCCATTCCCCAACACCGCCAACGGTTTAGCCGCAAGCTGCTCGAGTAGCTGTTGCCAAGGCTGCGCGAGCGCTTGTAGCGAGGATTGCTGAAGATGTTTTACCAACCACGGCAGCGCTTGCTCAAACAACTGTAGAGGGTGTTCGGTTGCACTAAACGCTAAGCGTAGCTGCGCTAAATGAGCCTCGCTGAATGCAGCTGAAGGCTCAAAGGGCAGCTGTATCGAACTCTCAGATAACACCCGCGGGACGACCAATAAATAACCTTCATCCTGATAAGAACGAAAGATATGGTGCGTCTTCGCAAATAACTGTTCTAATAACTGTAAATTGCGGTTAAAGCGAGGCAAGCGATCACTGGCTGGTGCTGGCCCGTTCGCAAACGGTCCATCTTCGTAAATCCGCAGATCATCGATAATCAACACATCCTTATGATTCGGCCGCAACTTGGCAATCAGCTGCAGTTCCTGTTCAAGCGGCAGTCGAATATGCTCTTGCGGCTCATCATCATACTGATTCAGGCCAAAATCAGCGCCGGGGTAATGGGCATCTAACCAAAATAAAACGGGCGCATCATTAAGCTCTGGCAATACTCTTTGCAATGCGCGGGCACTGTCGCAATGCAATAACTGCAACCGCTCACTGTGACGCAGCGGCGCATAGATCTGGCTAAGCAGTGTATATAAATCATCATTAATTTCGCACGAAATCAACTGCCGAAATGGCAGTTGCTGTGCATATTGCAATGATTGGCCAAGCCCCGTACCTGTTTCAAATAACGTCTGGCAGTGGTACCGCTGAACAATTTGGGCGATGGGAAGGTGGCGTAAACTACCCATAAATAAACCTCGGTCGACAAAAAAGAGTGATTATTAACCCTGCCGCTTATCTCAAACGGCAGACACTTCTCTAAAAATAGACCATTAACCAACCACTTGCCGAATATTTGATATCAATATAAATAGCTCTATAGCCAACAGCGTCAGTCACCAACAGCCGCGCTGACACAATACGGAGTGCAAGAATGAGGGCAAATTATGCACACATTCTATATGACGCGTTCTCTATGGCTAAGGAGATTGAGGTTTCAAGAACAGAAAAAGGTTTATTTTGAGTCAACTTACCGAGCAAGAAGTTGCCCAGCTGGGCAACTTCTTGCTCGATCTGGGCAACTTCTTGCTCGCTGGTTATTTTATCATCAACTCTGTTTTTATCATTGGTATAAAAAACAATACCTTACAATTTATAAAAAGTTGGCATGGATGTTGTTTTACTCTTTAGTGTTTCATCAATAAACTATTAAAGAGGATCACATCTCATGCCAACACCTTGTTATATTTCGATTGAAGGCAAAA
>NZ_JBEQCT010000013.1:0-66457 GCF_046054155.1 Celerinatantimonas yamalensis
GCTCGGTTTTACGCAACCCTTTTTTATGTTTTTTTGCGTTTTTTTAACTGTTTGTAGAGATTTCATCCAAAGACGCTCACTATATACACAAAAGCTCGTACTTTGTGCTAAAAATAGTCAACTTCATCGTTTTTAGGCTATCGCTTTGTTGGTTGCTATATTCGTGGAGACAACGAGTATTGACTCGGGTCAAAAGTTAGTCTGATGACAATTGACTGTTCATAAAGAACGGTGATGATCGTCTTTAAACCCGTGCACACCTTTTCTGTGCATCTAAGCTTGAATCATCTATTGATTTAAGCGTACGCAGAAGTTCTGCACGACTCCCTTATCAATAACGGTTAACCATAGGTTGTTATGACAGTAAAATCCTACAAAGAACACTTTCCTAAATTAGCGCAGCGCGTATTGATCGATGACAGTGCTGTTGTTATCGGAAAAGTAACCTTAGCAGATGATTGCAGTATCTGGCCTTTAGTCGTCGTTCGTGCTGATGTAAACACGATAACGATAGGGACGCGTTCTAATGTTCAGGATGGTAGCGTGCTGCACGTAACCCGCCCTAGCAATACATACCCTCAGGGACTTGCACTCACCATTGGCGATGACGTGACTATCGGCCATAATGCGACACTACACGCCTGTCAGATTGGCAATCGGGTTTTAGTTGGAATGGGGGCGATTGTACTCGATGGAGTGATCATTGAAGATGACGTCATGCTCGGAGCCGGCGCCTTAGTACCACCGGGCAAACGACTCCAGTCGGGTTATCTCTATCTGGGCAGTCCAGTCACTCGAGCTCGCAAGTTATCCGCAGAAGAGATCGAATTTTTACGCCAATCAGCGCTTAACTATCAACAACTAAAAGATGAGTATCTGGCCCAACATTAATATCATCTGTCATCTTTTAATATTAATGCTGGAAACACAGTTTATTGGCGATGCTGTTTAGAGTTCGCGAAATAATTGAACCAGTCGCTGATTTTCTCGCGGTTGCAGCTGTTGGCGAGAGACCTCGAGTTGCAACTGCGCTGTTTTAGGTAAAGCGGCTAAAGCTTTCATCAAAGCGGGCGTGTTTTGCACCCGAGCCTGCTCTTTATCATCTAAAAAAGTGACCGCTTGCTCTATACACTGGGCATCAGCAATTTTAATCGCAGCCGTGGCATCTATTGCTTCGATATCACCAGCAGGACGCGGCATTAGACGATCCGTTAATTGCAGATGCGCTTGCAGTAACTCATGATGACTGGCGATATCCGCCAGTGATGGCGTATGTGTGAGTTGATCTTGATAGTGCGGCAACTGCGACTCCATCAACTGCCAGATTGCAGGCATTTGGCTCTCTTCTGGAATTTTTAAAATCCCCGCCTGTTTGATACGCCGACCGATTCGATTAGACCCCGTCCATGATGACAATGGAACCGCTAAGATCATGCCAATGATGGCAGGTGACAACCACGCCAATACATCCAGTGAGATAATATACGAAGCAATCGCCAAAATAATACCGCCGATGACATGCCAATGATGACGATGCCATAGATCTTTCCAAGGAATTTGGCCATCATCGCGCCGCTGTGGATTCCAACCACTATCTTTGCCAAGTAAAATAGATGTAACCGCCCCGCTATGCATCAACATCATGATCGGTGCAATTAATGCCGACACAATCATTTCGACGATGAAACTTATAAATATTCTGACAACGCCGCCTGATTGATGGCGCTGCTGGCGATCACACAAAAAAGAGAGAAGCCCCAAAATCTTCGGACCAAATAAAATCCCCATCGTAATCGCGAACAATCGTAATGCTCGCTCGGGGTCCATCAAGGGCCAAGTAGGGAATAATGAAAAACCTTGCGGAAAGTATTCTGGGCGCACAAATTGATATTGCAGCGCCAGCATCAGCCCGGTGATGATCAGCATCAACCATAAGGGCGACGATACATACGACATGATCCCCGTTAAGATATGCATGCGGCTCACCCAGTGTAGTCGCTTCGCACCAATCACGCGGCTGTGCTGCAAATTGCCCTGACACCAACGCCTATCACGCACCGCTAAATCCACAATAGATGGCGGTGATTCTTCATAAGACTCACTGAGATCATCGGCTATCTCAACGGCCCAGCCACTACGACGCAGCAGCGCAGCTTCAACAAAATCATGGCTAAGAATATGCCCACCAAATGGTGGTTTGCCGGGCAATTTCGGTAACCCTGCTGATTGCATAAATGCTTGGGTGCGAATAATCGCGTTATGTCCCCAGAAGTTACCCTCTTTTTGCGTCCACCATGATAATCCTGAACCAACAACTGGCCCATAGACTCGTCCAGCAAACTGCTGTAGGCGCGCGACTAAGGTGGTTCCATTGATTAACCGAGGAATGGTTTGCAATAAGCCTAAGTCTGGATTCTTTTGCATACGCCGAGCCATCTCAGCCATGACGCGACCGCTCATTAAACTATCAGCATCGAGTACCAACAGATGATCATAGCGACTCCCCCAACGCACACAAAAATCTTCGACATTCCCCGATTTACGAGCAATATTTTTACGCCGCCGACGATAGTAAACGTGGCACGATCCGGCTAACCGTTGACGAATAAGCCGTACGGCCTGCTGCTCTTTACGGGCAATCTCAGCATCGGTTGTATCACTGATAATACACCAATCAAAATGCGTTCCGCCTCCAGCTTCAAGCACTTCTCTGGCCATGGCCTCTAATCCAGCGAAAAGACGCGCTGGATCCTCATTATAAGTGGGCATTAACACAGCAGTACGAGTATTAAATGGCTCATCTGAGTATTGCGGTTCTTTGTTGGTTCGCTTGAGCACACACACAAAACCAGCTATCGAACCGGTAAAAGCCACCGTGATCCAGCAAAATGTTAACGCAAATAAAATCAGCACCATATATTCAATCGGGGTCAGTCCACCGACCCCTAACACAGCGCGCATTTCATTAATCGCCAAGGCGGAGATCAAAAGCGCCCCACCTAGCACCAAAATACGTTTCCATGGCGCAGAATGAAGCGCCTTTTTACTGATAGGCTGACGCACCTGCATGGGGATAAAATGTTTAAGATCTTGAACTGGCATGGCAGCAGACTGCTCCAATGGCATTCCCGGCTCGCAGGTATTTGACTTCACGGACATCATCCCCACCATTAGCTCGACGTCCAACGATACAACCAAGTTTCGGCTTTGCGATTATCGTTGAAGGTTAATTCTGCACGTAATTCAGCCGCACTGATGCCCTCACCATCGAGATTAAAACTGACTCGATAACCTGGCGTATAGGCGTTTTTCACGACCTGAACATCGGTAATTTTCCCTTTTGAGGTAATAACATTGACCATCGGCATAGAGGCCGTTGCTGGTATCGATGCATTGGGCGAGCGGTAATCGATCACAAAGTGGCGATGGCTACTATTTTTACTTTCCGCGGTCCGGCCGGCATAGGTGCCAGAAATCACGTAAGTATTGCTCGCCGGATGAGGATCTTGTCCCCAATGTAAGCGATATGAATAATCATACTCGCTACCAGCTTTTAAAGGTGATTTTGGGGCCCAATAAGCAACAATATTGTCATGGATTTCACTATCAGAGGGAATTTCAATCAGTGAAACACTGCCCTTACCCCAGTTGCCAATAGGCTCAACCCAAAGACTGGGTCGGTCTTGAAAATGTTCTGAAAGATCTTGGTAATCAGAAAAGTTGCGATCACGTTGCATCAAACCAAAACCAATAGGGGCTTCATCCACAAATGCGCTCATCTGCAGAGTTTTCGGATTCGTCAATGGCCGCCATAGCCGTTCCCCCTTACCATTAACCATCAGCAATCCATCGGAATCGTGCACCTCTGGGCGGTAATCATCAAAATTTTGTCGATCATTGGTCGAAAACATATACATGCTGTTCATCGGAGCCAAACCCACTTTGCTGAGATCTTTGCGAGGGAATAATGATACCTCGACATCCATTGTGGTGGTATCGCCAGGGCGAATGGTGAACCGATAAGCCCCCGTCACACTCGGACTATCTAAAAGGGCATTGACCACAATGCTGTTGCTACTATCGCTGGGTTTCTCAACCCAAAAAGCGCGAAATACGGGGATCTCTTCACCTTTGGGATCAGCCGTATCAATCGCTAAACCTCGGGCTGAAGCCCCCCAATGCTCATTTTTTCCGATCGCTTTAAAGTAACTAGCCCCTTGAAATTCGATGACTTTATTATAAGTCTCAGGTTGATTCAGGCGATAATAGAAGCTTAATCCAGAAAAGCCAATATCTTGATCAGGCAGAGTCAGCGGCTCCCCCGAACTATGGGTAAACAATTGAGGGGAAAAAGGCAAATGGTTTGCCTGACCATTATCTACAGTAGCAATTTCAACTGGCGCATCAAAATAGGAACCGCGCATCAACAGCTGCATTTGAAAAGGTAAGTTATCTTTGGCCCACACCGCTTGATTGGGTTGAAATAAAATGCTTTTATACTGAGCCAATGACATACCCGCCAATGATTTTGGCAGTGGTTCGCTCGGTGCTTGATAAGGCGATTGCGCTAGTTTTTTAGCGAGTTCAATCACCGAGTTGCGATCAGATGGGCCGTTTTTCGTATACTGAATATAAGGTTGTGGGGGCGCATCACTATTTGTTGCATCATCTGCATAAACCGCGCGACTCGCCATTGTCAAATAGACGCATGCACATACAAGTGCATACCCACTTCGTTTTACCATGCGAGTCATCAGACTAATCTGTCTGTTCTTCATCAAATACACCTTCCTCTACACACCAATAGCCTTGATTTATATCAAACCATCGCCACAACACGTGCAATTCTCTAAAATGGTCAGTTAGTAATACGATAGCATCACAAAACGCCGGCGGTTGAGTTAACGCGTTAACGCTACGCCAATTCACACCATGAGGCCAATTCTATGATGGAAAAATCATCATATTCTTAAGTCTATCTGTAACTTATGGGCTAATATAATGGAGCTTTAGCAAGAAAAAAATCCATAAATGTAGGTATCGGTTTTCCTTGATGAGGGATAAAAGTCTTTTTTGCCGACTAAACGTTCATATTCCGCCGCATTTCACTTATCACTTGTCGCACGCCGGGGCGAATACCACGCCAAATCGCAAAACTTTCCGCGGCTTGAGAGACCAACATTCCTAAGCCATCAATGGTCTGCCGTGCCCCTAACTGCTTGGCCCATTGATTGAATTCGGTCATACCCACCTGATACATCATGTCATAACAACACACTTGGGGATGGATCACCCGCGCAGGTAAGCTCAACCGCTGACCGGCTAAACTGGCAGAGGTGGCATTAATAATCAAGTCAAAACGACCATCGAGATTGGTCAATGACATTGCCTCTATCCCCCCCAAGGTGCTAAATTGCTCGGCAAGCGCCTGCGCCTTGTCGTGGGTGCGATTAGCAATCACTAGTGACCGAGGGTTTGCAGCTAAAAGCGGCCCAATAACCCCCCGCGCCGCGCCGCCAGCGCCTAGCAGTAAAATACACCGATCAGCCAGCGAACCAAACTCAAGATCCAGCGCAGTCAGCAAACCAGCCCCATCGGTATTATCACCAAGAATTAAACCATCATCGGTCATTTTTAGCGTATTCACCGCATGGGCCACACGTGCTCGGTCAGTTAACTGATGGGCAAATTGATACGCCTGCTGTTTAAACGGTACCGTCACGTTGCATCCGCGAAGACCGTTAGCGAACAATTCACTCACACCTGCGATAAATCCATCTTTGGCGAGTTCAATTGCTTCATAGCACATGTGTTGCTGCGTTTGGCGGGCAAAAAGAGTGTGAATGAAAGGGGATTTAGAATGGTTGATCGGATGGCCAATCACTGCATAACGATCCACGATGTGCCTCTACTCGAATAATTAAAAAACTCTATTAACCATAGCGATTTTTATCGGCAATATCGAGAAACAATTAGAATACAGTGGCCAAAGCCACTGTATTATTCTATTTAGTCTTCCATAACTAAATCTTCGTCATCACTACTGCTACTCACCTCATCATCACTAGCCACTACTTTCGGTGATCCAACTAGTGCATGAAAGCGACGACGTCCTGTTCGCTGCTTGAATTTGAGCCAAGCTTTTTCTTCGGCTGATTCAGCCGCCTGTTCACCACGACAAACAGCCACAAAGCGCTGTTCAACCGTATCACTAGGTTGTCTAAGTTGCTCGTCCAGCTCTTTAAACGCAAAGCCAAAGCTCTCTAACACCTGCGCTTCTTTGATTGTGAAAACCCCTGAGCGAGAAAAACCGCGGGGGAAATGTTTGTCGTCGAAAAATCGACGGTTCGTTGCAAAAGATCCACTCATAACTAGCTTCATCTCTATCTAAAATGATGCATTGCATCTAGCCTATATGCAATTGAGTAAATAATCCAAACCCCCATAACATGCAAGTAAAAAATCATGAATTTTTAATAAAAATCAATTTTCCTTTGATATCGAAAGCCAATCTTGCGCGGTTAAGTAATCCAGTAACCGCGATTCAGCTGAACCAGGCTCACTTTGATACCCGTATTGCCAGCGGGCTAACGGTGGCATCGACATCAAAATAGACTCGGTGCGACCACCGCTTTGTAAGCCAAATAAAGTCCCACGATCATAAACCAAATTAAACTCCACATAGCGACCTCGACGATATAACTGAAACTGCCGCTCGCGCTCACCATAGTCCATATCCATTCGTCGCAGGACAATCGGTAAATAGCCTCGGGTAAAACCTTCCCCAACCGCTTGCATGTAGGCAAAACAGGTCGCAAAATCAGGCTGACAAAGATCATCGAAAAATAACCCACCTACGCCTCGCGTTTCACCGCGATGCGGCAGATAAAAGTATTCATCACACCACCGTTTATGCTCTGCATAGCGAGTCGCGCCAAACGGCTGGCAAAGATCATGCGCCACTTGGTGCCAATGACGTACATCCTCATCAAATGGGTAAAAAGGGGTCAGATCAAACCCGCCACCAAACCACCAAACAGGCTCTTCACCCGGCTTGTCGGCAATAAAAAAACGCACGTTCGCATGGCTGGTTGGGACATAGGGGTTACGAGGATGAATCACTAACGACACCCCCATCGCCTCAAAACTACGTCCGACTAATTCAGGACGATTATGAGTTGCTGCACTCGGCAATTGCGCACCATGCACATGAGAGAAATTCACCCCCGCTTGCTCAAATGTCTCACCATAGAGCACTCGGCTATCCCCACCACCGCTCAGCCCTTTGGCACCGGGCTCACGCTGCCAGCGATCAATATTAAATTTAACGTTATCGAGTGCTTCAAGCTGGCGGCAGATCCGCTCTTGAAGCTCAATTAAAAAATCGATAACTTGCTGCCTACCCACTATCGCTTTACCCCTATATCATCAACCTTCACGTAAAACGTCACCCGTTAAGCCGTCCATAATCCGACTAGGTTTATTCCGCCCGCCCGTTTGACCACTTAAAATGGCAGCTATCTGTCCCCCGAATTGGCGCTCAACCTCTGCTTCATGCAGCGCCGCTGGTTGACCCGATAAATTGGCACTGGTCGAGATAATCGGTTTGCCAAAGGCTTCGCACAGCGATACCACTAGTGGGTGGTCACTGACTCGCACCGCCACTGTGTCAAACTGTCCGGTGACCCAGCGACTGGTTAAATCAGAAGCGGGAAGAACCCAGGTTATGGGGCCCGGCCAACTGGCAAAAATTTGCTCGCGGCGCACGCTCGTTAAACGATCCAGATCCACGTATAATTCAAGCTGGCTAAAATCGGCGGCAATCAAAATAAGGCCTTTTTCTTTTGGGCGTTGCTTAATCGCTAAGAGTCGTTCAATGGCCTGTGGTCGATCAGGATCACACCCTAAACCAAACACCCCTTCGGTCGGATAAGCAATCACCTGCCCTTGATGTAACGCATTGACGGTCTGCTCTAAACTGCTCACGCTAAATTCTCCTTTATACTTTGATATCACCTTACCTGATTTATTTAACTCTCGGAAGTCACTCGCCAGCATGGCCTAATAAGCGTTACGCGGCGCCATCACGATGCGTTTCCCCAAGTCCAACACCACTGAGTCGAATCATAGAATCATAGACTCATAACGTCTGTCTCCAAAAACAGATTCAAGGCGCTAAACACCATTGCAAAACCTACTGCGGCTTCACATTCGCCCGAGCATTTGCCGATTTTGCCAGTTATCACATGTCAATACATTTGAATATTTCATAAGCTTTCATGATTCAGGTTATAATGCCCTCCCCCATTTCAATAACGCAGCAACTCAACAGGAGTCGGAAATGAAAGTTGGAATCATCATGGGCTCAAAGTCCGATTGGCCAACAATGTCGCATGCCGCAGCAATGTTAGATCAATTTGGTATTGCCTATGAAACTCAGGTCGTTTCAGCCCATCGCACCCCTCAACTACTGGCAGATTACGCCCAAGGTGCACAGCAGCGCGGTTTAAAGGTTATTATTGCTGGTGCTGGCGGAGCGGCTCATCTACCCGGTATGTGCGCCGCGTTTACCTCATTGCCAGTGCTGGGCGTACCCGTTCAATCACGTGCATTAAAAGGAATGGACTCACTACTCTCCATCGTTCAGATGCCTAAAGGTGTCGCAGTTGGGACATTGGCCATCGGTGAATCAGGTGCTGCGAATGCGGGGCTATTAGCCGCCCAGATCTTAGCGACCAGTGATACTGATCTATTAGCAAAAGTGGATGCCTTTCGCGCCAAACAAACTCAGCAAGTGCTCGAACACCCCGATCCAAGTGAGGCATAGTCATGAATATCTTAGTATTGGGGGCGGGTCAACTCGCGCGCATGATGGCGCTCGATGGATGGGTATTAGAGCTCTCTCTGCGCGCCTATGATGTAGGGCCCAAACAGGTCGTTGACCCTCTCACTAAACAGATTTATCCACAATCACTTAACGATGCAATTGCGTGGGCTGATGTGATTACCAGCGAATTTGAGCATATCCCCTATGATGTGCTGGAGACCTGCGAGCAAAGCGGCAAAATGTATCCAGATGCCCGTGCCATTAAAGCGGGCGCTGATCGCCGACTGGAAAAAGAGCTGCTCGAGCAAGCCCAAGTGGCTAATGCGCCGCATCTAATCGTCAACGATAAAATTGGGTTCGAGCAAGCCCTCACCCAGCTTGATTTACCACTCGTGCTTAAAAGTGCATTGGCGGGCTATGATGGCAAGGGACAATGGCGATTAGCAACGTTAGCTGAAGCCGAAAAACTGTGGCCAACGCTACAAGCGTTCTTGCATGACAACCCGCAACAGGCATTGATCGCCGAACAAATGATCCCATTTGATTATGAAGTGTCATTGGTGGGTGCTCGCAGCCACGACGGCGATATTGTTAGCTATCCGCTCGCGCTAAACCATCACCATCAAGGGGTACTTAATCTCTCGATTGTTGACGGTAGTCTACCCGGTGCCCTGCAGCAGCAAGCTCAACAGATGTTTCATGCCATAGCCAAGCAGCTTAACTATGTTGGGGTGTTAGCGATTGAATTCTTTGTGGTAGGTGAACGGCTGCTGGTCAACGAAATTGCACCACGTGTTCATAACTCAGGGCATTGGAGCCAGCAAGGTGCATTTATTAGCCAGTTTGATAACCATCTGCGCGCCGTTGCCGGGTTACCACTCGGTGATACGTCGCTGCGAGAACCAACGGCTATGGTGAATATTCTTGGTGAAGATACGCTCGACCCTGCCGTCTATGCGCTACCCGGTTGCCGAGTCCATTGGTATGGTAAAGATAAACGTGCAGGACGTAAAATGGGACATATCAATTTAAGTGCTCCCAGCCGCGAACAGCTCACTGAGCACATCACTGAGCTTGCACGCAAATTACCTGCCGAGCAATTTCCAGCATTGCATCTGTATTTGCAACAAGACTAACTATTCGTCGGAGCCTTCTGGCTCCGGCTGTAACTTCCCACATTTTTTACTGGCGCAATAGAGCTGTTCACCACTGGCCATTTTGCGCTTAACCAACAACTCAAATCCACAAAACTGGCAGCGTTGAGCCACCGGCGGATAGTTGAGCGCGAATTTGCACTTCGGGTATTGGTTACAGGCATAAAAGGTTTTACCGAAGCGAGATTGACGGCGCACAATTTGCCCTTGATGGCAGCTTGGGCAACTCACCTGAACCTCTTCAGGGGGGCTATCTAAACGTTCAATATGCTCACATTCAGGAAACCCACTACAGCCCACGAACAGCCCATAACGACCGCTGCGCAGTATTAATTGCTGACCGCACTCTGGGCACTCGGTACCGGGCAACAGTTTTTCAATCCGCGCATTATCATCATGTAACGAGCGGGTATAATCACACCCTGGGTGTCGGCTACAGCTGATAAATGAGCCGCCTTTACGATGTTGGTAAACCAGCTCAGCACCACACTTTGGACAAGGATCTACCGGTCCTTCCAGCGCATGTTTATGTGCAGAAAACAATTTTGGATCAATCTTAGCCATAAGTCTCTTAGTAACAACGAGTTAACTCGGATAGCCATTGCATCACCGAGCTAAACTGCAGCTAATGCAAGATGCCATCTCCTACTTCAAAAATCAGCTCTTCCATTTGCTGATATGCAGATTCACTACCAGGGACATTGAACAGCACCATCAAGATGATCCATTTTAGATCATCGAGCTCAATTTCTGGACTATCCAATTCCATCACCCGATCCAACACCATTTCACGGGTTTCTGGCATCAATACCTTGATCTGCTCCAAAAACATCAAAAAACCACGACATTCGACATCTAGCTTAGCCATCTCTGGCTGAGTAAATATGCGAATGGCTGAGGTTGCCGACGGGCTCAGGTAGGGGTGAATATCACTTTCCTGAAGTGCAGCCAGCTGCTCTAGCCAGTCCAGAGCTTTATAGATCTCCTCTTTACGAAACCCTGCACGAGAGAGCTCATCGGTGAGTTCATCATGATCCATCAGCAGTTCAACATCACTGTGGATATAGGTCTCGAAAAGATACATGAGGATATCAAACATCACGGGTTCCTCCTCGATCGGACATAACCGCCGGGTACGGATGCGATCTCACCGGCTATTTCCAGCTCAATCAATTTCCCGACGACGTATTCCACAGGCAGTAAGCTGCGTTCGACAACTTGGTCTAGTGTTGTCGTCTCATAACCTACGTTATCCAACAATTCATCCCTTGGCAATTGCTGTTGACAACTATTATCTGATGGTGCGCATTTATTGTCCAAAAAATCTGGAATTAACCAGATAAGCTCATTGAGTATATCGGCAGTCGATGTAACCAATTTAGCCCCATGCTGAATAAGCTGGTGCGGTCCTTCACTTAAAGGATTGTCGATATTTCCAGGAATAGCAAACAATTCTCGATTCTGTTCAAGTGCATAACGCGCGGTAATCAGCGAACCGCTACGCGCAGCCGCCTCCCCCACAACGATCCCAATACTTAACCCACTAATCACCCGGTTACGCCGCGGAAACTGCTGCGCTTTGGGCGGACAACCAGGAAGAAATTCACTGACCAACGCACCCTGTTGACAAATTTGCTCAGCGAGCTGTCGATGCCGCGCTGGATAAATACGATCAATCCCTGTTCCCATCACGGCAATGGTCTGACCAGCCAGTAATGCCCCATAATGCGCTGCGCTATCAATCCCCAGCGCCAAACCGCTGGTAATGACCAACCCGACCTCCGCAAGTTCATAGGCTAAACGCCGAACTTGTTCCTTAGCGCTATAGCCCGCCTGACGGCTTCCCACCATAGCCACTTGCGGCGCACTTAAGCAATCTACATGACCGCGCACAAATAACACGGGCGGTGGCAGTGGGATCTCTTTAAGGCGTGCTGGATATTCAACGTCAGCCAACGTGACCAGATGATGCGTACTCGACTGAGCGAGCCAGTTTTGGGCCTGCTCGAGCTCTTGGCAACCTTGTTCAAAGTTGCCGACTTGACGCTTTGACCAACCCAACTCATACAGCTGCGCGGCGCTGACCTGCGAGAGTTGATCGATGGGAATATGCTCCAGCACACGTTGTAAGCGTTTTGGTCCAATGCCAGCAACGGCCACCAATCTTAACAGTATGTGTGAAATCGCCCCGGTATTCATAAACCTCTTCCACTAATTACATTCATATCATTAGTGTATAGAAAGTGCGATCATCCGTCATATATTGAGCTAACAAATAGAACCGATGATGAAAAGCAATCGAGCAAACTCGCCTAATGCTGTTTTTTAGTAGCAGAAATGACTAAAATGAGGAAAGTCTATTGCATGTTGAACAGATATTTTTATTGTTATTATCAATAAAAGTGGCTTTTTCGCTAGTAAACACTATCAATGATAAGAAGGTGACCGAACTTTATGGCAGTTCTCAATGTTTTAAAATTTCCCGATGAGCGGCTGCGTACCGTTGCAAAACCTGTTGCGAAAGTCACGCCGAAGATCCAAAAGATGGTCGATGATATGTTCGATACCATGTACGCTGAAGAGGGTGTTGGATTGGCCGCAACGCAAGTCGATTTTCATCAGCAAGTCATTGTGATGGATTGTTCTGAAACGCGTGATGAGCGGATTGTCCTGATCAATCCAGAAGTGATTCAGCGCTCTGACAGTGTTGCGATGAATGAAGAAGGTTGTTTATCGGTGCCTGAGTATCGCGCCGATGTTGAGCGCGCGACCGAAGTGACGATTAAGGCACTTGATCGTGACGGCAACCCGTTTGAGCTCAATGCCACAGGGCTATTAGCTATTTGCATCCAGCATGAGATGGACCATCTACTAGGGAAGTTATTTGTTGATTATCTCTCGATGCTGAAACGCCAACGGGTGAAACAGAAGATGGAAAAGCTAGCCAAACGTGAAACACGTACATAATACGTGCAACAAAGAAGACAACTAATAGGAGTTTGGTTTGAAACCATTGCGTATTATTTTTGCTGGCACGCCTGATTTTGCTGCGCGTCATCTTAGAGCATTAATGAATAGCGACCATCAAGTGGTCGCGGTTTACACTCAGCCTGATCGCCCCGCAGGGCGCGGCAAAAAACTCACCGCCAGCCCAGTCAAAGAATTAGCAATGCAGCACCAACTCTCTATTTGCCAACCGACATCACTACGTTCGCCACAAGCCGCAGCGCAATTAGCCGAGTTTGAGGCTGATGTGATGGTAGTAGTGGCTTATGGCCTGATTTTACCCAAAGCCATATTAGACACACCTAAGCGTGGTTGTATCAATGTTCATGGCTCATTACTACCTCGCTGGCGCGGCGCCGCACCTATCCAACGGGCAGTATGGGCGGGCGATGAGCAAACGGGTGTCACCGTAATGCAGATGGATGAAGGGCTCGACACCGGCGCAATGCTGCAGACCAGCGCCATTGCCATTAGCCATGATGACACCAGCGCATCACTCTATGACAAGTTGGCTGAAATTGGTCCACAGGCACTTATAGATGCCTTGGATAAGCTATCAGAAGATAAACTCAGTGCCACTGTTCAAGATGATGGGCAAGCCAGCTATGCGCAGAAGCTCTCCAAAACAGAGGCGCAGATTGACTGGCATGATGACGCGGTGCAGATTGAGCGTTGCATTCGCGCTTTTAACCCGTGGCCGGTGAGTTACTTTACGCTGCACGATCAAGCCATTAAAGTCTGGCAAGCTCAAGTGGTTGAAACTACCCAAGTCGCTGCACCTGGGACCATTCTCTCAGCAGATAAATCTGGTATTGTGGTGGCGACCGGTAAGCAAGCCTTGCAACTGCAGGTGCTGCAGATCCCCGGCAAAAAACCTTTAGGAGTGGTTGACTTACTGAATGCGCGGCGCGATTGGTTTACGCTCGACAGCCAACTAGTGAGTCGTTCATGAAGCTGGTGACTTCGCGCGCATTAAGCGCCTCCATTATTTTTCAAGTCATCGAACAAAGTCAGTCACTCAATGGCCTGTTTGATCGTGAGTTAGCTCGTTGCTCGCTCAAGGACCGTGGTTTAACTCAAGAACTCTGTTATGGCGTGATTCGTCTGCTACCGCGGCTCGATTATTGGGCCAGACAACTGATGGATAAACCGCTGAAAGGCAAATATCGCACGGGGCATTATTTGATCCTCGCCGGTCTTTATCAGCTATTTTACATGCGCATTCCCGCACATGCCGCCGTCAGTGAAACGGTGCAAGCGAGCCGAGAACTGAAACTGGGTCAATTTAGCAAATTGATCAATGGCGTACTTCGCAATGCTGAGCGCCGCCATGATGAGTTAATGGAGCTGATTAATCAGCAGCCATCACTGCAAAGTTGTCATCCCAAATGGCTCAGTGAGCAAATTGAGCAAGCTTATCCCGAAAAATACCACGATATCTTGCAGGCCAACAATCAACGCGCGCCAATGTGGCTGCGGGTGAATCAGCACGCGATCACAACCACCGAATACCTAGCTAAATTAGTAGAAGCAGATATTTCTGCCTTCCCTTGCCCAGATACGCCCGATGGACTGCGCTTAGAGCATCCGGTTGGCGTAACTAAGCTCCCGGGTTTTCATCAGGGTTGGGTCTCTGTTCAAGATGGGGCTGCACAGATGGCCGCACGCCTGCTCGATCCACAACCAAATGACAAAATTTTAGATGCCTGCGCCGCGCCTGGCGGGAAAACTTGTCATCTCCTCGAGCGTCAACCCAGCATCAAATTAACCGCCATTGATGTGGATGCGCAGCGCCTCACGCGCGTACAAGAAAATTTAGACAGGCTCAATTTGCAGGCAATCTTGCGCGTAGCCGATGCGAGCAAACCACAATTGTGGAGCGATGGACCTTATGATCGAATTTTACTCGATGCGCCATGCTCTGCGACAGGCGTCATCCGTCGTCATCCTGATATTAAATGGTTGCGTCGCCAAGAAGACATTGCGGCTTTAGTTGTACTACAACAGCAGATCTTAACGGCGCTATGGGGTGAACTCAAAGTCGGCGGCACTCTTTTGTACGCAACCTGTTCCATATTACCAGCAGAAAACAACCAACAGATCGCTGGGTTTTTAGCCGATCATAGCGATGCCCAGTTATTACCTATTCACATCGATGAAACACCCCAGTCACCCGGTTGGCAGATACTGCCTGGAGAACTACATAAAGATGGTTTTTATTATGCGCGGTTACAAAAGCGTCCCAATGCTGGCTAAACCATTTGGGGCAGTCCAAACTATATTGAGTCACAGGCTAATCACCTTGTTAATTCTATGAAAATTATCATTCTCGGTGCCGGGCAAGTCGGTGGCACACTGGCTGAAAACCTAGTCGGCGAAAAATCCGATATCACGGTGGTCGACACCGATAACGAGCGATTGCGTGATCTGCAAGATAAGTTCGATTTGCGGGTCGTGCAAGGTTATGGCTCAAACCCCGATGTGCTACGTGAGGCAGGAGCCCAAGATGCGGACATGTTAGTGGCCGTCACCAACAGTGACGAAACCAATATGATTGCCTGTCAGATAGCCTACACCCTCTTTAATACACCTAATAAAGTGGCGCGGATCCGCTCGCAAGCTATTTTAGCTGAGCGTGATAAGTTGTTTCGTCCTGAAGCGATTCCACTGGATCACTTGATTGCACCAGAGCAACTGGTCACCGACTATATTAGTCGCTTAATTGACTATCCAGGTGCACTGCAAGTGATGAACTTTGCTAATGGCCAAGTCGGATTAGTTGCGGTCAAAGCCTATTATGGGGGGCCGCTGGTGGGCAATGCATTATCGGTCCTGCGCGATCATATTCCCAATACTGAAACGCGTGTTGCCGCTATTTTTCGCCGCGATCATGCGATTCGCCCGCAAGGCACTACCGTTATTGAAGCAGATGACGAGGTCTTTTTCATCGCACCCAGTGAGCATATTCGCTCAGTAATGAGTGAACTACAGCGCCTCGAAGAGCCCTACCGGCGCATCATGATCGTCGGCGGAGGGAACATTGGCGCAGCACTCGCCCAGCGACTCGAAACCCAATATAGCGTCAAGCTGATCGAACAAACACTCGAGCGCGCCGAGTCACTCTCCGAAATGCTTAACAATACCATCGTGTTCTGTGGTGATGCTTCTGATCAAGAGCTACTACGTGAAGAACATATCGAGCAAGTGGACGTTTTTATTGCCGTCACCAATGATGATGAAGCCAACATTATGTCGGCGATGCTGGCTAAAAAAATGGGGGCGAAAAAAGCCATTGTCCTGATCCAGCGCTCAGCGTATGTGGATCTGGTCCAAGGCGGCGTCATTGATATTGCCATTTCGCCGCAGCAAGCCACGTTATCAGCACTGTTAACGCATGTGCGCAAGGGTGATATCGTCAATGTCTATTCACTGCGCCGCGGCGCTGCCGAGGCCATTGAAGCAATCGCCCACGGCGATGAACACACCTCAAAAGTGGTTGGTCGCACCGTCAGTGAACTAAGCTTACCCCCAGGGACAACCATCGGGGCAGTCGTTCGTGGCGATGAAGTGCTGATTGCCCACGACGACACCCGCATCGAGCAAAATGATCATGTGGTGATGTTTTTAGTCGACAAAAAATACGTTCCAGATGTTGAAAAACTGTTCCAACCTAGCCCGTTCTTTTTATAATGATCGTCAAATTCAAGCCAATTGTCTTTGTGAACGGGTTAGTTCTCTCTAAGCTGGCACTGTTTATGTATGTGCCAGCGGCGCTCGCCTTTTTTACTGGTACGCCCGGCTCAATTCAATTTATTGAAGCGATTCTGATCACCCATGTAGTTTCCTTGTTAATGCTCCATTTCGGCAGAATGAGTCACTCTCGGATGAAAGCCCGTGAGATGTTTTTGCTCACCAGTTCCGTATGGGTGATCTGTTGCGCATTTGGCGCACTACCCATCATGTTTTTAGGGCATACCAGTTACACCGATGCCTATTTTGAAACCATGTCAGGGCTCACCACCACTGGCTCAACAATTTTATCAGGTTTAGACAAACTGCCTCCTGCGCTGCTGTTATGGCGCTCATTGTTACAATGGCTGGGAGGGATTGGTTTCATCGTGCTAGCCGTGGCGATTTTGCCGTTTCTTAATGTTGGTGGGATGCGCCTATTTCAAACCGAATCATCCGATTGGTCAGAAAAAAGTGCGCCGCGAACCAAACATATTGCGGCCAATATCTTAACGGTTTATACGGTTTTGAGTATTCTGTGTGCCGTAGGTTATCGATTGGCAGGCATGAGTTGGTTTGAGGCCATCAATCACGCCATGACAACGCTGTCTACAGGGGGATACTCTACCTCTGATCAGTCGATGGCCCATTTTAGTAAACTGGCTCATTGGAATGGCATTCTATTTATGTTCTTAGGAGGGCTGCCCTTCCTCCTTTTTGTCCAAGCACTGCGACAACGGCGACTCAGCCAACTCACCCAAGATGCACAAGTTCGCGGCTTTTTCCTCTTGATTGCTGGAGTCACTTTGATAATGAGCTTATGGCTATGGCGACATAGTGCACTGCCCTATATCGATGCGTTACGAGTCAGCTTATTTAATATATTATCGATCGTCACAACCACTGGGTTTGGCCTGACTGATTTTAGTCAATGGGGGCACTTTACGACCACGTTATTTGTCTTTTTGATGCTAGTTGGCGCTTGCTCCGGTTCCACCGCAGGTGGACTCAAGATATTTCGCCTGCAAATAGCCGCCACTTTGTTTCACAAGCAAGTTCGTCAACTATTATATCCGCGAGGGATTTTCCCGCAGCGTTATAACGGCCGTCCGGTCAACGATGATATTGTTCGCTCAGTGGTGGCATTTACCGTGGCCTATGGATTGACAATCATTGTTCTTTCGGCAGGACTAAGCTATTTAGGATCTGATCCCACCACCGCCATCAGTGGTGCAATTACGGCGGTGGCGAATGTCGGCCCAGGTCTAGGCGAGATCATCGGACCCAGTAGTAATTTCGCCTCACTCCCCGATCCGTCTAAATGGTTACTCAGCGGCGGAATGCTCATGGGGCGGCTCGAAATTTTAACCGTAGTCGTGCTATTTTTCCCTGCCTATTGGCGCGATGTCTAACGGCTTAAACCGTTAATGGCAATAAGCAATCACTGCAATCGCAGCAAATACAATAATCGCCAGCAACCCACTGAGCACACGTTGGTGTTGACTTCTCGCTCGTTTAATCGCAATGGTGCCCAACACAATATAAACCACCAACAACACCAATTTGGCCGTTAGCCAGTTTGCTATAAATGGGTACTCATCAATGAGTACACACATCCAAATCCCACTTCCCAGTAACACGGTATCCACAACATGCGGCACAATCTTAACCGCTTTATGCTGCAACACGCTCGACTGGCGTAATGCCAACTGCCAACGCCAAACAAAACCAACAATACTAACGATGGCACTAACAATATGAATATCGACTAACGGTTTAAAAAAATTCATCATGAACGTTTAATATCTCAAAGACGGCTTCAGGTTCTTTGATAATATCGGCCAGCGAGTATCGGTCAAGCTCATTGTAAAATAACTGGCTGGCCTTAGCTAAGATCGATTTCATTCGGCATTGATGGGTTAAGCAACAATGCGGCGCGCTACAGTTCATCAACGAGTGGTGGGGTTCAACATCGCGAATCAATGTACCAATATGGATTTCTTCCGCAGGACGAGCCAAGCGCATGCCACCATTTTTTCCACGTTGCGTATACAGATAACCCAATTGCCCTAAACGGTGCACCACCTTGACCACATGGTTCCGTGAGAGTTGATATTTATCAGCAATTTCGCTAATGGTGGTTAACTGCTCAGGAGGGCGCGTCGAAACCATGATCAGCGAACGGATACAGTAATCCGTAAAAAGTGTCAGTTGCATAGAACCCCCTAATGATTTGGCCCGTCGACAGCGATCAACATCGTCTGTCACACTTTTTTTAAATTAAGGTTCTGAACATAGCAGATGCATTCTGGATAAATCTGAATCTGCATCAAGTTTAAGTCGCTATTCAAAGGTATCATTTACCTTGTCTTACTGAAGAGGCCGCAACTTACAATCTGACAACATTTTGTTAAACTATAATTTTGTGGAATAGATCAAATTGATAACATAAAATTTATGTTATCGTTTATCCTCATTCCCTCTGTGATAAAGGTCTTAAAATGTCTCAACAACAACGCGCTTTGCTGCCTGCCATTGATCTTTTGATGCTCCATGTTGGGCTAGACTTTATCCAAGCTTGTCAGCGAATTGGCTTATCACACCAGCAAGCAAAACAACTGCAGCGCCAGCGACAAGAACAATAATGCTGATATAACACCAAAAGGATTGGTCGGAATGAAATTGGATTTTTTTATCGTTGATGCTTTTACGAAGCAGCAATTCAAGGGGAATTCAGCTGCAGTTTTTCCGCTAGACAGTTGGCTAGAACCCGAACTAATGCAGGCAATTGCAACAGAAAATAACCTTTCAGAAACCGCGTTTATCAAAGCATTAACTCCAAATAAATATGAAATTCGCTGGTTTTCTCCGTTAACTGAAATCGATTTTTGTGGACATGCTACGTTGGCAGCCTCATCTGTGATATTCAATCAGTTGGGCGGTCAAGGTGAAATTGAGTTTTTGACATCGGAGGTTGAAGTCGGTGCATTATTAGTCAATCAACTTAATGACGGGAAAATTGAAATGAATTTTCCTAATCAATGCCCCGAACCGATCGTGAATATACCTCCAGCATTACTTGCGGGCCTATCTCATCAGCCCTTGCAAGTATTAAAAAATCGCCAAGCCTACTTTGCGGTTATGTCATCAGAAGATGACGTTAGACGTCTGCATTATCAATCAGAACACCTTAAATTGTTGGCCCCATTTGATGTTGTCGTCACCGCTAAGGCGAATGAATACGATTTCATATCACGCTACTTTTGGCCTGCAAACGGTGGCGATGAAGACCCCGTGACAGGTTCCATACATTCAGCTCTTGCTCCGTATTGGGCGAAACAGCTTTCTAAATCAAGTTTAGTTGCTTACCAAGCTTCTCAACGAGGTGGTGTTGTATTTTGTAACGTCATTAATGAGCGGGTTTTAGTATCGGGTTTTAGTGTGCTATATATGAAAGGCACCGCATACGTTTAGTGGTCATTGTTGATAACAAACAGTTAAGCAACAACAAAGTACCGTTGGCGTTGAGACTTCATTGTTCATTTTAGCCAACTTTATGTTTTGCCAGTTAATGAAGTCGATAAAGTGGCTTTTCTTTGAACCGTTCAGCAACTCGCTATAGAATAGCCACTTTGATCTGATGAAAAGAAAATCGACTTTATGAGCACCGTATCTGTCTATCGAATTCAGTTTGTCAGTAATGGCAAATACTATGAACTGTATGCTAAAAACGTGAGCCAAGGGAGCCTCTTCGGCTTTATTGAAGTCAGTGATTTTGTCTTTAATAGCAATTCTACGGTCGTCGTTGACCCCAGCGAAGAAAAGCTGAAAATCGAGTTTGCCGATGTTGAAAGCTCATTTATCCCTATGCACAACGTGCTGCGAATTGATCGCGTTAGTAAACCCGGAGCAGTCAAGCTGACCGACGTTAGCGATAAAGTTCATCCATTTCCAAACGCTATTTATACGAGAAATCCCGACTGATGGAATCTGTTGATTGGGACAAGCTGGCTTGGCTATTTGGTTGCAAGGAAAAACTGCAATTTTGGCTCGATGAGTTAATCACACAAGCTCCGCAAGAGCTTGATTTGCTCACCAAAGCCCACGTAGATGAGCAGCTTAAAGTACAAGTAGTTGCTTTGTTTAGTGGCATTGCCAGCTTGCTCCATGATCCCTTGCTGACCGGCGCCTGTGAAAACTTAGCGAAGGCGTCACCAGGCGAGTATCAAGACAAGCTTTCCAACGTCGCAGAGTATTACCAATCGTTACTGATACAAGTGCGCCATTATCGCGACCATTAATCCAAGATAGCGTGTTTCTTCGCATTATGTGGGTTATGATCAAAGCATCCAGAGACTGGATAAACGAAACAGGTTCATCAATCCGTGTCTCAACACAGCCGGAGTAATCTTTATTAATGCAGAGCCTTGCGTTACCTGCACCCTTTAGCCACGCAGACTATGTCACAGGGGCGTGTGGACGCCAAATATTTTATTGTCATACGCCATTAGATGATAGCAACCGCACGTTAGTGCTGATCGCCGTTGGCCGCAATGAAACAGGTTTAAAATATACCGATTTTGCACATCTACTGGCCTCGTATGGATGTGCCGTTGTGGTGTGTGATCATCGCGGGCAAGGTTTTTCAGAACGCCTTAATAGTGACCCCATGTTGGGCGATGTTGAAAAGTTTCAGTTTTATATAGATGATCTCAAAGCGCTCTATCAGCATTGCCAACTAGGGCGTTTTTCACAACGTTATCTGCTAGGACATTCGATGGGCGGCGCCATCACAGCTCTATATGCGGCACGTTACCCAGATGATTTTCAAAAGTTAGCACTGCTCAGTCCGATGTTTGCGATACACCTTGGCAAATCGCCTCTTTGGCAAGTCCGTTGGCAAATAAGAGTGATGCGAACCCGCGATAAGCTGCGCAAACAGAACCACTATGCACCAGGGCAAAGACCATTCCGCTGGCCGCCATTTACACAAAATATCATCACCCACAGTCAATCACGTTATCAAGCGCTGAGCCATCTCTTTGAGTCTTATCCTAAATTAGGTATCGGGGGGCCGAGCAATCGCTGGCTGAATGAAAGTTTTCAGGCCATGGCGGCAATTGCCCGTTTACCAAAGCTGCCATTAGCCATGTTGCTTCTGAGCGCCAAAGAGGATTGTATTGTCGATAATCGCGCACAAACCCACTTTGTTGAGCACCAGCGTCAACAAGGGGCGGATATAAGTCATCATGTCATAAGCGGCGCTTATCATGAACTGCTCCAAGAACAAGAACCCATACGTCAACACTGTATTGAGCTGATCACTGATTTTTTTATCGATAATAAATAATCTAACATTGCCGATATATTCAACACATTGACACAAGCTCTGTGTACTTTTTTTTAGTATTATATGAGAAACAGTATAAAGGATGTGACCGATGTACCGACTGATAGCTTCCGATCTCGATGGCACGTTACTCAACCGTAACCACCAAGTTTCGCCGACAACCATAGAACTTTTCGAACGCTTACATAACCAACAGATCAACTTCCTCATCGCTACGGGTCGTCATTATCAAGATGCTAGCCAAATAGCCAAGCAGTTTAGCTTTCCAATGTACTTGATTACTTCCAATGGCGCGCGAGTTCACAGCCCAAATGGGGAAAAAATAGTCCAGCATGACGTCCCAGAAACTGCTGTGGATGATATTTTACGACTGACGCAAGGTTGCACATTTTATCGGAACCTCTATCACGATGATCATTGGTTCGTCGAGGCAGACAATGATCACGTCCTGAGCTACACTCACGTATCAGGGTTTAGTTATACCCACACTGATTTTTCCGAAGTCACCCGTGAAGGAATCAGTAAAATGCTATTTATTGGCGATTCTGACGAGCTCAATGTGTTAGCGCGGGTATTGCTTGAACGTTATGGACAATCCCTTAGCATTACCTTTTCGCTCCCCACCTGTTTAGAAATTATGGGTCCCAATGTGCACAAAGGCAGTGCCTTGCAAGCCGTATTAGAGCGCCTTGTACTCACTCGTGATCAAGTGATCGCCTTTGGTGACGGCCTCAATGATAAAGAGATGTTAGAGCTTGCAGGGACTGGTGTGGTGATGGCAAATGCCGATCAGCGCCTGAAGTCCTTGCTGCCCGACCATCCTCAAACCCTCAATCATGACCGTGATGGCGTAGCCGCTTATTTAGCTAAAATCGACTTTAGCGCAAAACCACACGACGTACTCACCAACACGTAGTTACTAATTCTATGTATCAGGTGTTGATGTGTTGAGATTATATTTTGTTCATTTTGACAAGGTTGCTGGCAAAGCGAAAAACGAGATAGCGTAACTCGATATGTGTAACAAAAGACCAAGCTTAGAAGATCAGATCAACCTGGCATATGCACGATTACCAAGCATCATTGTAGTGAGTCGCAATGCGCACTATGCCAAGGGCTTGCAGCATTCGCTGAGCTCGCGATCATTAAATAGACCGTGTCATTTGTGAATCCATTTGATAAAACTATCTTGATAGAACATCAATAGAAAAACCAGTGCACGCGAAGCTGGTAGCCACACAAATATCCAACACGATTCATATAGGTAAATTCAAGGAACTTAGTATGCTCTTCCACTGCGAGGATTTAATTGAAAATATACGCCAAGTGCGTGAGCACAATCCCCTGATCATCAACCTAACCAACGATGTGGTCACCAATGTCAGTGCCAATATGCTACTGGCTTGCGGGGCATCACCGATCATGGCCCATAGCCGCCGTGAGCTTGATGAACTGATTGCCCAAGCCCAAGCCGTCGTGATCAATATTGGTACCCTAGATGAAATACGCGTAGCGCGCATGCAAATGGCTATCGATGCGGCTAATCGCTATCAAAAACTAGTGGTGCTCGATCCGGTCGGTTGCGGAGCAAGCCAGTATCGCACTCAAACTGCGCAACATTTTGTTGAATGCACTGATCATCTGGTGATTCGCGCCAATGCCTCTGAGCTGCTGGCGCTGGCAGATCGACCCCGTCAAGGCCAAGGCGTTGACAGCGGTGATGACAGCACAGCGGCCATTGCCGCGGCAAAATTCTTGCAGCAACAATGGCCACACAAACCGTTATTGGAAATATCCATCTCTGGTGCTTGCGATCAGCTTATTTTGCGCGATCAACACTACCAAATCACCAACGGCCATCCGATGATGACACACATTACCGGCACGGGTTGCAGTTTGAGCGCACTCACTGCGGCATATCGAAGCACCCATCCAGCAGGGCTATTAACCAGCGCCGCGGTCATGAGTATTGCCGGTGAAATAGCAGCGTCGCAGGTGCAAGGCCCAGCGGCTTTACAGCAACTGTTAATTGATACTATCTATCAGCTCAGCGCTGAGCAAATGCACCAGCATCTTAACTTAGAATGGGTGTCTTAGCCTTGGGGCGTAATCGTTTACCCTCTACATTAAATAAGCGCCGCACATTATTTGGCCAAGAAACATATAGCTGTGCACCCTCAGCATACTGTCGATGGCCACTTAGGCGCAGTACCACTTGCTGCTTGCTGCCCGCAAGATGCGTATATACCAACGTATCGGCTCCTAGTGGCTCAGTCAGAAGCACATCTAACTCAATCCCCTCACCATGGCCTTTAAGTTCAATGTGCTCTGGGCGGATACCTAATTGCTGTGGACCAAACAGCTGCCAGTAATCTTCATCAATCGACAAAGTCTGGCCACCAGGCAGATGCATCACCCCTTTTTCGACTTCAATGGGAATAATATTCATCGCTGGTGAGCCAATAAATGTTGCCACAAACACGCTAGCTGGATCTTCATATACGTCGATCGGTGTGCCCACTTGCTCAACATGGCCGGCATTGAGAACAACTAAGCGATCCGCTAAGGTCATAGCTTCCACCTGATCATGGGTCACATAAACCGACGTAGTGTGAAACTGACGCTGTAAGCGACGGATTTCTAAGCGCATATGCACTCGTAGCTTGGCATCTAAATTGGACAACGGTTCATCAAAGAGGAACACTTTGGGCTGGCGAACAATCGCTCGCCCCATCGCTACTCGTTGACGCTGCCCACCCGATAGTTCGCGTGGGGTGCGCTCTAGTAGATGATCCAGTTCTAATAACTGAGCCGCCTCTTCAACTTTCTCGCGAATCATATCTTTAGGTACTTTGCGGTTTTTCAATCCATAAGCCATGTTGTTAAAAACGGTCATATGCGGATAGAGCGCATAGTTTTGAAATACCATCGCAATATCCCGCTCGCCAGGTTCCATCTCATTGACTCGCTTTTCATCAATGTTTAGATCACCACTGCTGATCGTCTCCAACCCTGCCAACATACGCAGTAAGGTCGATTTTCCGCAACCACTCGGGCCGACCAACACGATCATTTCACCATCTTTGATGGCCATGTTGATCCCTTTGATGGCTTGATATCCGTTAGGATAAGTTTTAGTTAATTGTTTTAATGTTAACGTCGCCATCAATTATTTCTCCGACTCGACTAAGCCTTTGACAAAAAAGCGCTGCATGACAATAACCACAAATACTGGCGGCAGCATCGCCAAAATAGTGGTGGCCATCACTTGATTCCACATCACCTCACCTTCAGGGACCGATATCAAATGCTTAATCGCCACAACGATGGTGGTAAAACGCGCATCCGTGGTGATCATCAACGGCCACAGATACTGATTCCAACCATAAATAAAAGTGATCACAAATAATGCTGCAATATTAGTGCGAGACAGTGGCAATAAAATGTCCCAGAAAAATTTGATCGGCCCTGCGCCATCTATTCGAGCCGCTTCCACCAGCTCACCAGGCACCGTCAAAAAGAACTGTCGAAATAAAAACGTCGCGGTGGCGCTAGCAATCAGCGGAATAATCAACCCTTGCATCGAATTTAACATATGTAGATCAGCAACCACTTGAAAGGTCGGCATAATACGCACTTCAACGGGCAGCATCAGCGTCATAAAAATCAGCCAGAAGGCAACCATCCGGCCGCGAAAACGGAAAAACACCACAGCATACGCCGACAAGATTGAGATAGTGATTTTGCCAACGGTGATCCCAAGGGCCATCAACGTAGAGTTGAGTAACATTCGCCCCACGCTTATCCCACCTGTAGCGGCAGATCCATCAAACAGTTGGGCAAAAACTTTGAGCCCTTCATGACCAAACCAAAGTGGAGTAACACTGGACATAAATGAGTGGTTATCATGCGTGGCCACAACCAACGCAATCCACACTGGAAAGACCACTACCAGCACCCCGATAATCAAACTCAAGTGGCCGATTATTGTTGAATAAGATTTACGTTCAACCATTAGTAGGCCACCTTTTTCTCAACATATTTAAACTGCAAGACAGTTAATCCTGCGACGAGCAGCATCAAGATCACCGATTGCGCCGCTGACGAGCCTATATTCAACCCGATGTAGCCATCTGCAAACACTTTATAGACTAATGTATCGGTAGAATTGCCAGGGCCGCCTTGGGTCATGGCATCAATTAAGCCAAAAGTATCAAAAAAGGCATAGACCAAATTCATGACCAATAAAAAGAAACTAGTGGGTGACAATAAGGGAAAGATAATGTTCCAAAACCGTCGAGTTGGCCCAGCACCATCAATAGCCGCCGCTTCAATGAGCGAACGAGGAATGGATTGCAAACCGGCTAAAAAGAATAAAAAGTTATAACTAATTTGCTTCCACGTTGCTGCTATCACCACCATCCACATTGCGTCACTGCCATTCGTATGCGGGTTCCAATCAATGCCAATGCTATTGAGAAAATGACCGAGGATGCCCACATGGGGTTTGAGCAAAAACAACCACATCACCCCAGCAACGACCGGCGCAATGGCATAAGGCCAGATCAATAAGGTCTGATACCAATATTTCCCGCGAATGACTTTATCAGCCTGACACGCTAAATACAGTGCCACAGCTAACGCTAATAAAGACACTGCAAAGCTAAATTCCAGCGTGGTAATCATCGATTGATAGTAAAGCGGGTCAGTAAACAAGTTGATAAAGTTTTTCCAACCAACAAAAACCGTTGTAATCCCAAACGCATCTTGCATCTGGGTCGACTGATACATCGCTTGCGCCGCTGGCCAGATGAAGAAAATCCAAGTAATCAATAATTGCGGTGTCAGCAACAAAGCCGGGAATACCCAGCCTTTAAAATAAACGCTTTTACTTTGAGCCATAATACAACCTAGAGAGCCCAGCATAAGCGGGGCTCATTGAACACTAACCGTGCATGCTGTGGAATTGCGCTAACAGCCTGTCGCCACGAGCAACTGCGCTATCGAGTGCTTGCTTAGCCGTTTTCTTACCTGACCAAACATTTTCCAGCTCTTCGTTGATCACGTCACGAATCTGCGGAAAATTCCCCAAACGTAACCCTTTTGAGTTCACTGTGGGTTGAACCGCCGTCATCTGCTTAATCGCAACATCAGTGCCTGGGTTTTTCTGATAAAACCCTTCTTTTTTACTCAACAGATACGCGGCTTTAGTCACGGGCAGATAACCGGTGTATTGATGCCAATCGGCCTGCACTTTAGCACTGGATAAATAATGGAAAAACGCAGCAACACCTTGATAAGTCGCTTTAGATTTACCACGAAGAACCCATAATGAAGCACCACCGATGATGGTGTTCTGCGGTTTTTGAATCATCGACGTCCAATAAGGTAACGGTGCAACACCAAATGAACCGCCTTTGATATTATCTCTCACCCCAGCATAGCTGGCTGATGAACCGGTATACATGCCACATTGACCGCTATAGAACAATTGGGCCGAATCAGAGCGTCGACCACCATAGGTGAACGTGCCGTTTTTGCTCCACTTGGCAAGCGCTGAGATATGTTTAACAAATGGAGCTTTGTTGAATAACAACTTGACGTTGGTACCAGCAAAACCGTCGTCTTCACTGGCAAATGGCAAGTTTTGCCGAGCCGCAAAGTTTTCTAACTGCACCCATGATTGCCACCCCGTCGTAAAGCCACATTTCACGCCCACTTGACGCAGCTTGGCTGCCACAGCGGGCATTTGTTCCCACGTGGTTGGCGGCGCGCTAATGCCCGCTTTTTTAAATAAGGTTTTGTTATAATATAAGACGGGCGTTGAACTGTTAAATGGCATGGATAACATATGCCCTTGGCTATCCGTGTAATAGCCCGTTACAGAAGCTAGATACGCTTTCGGGTTAAATGGCTCATGGGTATTCGCCATCAGCTTGTAGACTGGATAAATCGCCTGTTTAGCTGACATCATCGTCGCGGTTCCTACTTCATACACTTGGACAATCGCAGGTTGCTTATGGGCTCGAAACGCCGCAATCGCCGAAGTCATCGTATCAGCGTAGTTACCTTTATAAATGGGCTTGATGATGTATTGATGTTGGCTTTTGTTAAAGTCGGCTGCAATTTGGTCTACTTTTTTCCCCAAATTTCCGCCCATTGCATGCCACCACTGAATTTCCGTCGCTGCCTGAGCTTGTATTGCTAGCAACGCGGCAACACCACAGGCAGTCCATTTGAGCAATTTCATAAATCATTTCTCCAGTTGAAACGCCGCGGCCATTTTCCGAGCGCTAGGATGATAAATACTGCTCAACAAACTAAGAGAATTAAGTGACATAAAAATGACTTAAAGATGACATAAATATGACCCAATCAAAAACACCCGAATGTGTCACCTATTTGAAACATTCGGCATCTACTCTGAAACGATCTTTACTTGGAGATAAATAATTTATGAAACTCGCAGGGCATCGAGGACTAGCTGGTATCGCACCAGAAAATACCTTAGCAGGTGTGCATCAAGCCGCTAAGCACAATATTGGTTGGGTTGAAGTTGATGTACAGCTTAGCCAAGACGGCGTACCCGTCATTATTCACGATGAAACCGTCAACCGTTGCAGTAATGGTTCAGGGTCGGTGCGCGAACTGAGCTGGCAGCAGCTGCAACAACTTGATTTTGGCAGTTGGTTTGCCGAGCAATATCAGCAGGAACGGATCCCAAACCTCTCGCAACTACTCGCATGCTGTAAGGAGCTAGCCTTAAAGTTAAATCTAGAGATCAAACTCTATCCTGAGGACGATATTAAACGGTTAGTACAAACTGTGGCCGACACGCTCGCACAGAGCGCATTTGCAGCCGATCAGTTGATCATTTCAAGTTTTAGTCATGAAGCGCTACTGCAGTGTCAAGAAATGATGCCTTCGATTCGCCGTGGCCACTTGTGGGAAGGTATCCCTGATGATTGGGCCGAGCAGTTGAGTGAAATCGACGCCTTTAGCGTGCATTGCGATTACCAACGGTTAACCCAGATCCAAGCCGCTGCGATTAAACGCGCAGGCTATGAGCTTTACACCTATACGCCGAATGACCCTACCACTGTTGCAAAGCATTGGCAGTGGGGCGTGGATATGATGATTAGTGATAACGCCCATCTCTACTAAACTGTTAAATAAGGCTAACAAACAGCTTGGGCATTCACGCTCAAGCTGCTGTGTTCACTCATATAGCTCAGTTCGAGCCAATAACTCAAAATAGAAATGGGTTCTAGATAATCCACTACACTCCAACTTGCGAATCAGTTGGCAGTTATTCATCACTGACTAAAAAACCGGCCTCTTGCAGCGAATTTATCGCTTGATCCAACTGCTCTTGGCTATTAGCACACAGCGTATGAAGATGAACGCCGTGAGTCAGCTCAGAGAGATAAGATGCGCCCGTTGAGTGCATTTTTTGGATGAAGGCTTGTACATCTTTACGGTTGTGAATGTGTAACTGCGCGGTGATTTCACCATATAAAGCGTGCTCAACAATGACATTGTTCACCGTCACACCATGATCCACCAGCAGTTGTAACTCATCTTGAGTCTGTTCAGGGTGATGCTGGCAGGCAATCACCTGCTCATATTGCGACGATAAAGCCACTGTAGACTGATAAATATATCCCTGGGTGGTGGCAATAATCGGCTCGTTTTTCGCCTTGAGCAGTGCAATATCTTGCACAATCACCTGCCGCGAGACCTCCGTCAGATCCGCTAATTGTGTCCCCGTTAAAGGGCCATTCTCTGCTTGCAACCACGCCACAATCCGCTGCCGGCGCTGTTCACCGATCAATTTTTTTGCCATCTATCCAAACCTATCTTTGATGTTGGTGCTGAGCTAATCGAGCCAATACATCAAGTAATGCATCGATGTCAGCGATTGTTGAACCTCGCCCAAACGAAATTCGAATATACTGTGCGCCCTGATGATGTGACAGACCCAACGCCTTGAGAGCCGGCGACAGGCCTTGCTCAGTGGCTCGACAGGCACTCCCCGTTGCAATACAAACGCCGTGTCGATTACAAGTTAGCATAACATATTGGCCTTCGAGGCCTTGATAAAATGCGCCGAAAATTCCCGGTAACACGTCATACGCACTCGGCGAAAAATACCTTATCGGCAGCGATTGCTTCTCAATGCCTGCGATCAATCGATCGCGCAGCGAGCGAGTATGCTCTCTATCCGCCGATCGGCTCGGCCAAATGGCTTCACAAGCTGCGACAAATGCACCAATCAACGGCACGTTCACCGTCCCAGGCCGAAACCCACCCTCATGGGATGAGCTTGGATACAGCGGTTGCCAAGCCACATTTGGGCCCAAAGACACCACGCCAACCCCTTTAGGGGCATACACTTTATGGCTGGCCAGAGTAATCGCATCGGCACCAAGCACCGCATGCGATACCTCTAATTTACCAAACGTTTGCACCGCATCAGTATGCAGTAATATCCCATCTTTTCGCAGCCGTTTAGCAAGCATCGCTATCGGCTGAATAATGCCTGTCTCTGAATTGGCATGTTGCACCGACACCAGTCCAGTATTGGGTCGTAACTGCGCTTCTAACCGCTCAGTGGTAACCATTCCATATTGATTCGGTTGCAGTATCGACACACTGAATCCCTGCTCGGATAACATCGACATAGCATGCTGCACCGACGAATGCTCCATTTGACTCACAAGGATATGCCGTCGCTGCGCTGGCAACGCCTTGGCCAACGAGATAATGGCAAAAATATTGGCTTCAGTTCCTCCGCCAGTAAAGAACACCCGATCAGCGCAGCCTTCAAGATATACAGCCAACTGCTCACGGCAATAGCGAAGCACACCATTCGCCTCGCTGCCAGCATCATGCAAGCTACTGGCATTGGCATAGTGGTTAACACTCAGTTCACAGAACAACTCCAAGGCCTGCGTACACACTGGGGTTGAAGCCGCATAGTCTAGATAATTCAATCGGGTCAGTCTCGGTTTAGTAAATTTGATTGTTTTTATCCTAGAGCTATGACAAGCTAAGTGTCAAGACACCTGTAAATTTACATAGAGGCCATGTGTCAAACCAACACGTTATTGTCATCGGTTCTGGGATCGCTGCACTGTCCTTCGCCGCTCACGTCGCACCTGAATGTGACGTGACTCTATTGACCAAAAAAAGCATCAATCAAAGCAATTCCATGCTCGCTCAAGGCGGGGTTGCCAGTGCCTGGCAGGCCGGCGATAGTGTCGATCAACACGTCGCTGACACGCTGGCCTCTGGTGCCGAGCATAACGAACCAGAGCGCGTCAAAGCAATTATCGCGGAGGGGCAAACCATTATCCGTCAGTTGCTTCTCGCGGGTTGTCCATTTGACAAAACCCGTTCTGGCGAACCGTCACTGGGCAAAGAAGGAGCCCATAATTTTAACCGCATTTTTCATGCTGGAGGCGATCAAACAGGCAAAGTACTGGTGCAATTTCTCAGCCATCAGCTTGGCCCCAATATTCGTCGCCGAGAACAAACGCAGGTGATCGATCTCATCAAAAATGCTGATAATAGCCGCTGTATAGGCGTGTTATTAAAAAATGAACACGGGCAGCTCGAAACGCTCAGAGCGGATGCCGTGGTGTTAGCGACTGGCGGATGTGGGCAGCTCTATTCGGTGACCACCAATGATCCGTCGCTCACCGGTGATGGCTTAATGATGGCTTATCGCGCTGGCGCAAAATTGGTCGATTTAGAATTTACCCAATTTCATCCCACGTTACTCATCCACCAGCAGCACGTCTTCGGGCTGGTTTCTGAAGCGGTGCGTGGGCAAGGTGCTTTTCTTGAAGATGAACACGGTCGACGCATCATGACTCATATTCATCCGCTGCAAGATTTAGCACCCCGCGATATCGTCGCCCGGGCTATGTATAACGAGCAGCAACAAGGGCATTCCATCTACCTGAATATTAAGCCAGTCAGCCATTTTAGAGCACTATTCCCCACAATCACGCAGCTATGCCAGCGCGCTGGCGTTCAACTTGAGGAGGGGCGAATACCGGTAGCACCAGGAATGCATTTTTTAATGGGCGGCATTTACATCGACGAAACCGGGCAATGTGATGTGCCCGGTTTATATGCCATCGGCGAGGTTGCATGTAGCGGTCTGCACGGCGCCAATCGCTTGGCCAGCAATTCCTTACTCGAAGGGCTAGTTTATGGCCGACGAGTCGCTCTCGCACTATCGAAGCAACCTTTATCACAACAAGGCGGCGATGAACCGCTTACACCAACGCTAACCACCACCATACAAGTACCACAGATCTCGATGTCGCAACTACGCGAGCAGATTTGGAGTGCCCTAGCCATTGAACGAAATGGCGCGCAGCTCAGTAAGTTCTTCGCCCAATTAGCAGCGCTGCCCTACCAAGAGGTTTTAATTCAAGACGCCGATGAACAAGCCATCGAGAAAAGCAACTGTTGGGCACTGGCAAAATTGATGAGTCAATCGGCCCTGCAACGACAAGAAAGCCGTGGGAGTCACTACCGCAACGATTATCCAAAGCCGGATCCAAAATGGCAGGGCAAACAGCTGATCCATCAATATGGCAAGCTTTCTATCATCCACAATCCAAGGATTACCCGCATATGCACATGTTGCCATTAAAAACGATGTTAAATCATTTTTTACAAGAAGATATTGGCTATGGCGACTTGTCAGCCAATGCTGTCTTTGGCCATGAAGAGGCCCACGCCGTGGTCGTTGCCAAACAAGCAGGTATTTTTTGTGGGGCCGATATTCTTAGTATCGGCTACCGATTACTCAATGAAAAGCTAAGCGTCAAGCCACTGATTACCGATGGTCAACCCATTGAGCATGGAACCGTGCTTGCCCAAATCCAAGGGTCTGTGCGCGATATATTGACCGGCGAGCGAGTATTACTCAATCTGTTGCAACACTTATCTGGCATTGCCACAACCACCCATCAGGCCATCGACCGATTAGATGATCCCACTATTAAAATCTGCGATACACGCAAAACCACACCGGGATTACGCATGTTGGAGAAATATGCTGTCAAAACCGGTGGTGGCAAAAACCACCGTTTTGGTCTTGATGATGGTGTGATGATTAAAGACAACCATATTGCCGCTTGTGGCTCGATTGCACGCGCAGTCGAGAAAGCTCGCGCCCACATCGGTCATATGGTCAAAATAGAAGTGGAAATTGAAGATCAGCAGCAACTCCAACAAGCCATCGCGGCTGGGGCAGATGTCATCATGTTCGACAACTGTACGCCAGCCCAAGTTGCCCATTTCCAATCGCTCACCCCAGCCCACATCGTCACCGAAGCATCGGGTGGTATCACGGCAAATACATTAGCGCAATACCGCCATAGCGGGGTCAATTTTATCTCACTCGGCTATTTAACCCATTCGGTTCAGGCGTTAGACATTAGTCTGGATATACATCTATAGGAACGAGCTCATGGCATTAGCTGATATCATTAACACCCATGCTGCAGGCATGCCGGAACATTATAAATATCGCCAAGAGAGCGAGATGATCGATCAAGTGCGCGATATCAAGCACGCACTCGGTGAGCGCTTGTTTATCCCTGCGCATCACTATCAAAAAGATGAAGTATTCCAATTTGCCGATGCCATCGGCGATTCACTGCAACTGGCGCAACTGGCATCTGCGAATCATCAGGCCCGCTATATTGTATTTTGCGGGGTTCATTTTATGGCTGAAACGGCCGACATGCTCACCCAAGTGGAGCAAACGGTGGTGCTGCCAGATATGCGCGCTGGCTGTACCATGGCCGATATGGCCAATTTAACTCAGCTTAATCAGGCGTGGGAGCATTTACAATTGCGCTATGGCGATACCATCTTGCCATTAACCTATGTGAACTCAACCGCCGAGATCAAAGCCTTCGTAGGTCGTCATGGCGGCGCGACCGTCACCTCATCCAATGCTCAACGCATTTTACGCTGGGCACTAGCGCAAAAAAAACGGGTGCTATTTTTACCCGATCAGCATTTAGGCCGCAATAGTGCCTATGCGTTGGGGATCCCACTCGCGCAGATGGCGATCTGGAGTCCAACCGAAAATCGGCTGCTCAACCAGCCGCACAGTGATCTGAAAATTATTCTCTGGCAAGGGCACTGCAGCGTGCATGAGAAATTTTCGTTAGAAAATATCAAGCAAATTCGCCAAGATGCGCCAGAGACTCGCATTATTGTTCATCCCGAGTGTAGCCACGAAGTGGTCACCGCCGCTGATTATTCAGGCTCAACCAAGTTTATTATCGAAACTATCACGCAAGCACCGCCGCACACCCAATGGGCCATCGGCACGGAGATGAACTTGGTTAATCGACTCGCGCAGCAACATCCTGATAAGCCAATCCGCTCGCTCAATCCCAATATGTGCCCCTGTCTGACCATGAACCGCATCGATCTGCCCCATCTTGTGTGGTCCTTGGAGCAAATTGAGGCTAACGATCCGGTCGGCGTGATTCAGGTACCAGCACAAGTCAGCGAGCAGGCGCGTCAAGCGTTGACGCGAATGCTGACAATTTAACCATCAATGTCGGCAGCGCTCAGCGGCTATCATCCAAGCGGGCTATGTTGAAAGCCCGCTTGGCTCACTTGCTAACCCAATCAACCGCTCGCCATAAATGATCAAGTGGATCAATGCACGAGCGCATTAATCGGCCATCACCACTTTAAATGCCAGAATCTGAGTGACCTCACTGGCATTGAAATTATTGTCGGAAATCACCACCAAGGTACGCGAACCATCAGGTAGCCGCGGCCCAAAGCTAATGCCTTCAATATTGTCGATATGCGGTAGATGCAGCGACTCAAAATTCAGTAGCAAACGTTTACGCATCGGTTGAAAATGGCCCGCAACTAGCTTATCTTCGCCGCGCACATTCGTCGCGCCTGTTGCATCAGCTTGATAAATACGAATATAGTCATGATATTGACCCGCCGCATTTTGAATCCCCGAGCGCTCCAACATTAAAAAATGGGTATCATCGATGGCGAGCATCTCCGACACCCCATTATCGGCGTGTCGACCCAACCCCGGTTTGGCTGGAAGTTTATCAATGGGATACACATACTCCGCAAGCAACACGCCGGCACGATCGTATTTCAAGACTCGCCCAAATGCACCCTGCGTAAGTGATGGTACAGGACCATCTTGGATGAGTGGCGCTTCCATAGAGGTAAAATAGTAGCGGCCATTATCGCTAAAGCTACTGCCTTCAAGAGCCAGATTGTCGCGAAAACCATGCTGAGGGGATTTTAAAATAGCGGCGGGAAGCGCGAGTGAATCGATGTATTCACCCTGCCAATTCGCATCTCGAATAAAGGGATTGAGCCCAAGTTTGCGATCCCCCTCACTGGTATAGCGCAGCAAATGGGTTTGCGGATCAATACGCAGCGACTCCAAATCGGGCACAACTTGTTGGTGGTGCAAAAGATATTCTGGCAAATTTGGATAAGGCTTTTCTAACTTGCCTTTAAGGGTAATCACTTGAGTGAATTTCATTGGGCTGACCTGGTGAGCACTAATCGTCATCTTCCCAACATAAGCCCGCGCTCGACTTTCCTCGGAGCGATCATCACTGATCATCACCCACTGCTGATGTTGTTTATCATAGTCAATGCTCGATAATCCACCCACAATGGTGTGTTCAAACACCCTATTATGAGCCACGACAGTCTGACCAATATAATCTAATTGGCTAATGGGCCAATGGGTGGTTGTTTGCGCTGATAAATCGCTACTGCAACTCGACAGCCCCAAGACACAACCTAACAAAATACCTGTTATCACCACGCGCATCGCATTTCCCTATCAGCTAAAAGTGATTAATTTATCCTATAGATATGGCACCCACATGACAGTCATGTGGCAACAAATATACGCCGAGAAAGATAAACGGTGATGACATAGGACAGCGCACAATAGCAATAAGGGCCGGTGCGAGACCCTTATCAAAAGAATTGCGATGGCAACGCCCTATTAGCATTGATTGCCAAAGCACTTTAATAATAAAAAGTGTGGCAAAGACAACCGCACAACAACTTTAGGCCGATTCACCGACTTGAATCACCATCTTACCGAAGTTGCGCCCTTCGAGTAGATCAGCAAACGCCTCGGGCGCCTGTTCAAACCCTTCAACAATTTGTTCTTTGTAATGGATCTTGCCTTGTGCAAGCCATTCGCCCATCTGTTGATAGAACTCGCCGAAATGTGACCCATAATCATCAAAAATGATAAAGCCTTGCATTCGCGCTCGTTTTTTCAACAAGGTTGCCACTAATAGCGAGAGGCGATCGGGGCCATCTGGCAATTGGGTCGCATTGTATTGCGAAACCAAGCCACAAACGGGAATACGCGCCGAAGTATTAAGCAGTGGCAACACCGCATCAAACACTTTACCACCTACGTTTTCAAAATAGACATCAATGCCATCTGGGCAAGCCGCTTTGAGCTGCTCGGCAAAATCTTCAGCGCGATGATCGATGCAGGCATCAAACCCTAGATTTTCTAGCGCATGTTGGCACTTATCGGGCCCTCCGGCCACACCGACCACGCGACACCCTTTCAATTTACCAACTTGCCCTACAGTGGCACCAACCGGTCCAGTTGCAGCAGCTACGACAATGGTTTCGCCCGCTTGGGGTTGACCAATATCAAGCAAGCCCATGTAACCAGTGAACCCAGGCATGCCTAATATACCTAAGGCATAGGATGGATGCTCAGGATCCGCGCCGAGGTTGAATAAACCACTGCCATCAGATATCGCATAGTCTTGCCAGCCACTGTAACTTAACACCCAATCACCCACCGCAAAGTCAGGATGATTGGACTTGGCAACTTGCGCTACCGTACCACCCACCATCACATCACCTAGCGCAACGGGTGCAGCATACGATTCAGCATCACTCATGCGCCCACGCATATACGGGTCCAGCGACAAATACACGATTCGCAATAACAGCTGACCTTGCGCAACGTCAGGAAGTGGTTGCTCAACTAACTTAAAATTCTCGCGGGTTGGAGCGCCATGTGGACGAGAAGCGAGTAGCCACTGACGGTTGACGGTTGCTTGTTGAGTCATAAATTTCTCCTATGGATAAAACATTAGACCGGTCGTCTATTACTTGAGTCTAACAACCTGGCAGTGCGCTGCAAGCGATCATTTGCACCGATGCCCGTCTGGTTCCTCCTCAAGGTTCAAAACGTCTCGGCGAATTAAAGCCCAGACACCCGATTTTGATCCAATCGAGTACTGGACTCGATCGCAGTAGGTATCATCCTTGCCACGTGATCAGCATGGCCAAGGTGGCCACCCATTGCCCTAATCGAGGATAAGTATGTCGTCTTTAGTCGAACGTTTTTTAAGCTATATTGTTATCGATACCCAATCCAACAGCGAATCAACCCAATGTCCCAGTACATCCGGTCAGATCACGCTTGCCGAGCAACTCAAAGCAGAGTTAAGCGCACTTAAACTGGCCGATGTCTCACTGGATGAGAATGGTTATCTGATGGCGCGCCTACCGGCTACAACCATGAACGTGCCTGCCATTGGGTTCATTGCCCATATGGATACCGCCAGCGAGGCCTCGGGCAACAATGTGCACGCACAGCTGATTAGCAACTACCAAGGGGGCGATATCGCGCTCGGCAATCAGGGTGAACGATTAAGCCCTGAGCAATACCCTTTTTTAAATCAGCTCATCGGTCACGATCTCATCACTACGGATGGCTCGACCTTGCTCGGCGCCGATAATAAAGCAGGGATCGCCGAAATCATCACGGCACTGGACTATCTCACGCAACATCCCGAAATCGATCATGGCGATATCTGTATCTGTTTTACCCCGGATGAAGAAATTGGTCGCGGTGCCGATCGTTTTGATGTCAAAAAATTTGCCGCGCAGTGGGCCTATACCATCGATGGTGGACCCGTTGGTGAGCTTGAATATGAAAACTTTAACGCGGCTAGCGCCAAGGTCATTTGTCACGGTCTGAGCGTTCACCCCGGCAGCGCCAAAGATACGCTCGTCAATGCAATGAATATTGCCGCGCAATTTCAGATGATGATGCCAAGCGATGAAACCCCAGAAGCGAGCGCCGGACGAGACGGGTTTTATCATCTAGCAACACTGAAACCGAGCGTTGCCCGCACCGAGCTGCACTATATTTTGCGCGACTTTGAGCAAGACGGTATGGCGCGCCGTAAAGCCTTCATCCAAACGCAAGTAGCCCAATTAAATGCCAAGCTTGAGCACGGCTCGGTTGAAGTTGAAATCACCGACAGCTATGCCAACATGCGCGAGCAAATCACCCCACATCCACAGATTATTACCATAGCCAAAACAGCGATGCAGGAGCTTGGGATCAAGCCATTGATCAAACCCATTCGAGGCGGCACCGATGGCGCGCGTCTATCATTTATGGGCCTGCCGTGTCCGAATATTTTTACCGGCGGTTATAACTTCCACGGCATCCATGAGTGCATCACGATCGACGGTATGCAGCAGGCCGTGGATGTGATCATTAAAATTGCCCAGAAAACAGCGCAATGGGCGCATCAATAGCATCGTCAACTCAGCATTGGTAAGTGATGATAGGCCGTTTCATACCCATTGAGAGCGACAAGATGACATGCTCAAGTCAAAACTTTCAGTAATGATACATCTGTCATAATAAGATATCGTATATAATCATAAATTACGTATATTGAGTTGTAGATGAACGAATGAGACGGCCAAATCGATCAACGAAACTCCAGCAGCTAGCCGCATCGCCAGATATGCGAAAATTTTTAATCTTCTCATTTATTTACGTTGTGTCATGCGTCACTTTTATTTCGTACTTGTACCATCAAGCCAAAACCACTATTGATACACAAATTAATAATAAGTTGTATTATGGTGCCTTAATCACCGTGGCTGCATTAGGCGATAATTACAATGAGAATATTTCAGGTAAAGGGGCCAAAACTGACGCGCAAGATTGGCAGACCATTCAAAAGCTCACTTATTTTAGTCGACACCTTGGGCTGACCTATATCTATACCGTGATTAAGCGCGATGGCAAAGCTATTTTAACCTCATCCAGTGCCACCCCCGAGGAGCTTAAAAACCGTAGTTATGTGCGCTTTTATGACCCCTATCCTGATGCCAGCCAAGCCCTTTTGAACAGCTTTGAAACGCACCAAACCACTTGGACCGACTACCAAGATCATTGGGGTCGATTCAGAGCAGTATTTGTCCCAATGCCGTTAAAAAATGGCAGTTATTACGTCGCTGGCGCCGAGATCTCACTCAATGAATATTATCACCACCTACACGTCGAAGAGATCAAGCTTGCTGGCTTTGCGATTTTCTTATTCATCGATTTCAGCCTATTTGTGGGTATCTATTTAACTTATATTCGTTACACCTTGTTTCAAGTTAAACAAAAAACGCAGCAGTTGGCTGTCGCCAGGCAAGAAGCTGAGCAAGCCAATCAGGCCAAAAGCCACTTTGTGCGACTGATTAGCCACGAGATACGCACACCTTTAAACGGCATTATTGGAGCCACCGACCTACTGGCACATCTGCCTGATGCAACTCCTGCGCAATTGCAATACTTAGATATTTTAAAAAATAGCAATCAAACCCTTTTGGCACTAGTTAATGACATTCTCGACTTCTCAAAAATGGAAGCAGGGAAACTCACGCTATTTCCCCATGCCTTTAACTTGCCGAAGATGCTGCGTCACACTGTCGATATGATTCGCACCCAAATCAGCCATCCCGATGTGCAGTTACAATTACATCTCGGTGCCGATATCCCCACGGAAATTTATGCCGAAGAACAGCGCATCCAGCAAATTTTAATCAATCTATTGGGCAACGCCAGTAAGTTCACCCAACATGGCCATATTGAACTGCGTGTTGAGGTCATTGCCAAAGTTCCTTCGAATAACGACGTAATAATGTTGCAGTTTCAGGTCCAAGACACAGGGATTGGCATCGCCAAAGACAAACAAAGCCAACTTTTTCAGCCCTTCTCACAAATCGAACCGCAAGCCCAGTCCAATCAAGGTTCAGGTCTAGGTTTATCCATTTGTAAGCGACTCGTCGAGGCAATGCATGGCGCTATTCAAGTTGAAAGCGAGTTAGGCCACGGCAGCACTTTCTACGTTCAGTTGCCGATCCAAACATCAAACGAACCGGCGCCAGTTGTGCCAACACCGATGCCGTTGCCGCAAAGTCGCCCTCTCAACGTGTTGCTTGCTGATGACAGCCCAACCAATCAATTGGTCAGCAAAATTATGCTCGAAAAACTTGGTCATGATGTTCTCTTAGCGCATGATGGCAAACAGGCCATCGAGCTATGTCAAAACCAGCCCATTGACGTTATATTAATGGATATCAATATGCAAAATCTCGACGGTATTGAAGCCACTAAGCAGCTTAGAGCCCAGCAAGATAACCACCCGTTTTATATTATTGCCTATACGGCCAACGCCTATAGCGATGATCGCCAACACTATCTGCAAGCGGGCATGGATGATGTATTGATTAAGCCGGTGACCCTAGAAAAGATGCGAGAAGCATTAACTCGAGCGGCTCAGCAAATGGCCACTTACCCCGATAGTTAATTATGTCAAGGAGACACTATGTACCTACATCGAAGTTATATCGCCCGATTATTTGCGCTGATTTTTTGTATCTCTAATCTTGCTTATGCGGACCAAACCGTGATGAACACCATTTCGTTCCACAAAATTATTACACTTAGTCATCGGATTACGACCGATATTCCGCTCTGGCCCGGCGATCCGCAAGTGCAATTTAAGACAGTCGCCACCATGGCCAAAGATGGCTACTATCTGCGCGAGTTTTCAATTGGCGAACACAGCGCCACCCATATGAATGCGCCCAATAGCTTTATTAATGGGGCAGCAGGTATTGATAGCTATCAGCCATCCGATCTCGTTCATCAGGCGGTAGTCATTGATGTTTCTAAAAAAACACTGCACGATGCTGACTATGTGATTACTATCGACGATGTCAAAGCATGGGAGCACCAGCATGGCACGATTCCCGCGGGCAGCATGGTGTTGTTTTATACCGGCTGGGAAAACTACTGGCATCAACCGAAGAAATTCTTGAATATTGATGCGGATGGCCATCTGCATTTTCCAGGTGTGGGCGGAAAAACAGCCACCTTTTTATTAAAGCAGCGTCACATTGCTGGTATCGGTATTGATACTCATGGGGTTGATCCCAGTGCAGATGAAAACTATCAAACCAACACACAGCTGATGGCCGCGCATAAAATTAGTATTGAATGCATAACCAACCTCACTCAGTTACCGGCCACAGGAACAACCATGGTGATTGGCCTGCCGCGACTCAAAGATGGTTCGGGTTCGCCCGTTGCCATTACCGCTTTTGTCCCTTAGCCTTAGTCTCTCGCTGGGCCGCTGACGGTTCAAATATTGATCCGTGGCGCGATTGCTTTTTATCGCGTCACGCTCACTTTATCTCACGCCTACTTACACCCACCCCTTCAAAAACTCTCACCACGTTTTCTAAACGCCAGCACTGAGCTAAAATCAAAGCAGGGCCCCCTGGTTTCACATCCCTCGCTGAATATGTATCATACATGTCCTTAATCTATCACCGCTCATCGCGTTCCCATCAATGCGAGGTCGGTCACGCTAACCAAACTGAGAAAATCACAGCATGTCGCACTTAGCGAAACAACTTTACCAAATGACCTGGCCAATGATCTTTGGCGTGCTCTCGCTAATGAGTTTTCAGTTGATTGACAGTGCCTTTATCGGCCAGCTTGGGGTGATCCCATTAGCGGTGCAAGGGTTTACCATGCCGGTGCAAATGGTGATGATTGGCCTGCAGGTGGGATTGGGTATCGCCACCACTGCGGTGATCGCCAAGGCCCTCGGGGCAAAGCAAGCTCGTTACGCCAAACAGTTGGGGGGGCTAATTATTGGCCTTGGCAGCATCGCTATGGCGGTGTTTGCGCTGGTATTGTATTTACTCCGTGGGCCAATTCTGTCCCTGCTGGGCGCCAATAGTTCGGTGAAACTTATCGTCGATAGTTACTGGATTTGGTGGCTAGCCAGTGTCTGGCTCAGTGCCTGCATCTATTTTTTATATAGTGTCTGCCGCGCCAATGGCAACACTAAATTACCAGGGCTGGTGATGGTGTTAACCAGCTTATTGAACTTAGCGCTCGACCCTTTGTTTATCTTTGTGTTTCATTTAGGGATCAATGGTGCAGCCATAGCCACCATCATCGCTTTCACTTCGGGCATCTTGCTGATCGCGCCCAAGCTGATTGCCCAACATTGGGTGTTATTTGATTGGTCCGATCTTAAAATCAAACGCAGCTTGCTGGATATTTTTCATATCATGGGGCCAGCCATGCTCAGCCAGTTGATGCCGTCATTATCAGCCATGTTAGCAACCAAGCTATTGGCTTCATATGGCACGGCGGCGATTGCAGCTTGGGCGTTAGGCGCACGCTTTGAGCTGTTCTCAATTGTCGCAATTTTAGCGCTGACCATGTCACTGCCACCACTGGTTTCACGCTTACTGGGCGAGCGTAAAATGGCGGATATCCGCCATGTCGTCAACTGCGCCGTCATATTTGTCATTATCTTTCAACTGGGGATAGCCTGTATCACCTACCTGATCGCGCCCCATTTAGCCAATATAATGACCAATGGGGCGCAAGTGAACAGTTTTTTGCACCACTATCTGTCGATTGTGCCCTTTGGCTTTGGCCTGCTTGGCACTTGCATGCTGATGGTCTCGGTGTCCAATGCCTTAGGCCGATCGTATATTGCGCTACTAATTTCAATCTTACGGCTATTTGTATTTTATCTACCGAGCCTATGGCTCGGCGCGCATATAGGTGGCGTGCATGGCGCGTTTTGGGGCGCGTTTGCCGGCAACCTACTTGCCGGGATAGCAGCGTATAGCGTGTACTTAAGAACCATCAAATCTCTGCAATATCAATATAATGGGTAAAGTGCAACTAAACCCAAACAGATAGCTTTGGCTTGTACACATACCTTATTAATAATACTGACCGCATCACAACCGATGAAGTCAGTATTAACTGGCGAAAACAGCTTCATATTTTTTCAAGCGCCCCATTAAGAAGTAGCTATTCCACGCCATTTAAAACGCTACTTATAGCATGTCGCGCAGCTTCTACCTTATTTTCGGCAAAGCTCAAAAACAGAGAGCTGCGCATCAGCGTGTTTGAAAATAGCGACTAACTAGCGGTCACTCAATTCTAATTTTTCATTTAGAATCGTTCACTTACAGATTACGATAAAATTTACTTATAACCCGTAGTTTTTTCAGGGACATTACCCCAACAAAAACAAAATGAATAGACTGTATTTGATTTTATAATTCTTTGGTCTATTTTAAAAATTAGAGTCAGTGTAATATCAATTACACAAAATCGATGCCAAGTGGTGAAAGCGAGCGAGAACAAGTTTTTTAAAATGAGAACAAAAAGATACTTACGACACTGAGTAAACTAGGGAAGTGTATGTTTTCAGTCAATAACATATTACCTCGCATCTTGTTGGTTGATGATGACGTTAACCAAATAACGTTATTAAACAAAGTTCTTAACGAAGTGGGTCAGGTCTTCTTTGAGCAAGATGGATTAGCTGCATTAAACAAGGCAATAAAAATATTACCTGATGTCATCTTGCTGGATATAGAGATGCCTGGTCTCAACGGCCACAAGGTCTTGGCTCAGCTAAAAGGCAATGACTTAACATGCCATATACCTGTTATTTTTATTACATCACATGACACAATTGAAGATCAATTACGCTGCTTAAAAGAAGGAGCCGTTGATTTTATCGTTAAGCCGCTGCAGCCCGATGTTGTTGCGGCCCGCGTGCGAACACATCTTATGTTACGCAAGAGGGAGCGTGAATTATTAGACATATATCGACATGCTAAAGTCACTTTAGAATCCATCGGCGATGCGGTTATTACGACCGATCGAACATGCCGTGTCAACTATATGAATCCCGCGGCAGAATTAATGACAGGGGTGCCATTAAATGAAGCTGAGGGGCGGGAGATTGAAGATGTCATGCCATTGCGAATTGGCGATAATGGCCCACCACATATCAACCCCATACGGATTTGTATTGAAGAAAATCGGGTTGTTGGTATGGCGATCAACTGTCAGATGATGCAACGAAATGGTCATTGGATCGCCGTCGAAGACAGTGCCTCTCCTCTTATTTCGGAAACAAATCAGGTGATCGGCGCAGTCATTGTGTTTGATGATATCAATGAGTCTAATGCAATGGCGCTTAAGATGTCTCGTTCCCTTCAATACGATCAGTTGACTAACCTTCCTAATCGTTTTTTGCTGATGGAACGACTGACATTTGAGATGGACCGCAGCAAAAAGAACAGCTCCAAGCTCGGCTTAATCTTACTTGATATAAACCGTTTCAAGCTAATAAACGAAGAGTTTGGTTTTGAATTCGGTGATGTGTTACTGAAAAATATTGCTCAATACATTAAATCTCAGTTACAGCATGACGAGACATTAAGCCGGCACAATGCGGATGAATTCATCGTGTTGGTTCCAGATCTTGAACGTCCCAGCGATTTAGCCAATTTGGCGGTTATAATTAAAGAAAATGTGATGATGCTGACACTACAGCATTTCGAGATTGATAACTTCTCTGTCAGCATAGGATTAAGCATATATCCTGATGATTCAGTGGATGCACAATCATTGATGTTTCATGCCGATGCCGCCTTACACAAAGCCAAAAACGATGTCACCCATGAAGGACTGTGTTTTTACTCCGAAGATATGGAGTCGAGTTTTATATTACGACGACAGCGTTACATTCAGTTAAAAAGTGCCATTACCGATCAAAATATTGTTGTGTTATTTCAACCAATCGTGAACGCAAGCTCGGGTCAATTAGAAGCAGTAGAAGCGCTTGTGCGTATTCAAGGAGAAGATGGAGATCTTATCCCTCCCATCGAGTTTATTGCGCTTGCTGAAGAAACACGCTTAATCATTCCGCTTGGTGAGCGGGTTATTCAGCTGGCTCTTGCTCAATTACAGCAGTGGAACATTAGCGGATTAAAGCTTCGAATGTGCATCAATGTCTCACCGATACAATTTCTTGACCCGCATTTTGTGCCCTTCTTACTGAAAACCATTGATCAATACAATGTGTATCCAAAAATGATTGAACTTGAGGTGACAGAAAGCATGATGCTGCAAAACTTAGAGCAAGTGACTCATGATATGGCGCAACTTCGAGAACTGGGAATATCCATCTCTATTGATGACTTTGGCACCGGGTTTTCCTGCCTGAGTTATCTCAAAGATTTGCCAGTCGATGTATTAAAAATAGACAAGTCGTTTGTCGCTCAGCTCAGTATTGAGCAGCCGGATGAAATACTCGTGAAGACCATTGCGACACTCGCAAACAGTATAGGGCTAAAATCAGTGGCCGAAGGGGTTGAATCAATACTCCAAGCACAGCGGCTCAAAGAGCTCGATGTTTCTTTTCTCCAAGGTTATTACTTTTCTCGGCCTGTTCCTGCTCATGAAATAAAGAGCAGGTACCCAATATGAATGTTCGAAGGCTAGCAAAACTTCGGGACACCACCATGTGGTTTCCTTTACTAGCTGGTCTTTTAATGACCGCTGCGGTTGCATGGATTCTCAATTATCAAAACGAATATGAGTTGAATGTATACACAAATACGCTCGCCAACAATGCAGAAAGTCTGATAGAAGAGCGCTTTCAACACGTTGAACATGCTTTGAAAGGAACACGTGGTGCAATCGTCACCGTGGGCGTCGATAAAATCACTCGCCAACAATTCGAAGACTACATCAATAGTCGTGATATACCGCATGAATTTCCCGGTGTCATGGGGTTTGGTTTTATAAGGCGCGTTCCTGTTGCCCAAGAGGCTCGGTTTCTGGCGCAGGCAAGAACCGATGGTGCGCCGAATTTCACCATCCGAACACTCACGCCGCATCATGGTGATAGATTTATCATCCAATATATCTACCCGCTTAAAAGAAATAGACAAGCGATGGGGTTCGATATTGCCTCAGAGAAAAATCGCCGCACAGTTGCCATATTGGCCGCTAGGAATGATAAGGCATACATCACAGCACCTATCTCACTGGTTCAGGATCACAATCAATCACATCGAGGAGCGCTGGTACTGCTGCCTATTTACCCCAAGGGCGTACAGTTAAATACATCAGAGGCGAGAGAAAAGGCGGTGTTAGGCTGGTCATACGCACCAGTCATTATTGATGATGTATTAGCCAATATAGGTTCGATTACCAAGCAAGCCTTGTTGAGTCTGAGCAACTTGACCGAGTCTCAGCCCTTTTACCGTTCCTCAAATACAGATGCCTCGGATTTAGTCACCGAAAAGGTCATTCGCGATATTTTTGTGTTAGGCCAACATTGGAAAATGATCATTATCCCTACAGTCGATGCAGTCAAACGCGTCAAGTCATGGGATATCGGCTGGGTGATTGTCTTGGGTTTAACGCTCACCTTGGGTAGTTTGTTAGCCATTAATGCATTACAACCAAATCCATTGACTGACGCTCAAAATGATGACGTTTATCCTATAGGTTTTCAGAGCATCCTTACTTTTTTTCAAAGTTCTCAATTTAATCGGACATGGCCATATGGCTCTTTAATCATCCTTCTAATTCTCTTAGTCTCAAGCTGGTTTATTGTAAAAAACAATTTTAAAAATGTGAGTAACGATCTTTTGAAGGCAGAGGAGAAGACTCTTTCGAGCCTCAACCGAGAAGCAATTAAGTACCGCCGTGATGTCCTTTTTCTGACGAACTCGTCCCCTATTACAGCACTGATGCATCAGCACGCAGCCAATCATGCACAGAGGCGCTTGTCATCGCAAAAATGGGATAAGCGCTTAGCGGACATCTTTAGGGCATACATGCTCTCTAATCCGGATGTTTATCAAGTGCGCTTGATTGAAGCCAACCACGGGTGGCAAGAGGCAGTCAAAGTACAACGGATGGGCGAGTCACTTGAGGTGCTCCCAAAAGAATTACTTCAGCCGAAAGGAAACGAACCTTACATTGCTAAAACTCTTCAAGTGAAAACAGGGAAAGTATATGTATCTGATATGAATCTTAACCGTGAATTTGGCAAAGTAGCGAACCCAGACCAACCTGTCTGGCGGTTTTCCACGCCCCTATTTCATGCTAATGGAAGCCCCTTTGGGATCATTATTATCAATGTCAGTGCAGACCGTCTTTTAACCACACTTTCAGACAATATTCCGCAAGAAAACACGCTTTATGTGACCAATAGTAATGGTGATTTTTTGCTTCACCCTAATCCATTAAAAACATTTACATTTGAACATGGCCATTCCTATCGCTGGAAAGATGAATTTACGCCTGCGGCTTTATGGCCAAACTTAAGCTTGTTCAATTTGAATCATTTTCAAAGTCAACAAGGGGATGTTTTGGTTAAGCAAGGTCACTTTTTACTCAGAGAGCATTCACCTAAGAGCGCGCTGCAAATTTATAGTGTGAGATCGCTATTCTCAGTGATCAAAAAAATTGGCTTGCAGATTGGGATGGTGATTTTACTTCTACTGATGTTGGTTGTGGTCAGTATTACGATCCAATATTGGGCTTGGTTGACGGCAATAAAACGGCAGAGGGAGATTTGGCATAGTCAATTAGAAGCTCAGCGCACCAAAGATATGGTACGTTTCAAAGTCTTATTAGAGACATCCCCCGATGCAACCTTGATTACTGATGAAGCAGGCACCATTCAAATCGTCAATAAACAAGCTGAGCACATGTTTGGCTATGATCGCAGTGACCTTGAAGGCCAACCGATCCACAAGCTACTACCTGGCCGCTTCCGACAAGCGCATAAAGACCATGTTAAAGCGTACATGCAGCAGCCTCAGTCACGATTATTAGGGTCTAACAAAGAGCTTTTTGGATTAAATGTTGATGGCAATCAGTTCCCTGTTGAAATCAACTTAAATGCCGTAAGACTCGATGAACAATTACTGGTCTATGCTTCTGTGCGCGATATCAGCACCCGACTAGCGATGGAAAATCAACTACGTAGTGCATTGCGAGAAGCAGAGCAAGCCACTGAATCTAAAAGCGTATTTTTGGCCAACACCAGTCACGAAATACGCACGCCACTCAATGCTGTGATTGGTTTAACCTATTTACTCGACAAAGAACCATTGACAGAGGGGCAACATCAGTTAGTCGACAAAATTCAGATTTCTGGAAAATCCTTGCTTGGCATTATTAATGACGTATTGGATTTGTCGAAAATCGAAGCAAACGAAATGGCCCTTGAAGAAAAACCTGTCGAGTTAAAAGAGCTCATTGAAGAGGTCGCTGGCATTTTCGACATACAAGCAGAGGCAAAAAATTTAGAATTTCATCTTAATATAGATCCTAATCTGCCTTCTTGGGTGATCTCTGACAGTGTCAGGCTGCGTCAGATCTTGGTGAATTTGCTCAGTAATGCGCTTAAATTTACCCATTCAGGGGAAATTTCGATCGGCGCTGAATTACAACCCCATGAACAACCGTTATCCGACAATCATATCGGTATACGTTTCAAGGTGAAAGACACCGGGATTGGTATTCCGATCAAATCACAAAAACAATTATTTCAACCATTTATGCAAGCCGATACCAGCACAACGCGCCGTTTTGGTGGCACGGGGCTGGGCTTATCGATCGTTCGAAAATTAGTTGATCTGATGGGGGGTTCGCTGGGCATGGAGAGTGCTGAGGGGGCAGGCAGTACCTTCTGGGTCAACTTACCCCTTAAAGTTCCAACACTTGACGACATTGCCGAGCAAGAAAATCAAAACCTTACCCTGTTCGTACTGATTGCCGAAGATAACCCTGCGGATGCAAGCCGAATGCAAAAAATGACTCGCGCTCTAGGTTGGCGCTCGCAAATCGTCAATAATGGCGCAGAACTCGTTCAAACAGTCACTCATCGCAAAGAGAATAACTTACGTCCGCCGGACGCTCTGCTGGTCGATTGGCAGATGCCGATCATGGATGGTTTAGATGCTCTAAATTTGCTGGCGTCTCAAATTGGACGTGAACATTTACCCGCCGTATTAATGATTTCCGCCTACGAACGTGAAACGATTGTCCCACTCGACTCGGAGTGTTATGTGAGCAAATTTTTAAACAAACCGGTCGATTCCTCTGCACTATTTAACGCTGTGAATGATGTGGTCACCGAGCATACCGGTAACTCCAAACGGGTTCTCCAATCCACCAATACCGAGACGATCTTAGCAAAATGGTTGCCAAACATGAATTTGCTGGTGGTAGACGACAGCTCGATCAACCTCGAAGTAGTTTGCAGCATTTTAGAGCGAAATGGGGCCATAACCGATGCGGCCACGAGCGGCCAAGAAGCGCTTGAACGGCTCAAAGAGGGAGCTGCTGACTATGATGCGGTCTTGATGGATGTACAAATGCCTGGAATGGACGGTCTTGAAACAACCCGCCTGATTCGTCACTCACTGGGTTTAACCGAGTTACCCATTATTGCGCTGACCGCTGGCGCTCTGTTAGAAGAGAAAAAACGCGCCCTCGATTCTGGCATGAACTATTTTCTCACCAAACCTATCAATGCGTCACAACTCATTAATGTGCTGCGAACCTCTTATGAAGCATACCGAGGCAAAGAGATCCCATTAGAGGCTATCGACCCAGCAGATGCGGACAATGCCGTCGATACTGCAAACGACAACTGGCCAACGATTACAGGGCTAAATAACACTCAAGCTAAAAATCTGTTGCTTGGCGATAAAGAGCTATTTCTAAGAACATTAGAGGGCTTGTTACAAGAACACGCCAACCTCGCAGAGCTGCCAACGTCGAATATCGATGCACCTGAATCAGAAGCTTTGCGACTAAGCCTCGCCGCTCAAGTGCATAAACTGCGAAGTAATGCCGGAATGGTTGGGGCTAAGAATATGCAACAACTTGCATCACAAACTGAACAAGCCTTGCGAACACCAAATACACCCACCAAGGAATTGTTGAGCCAACTTGCTCTCTCGCTCAACGAATTAGAGCAAGCCAGCCAAGAAGTGTTAGCAACTTGGCAACAAGAGAAGCATGTCGCAACGACAGTGGGCCAAAATACAACGCCTCTTAAAGCTGAGACTCTCCAGCAAATTTTGAAGTTACTCACCGAGCAAGATTTAAATGCACCGGAAGAAGTAGAAAAACATAGTGCAGAATTTAGAGAAGCGCTAGGCGATGATGATTTTAATCAACTCCAAGATTGCTTGATGAAGCTTAACTACCAGCAGGCCATCACATTACTGGAGCCTCTTAAAAAGACGATTGGAGAGCGATAAACAGATGCTAACAAGCAATGCAGGGCGCCCTGACATTTTGATTATTGATGACGACAGCGCAGTAATTATGGCCTTACATAAAGCACTATCTAAAATTGGCCGGATCCGGTTTGCATCCGATGCAAAACAGGCGCTTTTGTTAATCCAAGAACATTGCCCAAACTTAATATTACTCGATGTCGAACTGCCAGATATGAACGGTTTGGTGTTATGCCCACAGTTAAAAGCGGATCCCGATACGGCAGACATCCCGGTAATTTTCATCACCAGTCACACAGAAGATGGCTTTGAGGAGAAAGTATTCAATGCCGGCGCCTGTGACTATATCACTAAACCACTCCACCCGAGAGTCGTTCTAGCTCGCACACAAACGCATTTAGCGCATCAGCATGCCGAGCAGTTACTCGATGAGCTTGTTCATACAGACAAGATGACCGGCCTCGCTAACCGAAGCGATTTTATTGAGCGCTTACAAGTTGAATTCAAGCAAGCCCGCCAACGACAAGAATCGTTAACGGTCGCGGTGATCGACATCGATGAATTTAAGAAATACAACGATCAATTTGGACCACTCAAGGGAGATGAGTGCATCAAAAGAATAGCTTCGGCCTTGGCGGAGTGTATCCAGCGACCAGAGGATCGACTCACGCGCTATGGCGGGGCAACGTTTGCACTTATTTTGCCGAACACCCCTGCAAAAGACGCAGAGAAGCTGCTCCAAGCGCTGCTTAACAGCGCCGAACAGCTCAAAATTACCCATGCACCCAATGCAACTAGGCAATTTGTCACGCTATCCATTGGCTACAGTACTCTGAGCCATCCGCAAGCAGATAGCGACTTTGATAACTGGTGGGCACTTGTCAAAGTCGCTGAGCATGCACTCGAAGAATCCAAACAAAATGGACGAAACTGCCATCGCTATGAGATGTTTGAAACGACACTAACGACGAACGAATGAAGTGTGAATTTAATTTTTATAGCGACAAGCGAACACAACACGGTATTCGATGTTTCTGACCCATTGCCGCGTCACACAGATGAGTCGCTGGAGGTTATTTAGAACATTGAAGTTCGAATACTGAGATGCGCTTAAGTTTATCAACCACCAGACGGTGATATCAGCGTATGAAAGTGACATTGCATTTTACAATGACAAACGACGGACACATCGGACTATATGACCTGACTGCACACGAACAATATATTCAGATGAAAAGCGTGGCTTAATCAATCCCCCATTCTATTGGATCATTACAATTCCATAAAACGATGTTGAATGAGTTTTATCAGGTGACATTTCGTAAGACACGCTACGCTCACTTAGCGGCTCTACAAAAGATCTGGACGAAAGGATGGTTATAACACTAATGACCCAACTCATCAGGGCAAAATGTGTTGTGGAAGGCCCCCACAGGAAATATGACTTGATAACAAAACGCTTTGGACAGAAAAGAATTCAACCCCGCTCAAACTGACATAGATCAGTTCAAAATGAGGGGACTGTCCGATCAAACCTACGCGAGTACGGTTTAGACAAACCGAATGCTGTTAGGTCTTAAGGTTATGCTTAATCCACTGAGAAAAAGCGCTAAATCTAGGACGAGTTTCATGCCCTTTCGGACAAATTAGATCGTAGCCTAATCCTGATGGGATACGCTCAAATGGAGCGACTAACTCGCCACTGTCTAGATAGGGCTTAATCAACTGATAACGGCCCATAGCAATCCCTATTGATTGTCTTGCCGCGACCATCGTCAATTCTTCATGGTTAAAGACATATTTGTATTTCAACACACTAGTATCACGTCCAGTCTCTTTTAGCCATTGTAGCCATTCCGTCTGAGGAGAAAGAAACTCCAACGACTCGGTACAATGCAAAAAACATGTCTCATGTAACCTAGTATCATCTTTTAACAACTCAAAACGCTCAGCGTATTCAGGGGTGCAGACAGGTAATAAGTATTCATCAAATAATCGATAATGATAAAAATCCGAGTGGGTGTTATCTCCGTAGTAAATAGCGAGATCGACAGGTTGATTCTGAAAATCTAACTTACTGGCTTTGACTCGAATTTTCACATCAAGATATGGATAGATCGTTTGGAAATTAGCAAGACGAGGAACTAACCATAAGTGGGCAAAAGTAGGGGCAATACCGATGTATAATTCCCCGCGCAGTTCGTTAAAACGAATATCTTCAATTTCTGAGAACACACTGTCGAGTGAGTCAGTAAGAGTGGTCAAAATTCGCCGCCCTTCCTTTGTTAATGCTAGCTTGCGTGTTAAACGGACAAACAGTTTAAACCCTAGCTCTTCTTCCAGCTTTTTGATCCTTTGGCTAACGGCGCCCTGCGTTAGGCACAACTCTTCTGCTGCAAGGGTAAAACTCAGAAATTTAGCAACCACACTAAAAGTATACAGTTGAGCAAGTAAGCTTTGTTTATTGTCCATAATGCGCCCATGTATTAATTTGGCTAATAGATAAAAGGAAACATTTGGTTTGTTCCCCCCCATATTTCAGTGTGAAATTAACACAGCTTATCCAAATGAGGGAATTGAAATGGAAAAACAGTTAAAAATTGCGGTCATCGGCGGAGGCTCGAGTTACACGCCAGAGTTGATAGAAGGCCTCTTAAAACGCAAAAATGAGCTGCCAATTGGTGAACTCTGGTTAGTAGATATTGAAGATGGCCTAGAAAAAGTGAACATTATTGCTAACTTAACAAGGCGGATGGTCGAGAAAGCAGGATTAAACATTGATGTTAGAGTCACGCTTGATAGACGCCCTGCTCTGGATAAGGCGGATTTTGTTTGTTCACAGTTTCGAGCAGGTTGCTTAGAAGCGCGTATTCGAGATGAACGTATTTCTTTGAAATATGGCATGATCGGGCAAGAAACAAATGGTTTAGGCGGTTTTGCTAATGCGTGTCGAACCATTCCAATTGTATTGGAAATTTGTCGAGATATGGAAGAATTATGCCCAGATGCATGGTTACTTAATTTCACCAATCCATCGGGTATTGTGACAGAAGCCATTCTCAAACACACAAATGTAAAAGCGGTTGGTTTATGTAATGTACCCGTTATTATGCAAAAGGGTATTGCAAAAATACTGAATGCTAAAGAAGATGATTTCATCATGCAGGTGGCAGGATTAAATCATTTAATTTGGGCTCGTCATATCTTACATGAAGGTAAAGATAAACTCGATTTAGTTATCAACGAAATTCTTAAAGGTAATGATCCTTTAGTCCCATCAAACATTCCTCCATTCGATTGGCCAAAAGATTTGTTACAGAATATGGGAATGATCCCATGTGCGTATTTGCGTTACTACTATACCAGCGATGACATTATGCGGCAGGAACAACATGAAGCCGATGGTGAAGGGACTCGTGGTGAAGTGGTCAAAGCGATGGAAAAAAACCTGTTTGATATCTATAAAAACCCAGACTTAGCAGAAAAACCGAAGGAATTAGAAAAACGCGGTGGTCAATATTATTCAGAAGCAGCGTGTGAGTTAATGGCTTCAATCCACAACGATAAGCGAACTATTATGCACGTCAACACGCGTAATAATGGCGCAATTAGTGGATTACCTGATGACTGTGCCGTTGAAGTTAGCTCTATTATTACCAAAAGTGGCCCGCTTCCTCTAAATGTCGAACCATTCCCAACCGACACATTGCGCCTTATTCAATTGATGAAAGAATTTGAATCATTAACAGTTGAAGCTGCGGTTACGGGTGATCTTGTTGTGGCAAAACGTGGACTAATTTTGAATCCAATTGTTAACACCGGCACCATATTAGATGAAGCATTGAAAGAAACCGTCAAAGAAAACTTAGATTTTATGCCTCAGTTTAAATGGATGTTTAAATAACAAACCCATGTTATCTACTGACTATTTTTATAGTTAATAGCACAGTTAAATTTTATTGTGTAATATACACATGAAAATATTTTTATATCTATAAAATAATTGGTGATATTTATATCACCTTTTTCTGTTGATGGAACTTTTAAAGTTTTTATTATCGATATATTTTAAAATGAATTTATTCTTTATGAGATATTCATCAAAGAAATATATATACAATCCCGATAACATAAAATAAAACAACGACCACCTTTAATAAGGAAATAAGCTATGACGAGTAGCATGGATAAGTTAACTGCATTTTTGGATATATACTTTGTTCCATATGCAGCAAAAGTTGCAAATCAACGGCATTTACAAGCAATAAGAGATGGCTTAATAATGTCGATGCCGCTCATCATTATTGGATCGATATTTTTAATTATAGGAAATATTCCTATACCAGGTTATTTCAATTTTATGGCTTCTATTTTTGGTAGTGGCTGGAAACAGGCATTATCATACCCTGTAGATGCAACCTTCGGGTTATTAGGGCTCTTTGTATGTATTGGTGTGTCTTATCGTTTAGCTGAAAAATATTCTCTTGATGCCATAACTTCCTCTATGGCATCAGTAGCTGCACTTATGATTATGTCCCCATATAAAATACCATTTTTTATCAAAGGGTTAGATAAAACGGTCGATGTCAAAGGGATCAACCTTGACTATATGGGTGCAAAAGGGATGTTCGTTGCTATTATTATGGCTGTAATTTCAGTAGAAATAATGAAATTCTTCATAAGAAAAAACATAGTAATAAAAATGCCTGATAGTGTCCCACCAGCGGTGGCAAAATCATTTACTGCATTAATCCCAATTCTTTTTATCATACTATTTTCATTATTGTTAAGAGTAGGAATCGAACAAACCCCTTGGGGAAATTTACATAATTTAATTCAAACATTTGTATCAAAACCTTTATTGCATGCTGGTGGTTCATACTGGGGAGCCATGCTAACAACCCTATTTATCAGTTTGCTCTGGGCTGTAGGGTTACATGGTTCTACAATTGTTCAAGCTGTTATGATGCCTATTTGGCTTACTCTTATGGATCAAAACCGAGTGGCTTTTGAAGCAGGCAAACATATACCTAATGTCGTGACATTTGACTTCTTTTATTTTTCAACAAAAATGGGAGGAGCCGGTTCAACGCTAGTGTTAGTTTTCTTTATGGCATTTTTAGCTAAATCACAACATTTAAAAGAAATTGGTAAATTGTCAATTATTCCTGGGATTTTTAATATTAATGAACCAGTTATATTTGGTGTACCAATTGTGTTAAATCCATTGTTATTAATTCCATTTATTATTGCTCCTCTTGTTGCTACAACAACCACATATTTTGCTATGGCAACAGATCTTGTACCTAGATTGACAGGCGTAACATTACCTTGGACAACACCAATTGGGATATACGGATTTTTAGCAACAAATGGCAGTTTTTTAGCGGTTGCATTAACTATGTTTAACTTAGCAATTATCGGAGCGATTTATTATCCATTCTTTAAAATTTTTGATCGTCAAAAAGTTACAGAAGAGAATAAAGTTAAAGAAGGAAATGAAATTACAGCTTAACAAACTTAATTTTTAAAAAAATAAATAATAGCTTTAGACCATTAGCTTATATAGGTGAAATGAAATGAAAAAGATAGTTCTTTGTTGCATGGCTGGAATGTCAACCAGCATGTTAGTATCAAAAATGAAAAAAGCAGCTGAAGATATAAATTTAGAGTGCGAAATAAAAGCAGTTTCAGCAGATCAATTGAAATCTAACTTAGATGGGACCACCTTAGTTTTATTAGGGCCACAAATTAAGTATAAGTTGCCAGAGATAAAAAAAATATGTGATGAAGTTAACATTCCTTGTGATGTTATAAATATGATGGACTATGGGTCTATGAATGGTAAAAAAGTTTTAGATTTTGCCATAAAAATATCAAAATAAAGGAAATTTCATATGAAAATTACTGATATAGAAATATTTTGTGCTGACTTTGAACCATCGTCGCCGAATGAGCCCATTTTCATTAAAATTAATACTGATAGTGGAATAAGTGGTTTTGGTGAAGCTGGGGTTGCATACGGCAAAGCTAAACAAGGTGCAATTGGGCAACTTAGAGATTTTTCAAAACTAATTATTGGGCAAGATCCATTTACCATCGAGAAAATTTGGGACCAATTGTATAGAGATACTTTTTGGGGGCAAGGTGGTGGCACAGTTATATTTTCAGCTATGAGTGCAATAGACATTGCTCTATGGGATATAAAAGGCAAAGCGTTAAATGTTCCTGTTTATGAATTATTAGGCGGAAAAACTCGAGATAAAATCAGGGCATATGCAAGTCAAATTCAGTTCGGTTGGGACAAAACAGAAACACCATTAGATGGGATTGAAAAATTAGCTATTGCTGCTAAAAAAGCTGTCGACGAAGGTTATACTGCTATTAAAGTTGATCCATTACAAAGAGACGAAAATGGTAATAAAAATCGTAGAAATGATGGATTTTTAACACAAAAAAAATTAAATTTATGCAGAGATAGATTAGTAGCAATTCGCGAGTCTGTTGGGGATGACGTTGACATCATATTAGAGCTACATGCTAAAACAGATGTTAATTCTGCACTTCAAATTAGTCGCTTAGTTAATGATTTGAACATTTACTATATGGAAGAACCTTGTGGTTCTCTTAACCCTCAACTATTTAAAGAGTTGAAAAATAAGATAGATATTCCTTTAGCAGCGGGTGAAAGAATTTATACCCGATATGGTTTTAAACCATTCCTAGAAAATCGCTCATTAGATGTAATTCAACCAGATATAGCAACTTGTGGTGGTATATCTGAAGCTAAAAAAATATGCGATATGGCTAGAATATATGATGTTTTAGTTCAACCGCATGTTTGTGGTGGCCCTATATCCAACGCAGCAGCCTTACAAATAGAGGCAGTCATTCCTAATTTTTGTATACATGAACACCATATAGGTAATTTAAGTGATTTCACTAGAAATTTAGGCGAACATGATATACAACCTATCAATGGTTATATTGATGTTCCAGAAGGGCCTGGAATTGGGCAAAACATTCCAGAGGGCATTATGAACAAGTGCAATATAATTACAGTTAATTAACTACAAACTTACTTTTAAATTAATATAGCCTATATTTTTAATACGATGCGTTATCTATAATTTATATTACAGTATTTTATGTATTAAATTTTTTAGGTCAATTTTCAAAATGTTGTTATGGAGGTAAGTATGGATTTAGAAGCAACTATAATGGAACTTATCATTAATGCTGGAGAGTCGAAAAATCTCGCAATGAGTGCTCTTGCTAGCGCTAAAAAAGGTGAGTGGAATGAAGTAGATGCTTTGTTAGAACAATCAACTAAAGCCACTCAAAGAGCCCATGGAATACAAACTGAATTGATAGGTATGGACGAAGGTTGTGGGAAAGTACCAGTGAATCTAATAATGGTGCATGCTCAAGATCACATTATGACAGCCATGTTGGCTCGCGAATTAATTGAAGAACTTATCGATATTCATCGCTCGCTTCAACGAAATTCTTGATTACCACTGAATCACAACCAATTTGAGTATGTAGTCTGGCATGGGCGGTGCATTAACCGCCGCCCGAATAAACCCGTCCAACACAGTCACCCGCTCAAATTGTCGATTAAATTTGCCACTAAACTCAGCTAGGTAACAGGAGAGGTTTCAAACAGATGGCATGGTCAGTCCCATACATCGCATTATTTACATCCCCTTCATCAAAGTAAGGTAACTCAACGCTATCTACACTACCCCTCCACCGGTCACGATAGGCACAAGAAACGAGTGAACTGCCCCAACATATCTAAAGAACCGGTCCGCCCATCCGAGATACCCAACACTTTGGGTTAGATATGATGATGGTTGAAAATGCAAAGGCAAAGTTCAGCTGGGTGACATAGAAAACATCCTAATTGTCTGTGCTGATGGCCTAAAAGGTTTCCCTGATATGACGCACGCTCTTCCCGCAGACATCTATCCTGTGAATTGTGCTATGGTGCGCACGCGCTGAGATACAATACGTATAATAAACCGTGATGACGACTCGAAAGCGTATTTATCGCTCAGCAACCAAAGAGAAAGTCTGCTTGAATGAAGCCGCATCGGTGAGATCTGAAACGAGCACCCCTTCAAATTACCCAATCGTTGCGTCATCACTGGCAAAACCTCAATACATTGCTTAATTCTCAGAAAATATCTTTAAAACGATGACACAACTCATGCGAATCGCTCAACGGTGTTATTCTAAAAGTAATCAAAAAGAGAACCATATTTCCAAGCGATGAATTAGCTCATAAGATGGTTTATCTTGCTATATCCGCTCAGAATGAAAGGCAGCGACTTGTCCGATAATCAATAGTGCTGGGCTTTGTACGGTTTTTGCTATTTCAGGCAGCTCGTTGAGTCGGCCTTTGAGTACGCGTTGATCGCTCCGAGTACCATGCTCGATAAAAGCGATCGGGGTTGTGTCGGCCATGCCTTCATTGAGTAACTGTTGGCGGATATGTGCAGCCTGAGCAATCCCCATGTAAAACACTAGCGTCTGCTGTTCATGAACCAGTCCCTGCCAGTTGAGCGGTCCATTGGGTTGCGAGTGGCCAGTGATCAGCATCACCCGCTGAGCGAAGTTCCGGTGTGTTAATGGGATCCCTGCAGTCGCGGCACACCCCAGCGCAGCGGTGATCCCGGGAACAACATGTACCGAGATCCCAGCATGTTGTAACGCTTCCATCTCTTCTCCGCCTCGCCCGAAAACAAATGGATCGCCGCCTTTGAGACGAACGACCCGTTTTTGAGCTTTCGCCTGTTCCGTCAGCAGGGCAATAATGGCGGATTGGGCGATGCAATGCATTCCGGATTTTTTTCCCACAAAAACCTGACGGATATGTTGTGGCACTAGTGCCATCACTTCGACTGATACCAATCTGTCATAGAAAACAACATCCGCCTGTTGCAGATAGCGCACGGCTTTGAGCGTTAGTAATTCGGGATCCCCAGGACCGGCACCAACCAACGCAACATCTCCCGGGGCAAATAAGGGCTTCGGTGCAAGATTCGTCATCACGCCCCCCTGTTGGCAGGTTGAACATGGGTATTTCCAACATACTCATCCTCAGCCCAGTACATACGCTGCGCAACAAACGCGCCTGAATTGAGTGTGATGTCCTGTAACACCCGCTCTTTAAAACGCAGATATCCGCCAGTATCGATCAAATGCCCCATGTGCAGATAGATCGGTTTCCCTCCAAGCATCTCTTTTTCAAAAGCAAAGATGTTGGGGATGACCTGAGTGATTACCTCTTCGGTGACCCAATTCAGAAATATTTTACCGACTCGTGGTGTTTTCTTACTAGTTCGCCCACCCAGCCTTACTTGGTAAAGCTGCTGCGGTTGCCGTTGCCAGGCCAACGTTGGACAAGCTAGGACACATTCACCACAGCCGATACAAGCACCATTTTCTTTAACTACTTTGCCATTTTTAAGCGCCAGACACCCAACTGCATGATGCTGGCAGCTTTGCACGCAGGCACCGCAACCGATGCAGCGCTGTTCATTAAACTGGATTTTAGCGACCCCGATAATGCCAAGATCGGTCATTGTCGCTTTCGCGCAATCGTTAGGACATCCAGCTAAGACCACTTTCAGATGATATGGGCTTGGATAGATCAGTTTTTCCAGCCGTCTGGCCATACCCGTTGTATCGGTATTGCCTTTTTGACAAATTTGGTTTCCCTGACACGCGACGATATTACGTCCCCCAATGGCCTGATAGCCAGCTTTCGGATCGGCAACCTCGACATCGCAAAGCTCCATCTCAATATCGTGTAAAAACGGCTCTAATTCGGCGTTCACTTTATCCATATCTTCGTAGTGAATTCCGGGCATAGCCAGTTTCTGACGAGTGGTTAGATGAATCAGACCATTTCCGTAAGTTTGGGCAATATGCTGTGCCACCGAAAGAAGATGTGCAGGCAGAATTCCCCCAGGGATACGAACGCTGATCATCGCTTCACCACGAACTTTCGATAAACGATATTCGTTCTGGGCGCGCGCTTTAATAATGTCAATATCAACACTCATTACTGCTCTCCTTAATCGATGAAGCACTGGGCTTGGGCATAATTGAATACAGGCCCATCCACACAAACATAGACATTTCCCATCCGGCAATGGCCGCATTTTCCGGTCGAGCAAGCCATACGTCGTTCATAGTCCACCCAGATCTGTTCGGCTTTAACTCCTTTATCTTGCAACATCTGCACAACGAATTTGATCATCACCGGCGGCCCAACCACAATCACCTTGGTGGCATCCATATCACTGATATTCAGATGTTGCAGATGTTCGGTAACCCGCCCGATGCGGTAATGTTCATCGGCTTGGCCTTCATCCAGCGTGACAATTAAATGGTGGACGTAATCCCACAACTGCATGTCCTGCTTGTACAGCACACTTTCGAAGTTTTTATAGCCGAGAATAATATCTAACTGCTCAATCTCTTCAGGGTGTTCACTAAAATAGCGGAGCAGGCCTTTGATCGGAGCTACCCCAGTTCCGCCAGCCACGATCAAGAGTTTCTGATGGCGAAACGTGTCTATTGGGTAACCATTGCCATAGCTTCCACGAAGCCAAACGTGCTCTCCGACCTGTTTTTCAAACAAAGCACTGGTGACTTTGCCAACATGACGGATCAGTAAATCCATCCATCCATCGCCGTAGTCAGAAACTGAAATGGGCGCTTCCCCGACTAAAGGCAAAGAGACTTCGACAAACTGACCCAATTTAGCGGGTAGATCTGTTTTGATCCGAAACGTCCACTCCTGCGCGGTATGTTTTTCGATGGCCAAAATCGAATAAGGGGCGGGCATTAGATCATGGTCACTCGGGTGACACTGACAGACAGGGTTCATCACAATTTCTCCTCGGCTAAAGCCTGTTGAACCGATTCAGTCATCTTATTAATAATATTAGAGAATTTAATGTATTGCGGGCAGCGGTCATCACAGCGACCACAGCCGACACACATCTGTTCGATGCCAAAGCGATCTTTAAAATCATTGACCTTATGCAGTGCGCGGTAGCGCAGTCGTTCGCCAGCTTTTTTGCGAAAACCATGCCCCCCAGCGATATCGGCAAATCTGGGAACCATACAACTGGACCACTGGCGGCGCCGTTCGCCCCGTTTTGGATTTTCGGCATACGGAACATCAAAAATGCTATAACAGGTACAGGTCGGGCAACCAGTCGTGCAGCGACCACAGCTGATACAACGCCGATCATACTCAGCCCATAAAGGATGATTTTTAAGAATATCGCGTATTTTTTGAGGATCATCGCAAACCTGTTCCGGTAGGGTGACCCGTTCTTTATTTTGCGTGATAAATGTGGGGGAATAGTCGCATGGGCGGCCGATGTCTTTAAAAAACGGAACCAACGCTTCATCGTTGATGGTGATGCGAGCACCCTCGCGACTAAAGAGCACGGCAGCGGCATAGTCATCGGTGCGGTTAGTCCCCATTGAAACACAAAAGCAGTTTTCAAAAGACTGTTCGCATTCCATCAAGATAAAGTGAATATTCTGCCGGATTCTCCGATAGCTATAATCAGCCTGAGGCCCATTGTGCAGGTACATCGCATCCAAACGGGACATCGCGTTAATATCGCAGGCTCGGGCAAAAATCAACATCGGACGGGTGTCGACATCAGCGATTTGAATCGTCTCGCGATCAAAGTGAAAGAGGGTTTCGGTGATGGGGGTAATCACCGTATTGGGTGACATATGAGATTTTTCCTGCCAGACAATTTCCTGCCAAGAACTGACAGGCTGATACACAATATTGTCCGTATCAGCGAAACGTCCGCCGCGGTATTCAGCTTTAGGGGCATAAATACGCCAATCAGGGAGTAATTGGGTTAATACCTGAGTGAATTCATCAGGATTTATTTGAATAGCCATGATCAATACTCATATAAAATAGTTATTGACCACCCTACGCTTTCTTCAATTATCGATATAACTAATTATGATTATAATCAGTATCAATTTTTTAGATATACCCATACAAATAGTAGTGAAATTAAAGTCATCTTAAATACCATGAGCAAAACCATCACCCTGATTCAGGAGCGTGGTTGAAATGATCCTCTTAACCTCTTAGCCTCTTAACCTCTCAACCGATGAAAGAGCGTTCTATCGTGCGTTGGTAACGAATGAGGCTTCGCAAGCGAAGGCTTCTAAAGCTTTCTTATCCATATTGCTTATCCTTAGCCATGACTGGCTTAATTATAAGCAGATACACAATTTAAATTACAGGCTCCTATTCAGAGCCAATGGACACATTATCTGCATTCAAGATCGCATTCCTGCACCGACTAACCCAGCGTTTACCCATACTATTTCTTATCACAAGATTGCTATTGGCCCTCCCTTATTCTACCTGATGCTGACATAAGCGATGCTCGCCTACTACTGCCTTTCTAAAGACGCACCAACATCATTCATCTGCAATAATAGGTTGAAAAAATAATGCAAATATCAGAGTTAAATCATATAAACAGGCGGATTAACTCTTTTAGGCGATTGTGTGGTAATGAGTAAATCAGTATGGTGAAATATTCGCAGATACACATCTCAATGTATCTTCGTAACCGGCGCAACCCAATTGACTACATCGGGGGGCGGTAGCGTGGTTCAACCTAATTAGCTTGTCGTCAAGCTTATTTGTCACCTCACCAGATATAGCACTCATGAATAGACTAGTGATAGCGGCATCGATCGTTTAAATGATATCTGAGCTTACGACAGGCTCAGATCACTGATCGGCGATATCTACCTTTATAGCCATTTCGCGATGGCGATTGTGAATGCTCTGATTTCTGTATGGATAGACAGTATTATTTGTATATGTGCCATCGCGAGCGCAGATCCACCCCAACTGATGCACACTTTGTTATAAACATCATTATAAAAATAAATAGAAATCAATATATTAGTCTAAATGTGAGGTTGGATAATGCGCAACGCAAAGAGAGAAAATGCGCATGCGCATTTATCGCGAGGGTATATTTTGCCAAACAAGACTTAACTGTATGATAGTCAGGTAAAAACATCTTGCTCACTTTGCCCCCAAAAGGGTAGGATTTGAGCATGCTTCATATAAAAATGTTATGCAACTCAGGTAAATTTAGGGGCTCAATCTTTTGGGATTTTTCCGGCCATTCGTTTTGTGTTGTCGGCAAATGAGCATTTTTACCTTCAAATTCATTGTGAACTCAAGCCGTAAAACAGGCAAAGTTCTTTGTTTGCCTCAATCAGTTTTAGCGCTGGTTCGTTGCCAATTCAGCGTGCGTAAAGTGTGGAAAGGGTAAGTTTATCGAGCATTTTGCACTTGCTGAAAGTCTTGCTTGTTGAGTTTGTCTCATTCAAAAGCTTGGTTTGTTGCTGAAAGGTGGACTTTGTTTTGGCGGCTTATTTATCACGGCTCTGGCTTCGGTTGGTTCTTGAATTACTCAACCATTGCAATTGTGGCTTTTGATCGAGTAAAGTTGGTTTATCTTATTGAATTTGCATAACAAACGGCTCAAGAGGGATTGCCAACGCTTGGCGGTTTTAGTGCAAAATTGAAGTTCAGTGTTTACAGTGTTTTTTTTAAGTTCGGTGGTGCGTTGTCAACCCCTTAGCCGGGCGTTAGGCATTCTCTAAATTGGAGTCATCATGGAAAATCCAAGTATTCCCTTTCAAACAATAGAGTGGAAAGGTGTTCCTCGAACAGAGCACAAGGGCGAAACAGGAATTGCTTATTGGCAGACAATACAATTCGAAGGTTTGAGAGTTCGAATTGTTGAGTATTCTAAAAACTATAAAGCAGATCATTGGTGTGAAAAAGGGCACATAGTTTATTGCTTGGAAGGTGAAGTGGTAAACGAGTTAAAAGATGGTACTAAATCAATTTTGAGTGAGGGCATGTCATACATTGTTTCAGACGACCTTAGCTCTCATCGTTCTATCACCGAAAATGGTGTTAAATTAATGATAATTGACGGTGCATTTTTACAATCAAATGCCTAAAAAAATGTTATGCAATAAAGGAAACAATTACATTATTTTATGAATAAGTTATATGTTATAGGAAACGGATTTGATCTTTATCATGGCTTAGCAACAAGCTACCTATCATTCGGTGTCTTTTTACAAAAAAACAACCCTAACCTTTATGAAAGCATGGTTTGTTACTATGGACTACCAAGTATAGAAAATGGGCATGAACAAACTCCGAGCAGTTATCTTTGGTCAGAATTTGAGGCTGCATTGGCATATATAGATCACGAATCAATACTAGAAGAATACTCTGATTATATCGCTTCCCCTAGTTCACCAGATTTCAGAGATAGAGATTGGGGATCTTTTCAGATAGAAATAGAAAGAGTAGTTGATGAGTTAACAGTTGAACTGTTCTCAGCCTTTAAAGAGTTTATTCTGGGTGTCGATCTTTCTAAAGTAAACGAAAGCGAAACGCTTCCTTTAGATATAAATAGCCTATTTTTAAACTTCAATTATACAGACACTCTCGAAACAGTTTATGAAATTGAAAATGATAATATTTTGTATATCCATAATCAGGCATCTTATAGCAATGAATTGATACTTGGTCACGCTATTGAGCCTGAAAGCTTTGAAGAAGAAGAGATTAGACCTCCAGAAGGACTTAGTGATGAAGAATATGAGAGATGGTCAGATATGATGTCTGATAATTTTGATCATTCTTTTGAGATGGGGAAAGATGAAATGTTAACTTATTTTTATAAGTCACATAAAGATACTCAAACTATCATTTCAGGAAATGAATCTTTTTTTAGTCATCTAAACAATATTAATGAAATTTATGTTTTAGGTCACTCACTATCTGAAGTCGATGAACCATACTTTGTGAAGTTATTTAATTCTGTAAATACTGATACAAAATGGTATGTAACTTATTATTCAGAAGAAGAAAAAGAAGGACATAAGGTGGTGCTAGAAAAGTTAGGAATTAAAGAAAGCCTAACCCAATTACTTAAAATGCATCAATTAACGTAAGTTGCGAGTATTTAAAAATGCATAACAATTAGCTGCACGCTGACAACCTTTGCTACGCTCATTTTGTGTATGTCGCGTAGCTCCATTATACACAAAATGCTCTCCGCAAAGGTTGCAGGTGAGCTAGGCGTTAGCTAATCACTGGAAGTTATGATTAAAATTAGAAATTACGAAACTAAAGATGCCGCTATTACATGGGAGCTTAAATTCAATACGATCCGCAATATTAATGTTCGAGACTATACTCTTGCTCAAACAAAAGCATGGGCTCCGGATCATTTCGATATGAAATTATGGCAGAAACGTATAAATGACATGAATCCTTTTATCGCCGAATTGAATGGCAAAGTCGTTGGGTTTGCTGACTTACAGAGTGATGGCTATATTGATCATTTCTTCTGCCATTCAGAATATCAAGGTTTTGGTGTGGGACGAGCATTGATGGAGCATATCCTTGCAATTGGAATTTCCAATGGAGTATCGCGCTTTTATTCACAAGTGAGCCTTACCGCTCGTACATTCTATGAGCACTTTGGCTTCAAAGTGGTCAATGAACAGAGCATTGAAGTTCAAGATGAAAAACTGACGAATTTTGTCATGGAAAAAATTATCTAACAAGAGACTATGGCGTCAAGAGTTAATTTTTGGCGCTGTTTGCATCCCACATGCAGCCATCTCTGAGCATAGAATTTAGGATGACGACCATCTTTCTGACGCAAGCAATGATCGCTACTTTTTTAGGTTTTCCTGCGGCTAAAAGTCGTTGATACATCTCTTTAAAAACAGGGTTACATTGCATCGCAGACATCATGGCCATGTACA
>NZ_JBEQCT010000014.1:0-57167 GCF_046054155.1 Celerinatantimonas yamalensis
TAACAAACGGCTCAAGAGGGATTGCCAACGCGTGGCGGCTTTGGTGCAAAATTGAAGTTCAGCGTTTACAGTGTGTTTTTTGAGCTCGGCGGTGCGTTGTCAACCCCTTAGCCGGGCGTTAGTTGCATTAAAGAGGGTAAATGGAATACATAAAGTCAACTCAATCAGATGGAAACAAATTAGCTGAAATTAGAGCGGCTGCTATGAAACCGAGCCTAGAGGCTATAAGACGATTTGATGAAAATCGAGTCAGAAGCAGGTTTCTAGAGTCGTTTGTTCCAGATGAAACCTTTAAAATTGTATATGATAATGAAGTCGTAGGGTTTTATGTGGTGCGAGACAAGGGCGACCATATTTATTTAGATCACCTATACGTCGAGCCAAGCTTTCAGAACATGAAAATCGGTAAGAGTGTCATTGATAAGGTAAAGAAAGATGCAACCCAACGCGGGCTCCCCGTACGGTTAGGGGCTCTAAGAGGTAGCAAATCAAATGACTTTTATAAACAAAATGGCTTTATTAAAACTAATGAAGATGAGTTTGATCTTTACTATGAGTATCGTGGCGGCAACTAACAATCAATTATTGTTCAAGCCCGCTAAAGACTTGCTTCGCAAGCGGGCTTCGGACTCGTTAACACTCGCCGCAAAATAAGGGCGTTATGTAACAAGGAAGGTTCAGTGGAAAAAATATTTTCAGATCGTTTAGTGATGTCTCCGATATCAGAAGATGATTGGCCTCTATTTCACACACTTCAGACCGATCCAGAGGTCATTTCACTTTGCTTCGATGAACCGACTTTGTTGGAAATTCAGTCTAAATTTCGTTCTAAGCTTGAACCATGGACACCAGATTCTAGCCATTGGTACTGTTTGGTTGTTTCGGAATTAGAAACTGGTATCAAAGTAGGCATAACGGGTTATTGCATCCAGAATGGAACAGCTGAAGTTGGTTTTATGTTTTTACCTAGTTTCCACGGTCGAGGTTATGGAACTGAATCATTACGAGCTTTAGTCGAATATTCCCGAAAACATTTTTGCCTAAAAAGTTTTTCGGCTGTGGTTACTGAAGGTAATCTTGGTTCGGAAAAAGTGTTAATCAAAAGTGGATTCACATTACATAGTGTTATTCCTGATGCATATGGAATTGGTGGTCAAATGTATGCTGATCACATATACATGATGGAAAATATTGTTACATAACAAACGCTTCAAGAGGGACAGCCAACGCGTGGCATTTTTATAATGCGTTGGTTTTCAGTGATTACGGTGTTATGCGGAAAGTTGGTAGTAGCGTTGGCTGCTCCTTAAGCGGGCGTTATGTGTTTTCACCCACAGGCCATGGAAGGAGTTCTGATGACTGATCATTTCGGTTCTTGTCTATGCGGCACCGTGAGTTTTGAGGTAAAAGGTGATTTCGACAGCTTTTACCTGTGCCATTGTCAGCATTGCCAAAAAGATACAGGTTCGGCTCATGCGGCAAATCTATTCTCGTGTTCAGCTAAATTAGTCTGGCTGTCAGGTGCAGATGCTGTGACTTCCTTTACGCTCCCTGGCACTCGTCATAACAAAAGCTTTTGTAAGTTGTGTGGTTCAGCATTGCCAAACACTCAGATCGCAGGCTTGCTCGTCGTTCCCGCAGGGTGTTTGGACACTGAGATCACGATGTTGCCAACTGCGCATATCTTTTCATCCAGCAAAGCTGTTTGGGATGAGGGGTTAGGAGAGGTGCCAAAGTTCGAGGGACTTCCAGGTTGAGCTACCATCACATAACCAGTGGCTGTTGTCGGACGCACCTACGCTGCGCTCCGGTAAGCCGCAAAGCCAGGCGTTAAGTACCCAAATGGACAGCAAATTTTTGTCGTATAAGAAAATCTCAATTGATGAACTTCCTCATTTATTTGGAATTATGAAGAATTCCCAATACATGAGGTATAGCGTGGATTTAAATACCTATGAGAAGTGTTTACGGTATGTTCGGAATTTTTCGTCGCAATGGGACACTCTTGGCTATGGGTGTTGGTCAATTACTGAAAAGTCTACCGGAAGCATTATCGGCTGGGGCGGTATAGTCATAGATGAAGACGATCCTAAATGGGGGCCTGAATTGGTCTACTATATCGCCCCAGAAAAAAGCGGATGTGGGTATGCAAGTGAGCTAGCAGAGTTTTCAATGAACTATGCAGCGACAGTCATTGGACTAAATAAAGTAGTCGCTTTCGCCCATCCCGAGAATATTGCATCAAATAGAATATTAGTAAAGGTTGGCTTCAAGCCAGTGCGCTATCTAAAAGCCATGAACAGAAACTACTTCGAGTTCAGTCTAGATACTTAACAAACCGTCGCAAGGGACTCGTAAACTCGCCCGCGAACAGGGGCGTTAAGGTGTTTATGAATATCGAGACTCTGATAATTGAACTAGAAAAGTCGCTACTTACTTTTGAAGTAAGGCACTCTGAAACTGAGCTAAGAAAAAGAATAGCACCGGATTTTAAGGAAATTGGGGCTTCGGGTGCTTATTTCGGTCTAGAAAACATCTTAGAACGTTTGCCTACGGAACAAACTTGGAGCGCTATAGTACAAGACTTTGAGTTCACGCAGCATAGTGATGATATCTGTCAACTGATTTTCAAAGCCTTTATTAAAGGTAATGATGCAGACGAAGGAACATATTCTCTTCGTAGTAGTCTTTGGCAAAGGTTTGGTGATGAGTGGAAAGTTATTTTTCACCAAGGAACAAAGGTGGAGCCTTTTGAGCTTTCACCTTAACAAATGCAGGCAGTCGACGCGAAAAAGCCCGCGCAACTGCTCCAAACGTTACGTGTAGGAAATATGGAATTTGTAAAATCTGAAAATTTTGAAGGAGCAATATCTGCCATTAAAGAAGCTATGGCTTTCGATTATGAAAAGCTCGGGCTTGAATGGGATGATGCAAAGAAACTCGTTCAATATCAGAAGTGCTCGCTTTGGAATATTTCGGTAGAAGGTGAAGTTGTAGGCTTTAATATGGTTTATGAGCACTCTGGTGTTTTTTACTTGGCTGAACTACACATTGGTTCCTGTTACAGAGGTAAAGGTTTTGGTACTGAGGCTTTAAGAAAAATAAAGTCAGTAGCCTCGATGCAAGGTTATTCTGAAGTTCGAGTTGGTGCTTTTAAAGAAGGCAGAGCGCTTAAACTCTACGAGAGAAACGGCTTTGTAAGAGAAAAAGAAACGGAATTAACCTACGAACTAGTGGCAAACACGTAACAAACCGTAGCAGTTCATGCCCGCTAAAACCGCTCCGCGGCGGGCATTGGACGCGATTTCGCTGGCGCTACATTGCGCCACTGTACAGCGGCGTTATGTACTTTCAAAAATCATTAAATCTATCAGTAACTAAAATTCACTCCAATTCAGTTTTACTAAGTGATAAGTTGTATTCATAGGATTCAATTAGGGCGCTATATATCATGGAAAAATCTTCAAATAACTACTGGGAAAACAGGGGTTATCTACAATTTTTAATCTTTAATGGTTTTATATGTTTTTCTATTCCGGTATTTATTCTAGATAATATCTATAACTATTTTTTTCACTCAGCAGAACTGTCTCCTGCGTATTTATTCAAAAGTCTGGCTAGTTGGTTGTTAGTTGGTTTCATTTTTGGTTCATTAAAATGGTTCAGGAGAAAATATCAACAAAGTAAGTTAAGTCGGTAGAACGCACATAACAAAACGTTATATGCATAGAGGTATCTGATGATAACCATTGTTGATTCTCTGCTCAGTGATATTCATCTTGAAACATACCGGCAATGGATATCCGAAGAGTGGGGCCAAGATCATTCTTTTGAATCATTGGATAGGTTCAAACCTTTACCCTCACCCCTACTTGCTATGGTTGGTGAACGTTTGGCTGGCGGCATTTCGTTTACCTGGCATATTGCGCCAGACTATCCAAAGGTGGCATTGTGGATTAACACGGTTTATGTAGAGCCAGCGTTTCGCGGCAAAGGAATCGCAAGAACACTGATCGCTGCTGCTGATGAACATGCTCGAACGGTAACTGAAGAAGAAACGCTTCTCGTGTATACCAATGTCCCTCAGTTGTATGAAGAGAATGAATGGGTACCGACTAGGCAAGAAGGTGAAATGTGGGTACTGCGCAAGGAACTATGAGAACTGCATATAACAAGTACATAAAGTACTCTCCCTTCGGTCGCCGAATGCAGCCTATGGCGGCACCGCTTATAAATGGCCGTTAGCTGAATGTAAGGAAGCTTTAATGTCAGTGGAAGAAGTTGTAAGAGGTTTTATCGACCAAGTCCGTTCTGGGAAACGCCCTGAATTGTCTGCTCAATATTTAGCACCCGTTGTCATAGCTCATCAAATTGTGTCCGGAGTGTCGGAAACAATAGAAAGAACTCCGGAAAATTATCGTTTACATGTAGAAGAATTTCTCGAGGCTTATGGAAGTTATGAACTTTTCATTGAAGAGTTTCTAGTCCAAGGCGAAAAGGTGTATGTGCGTTGGCGTCAAGAAGGTCGACATGTAGGAAGAATCTTGGGTTATGAGCCAACAGGTTTAAAGCTTTCGACAGTAGGAAGCGCTGTTTATCGAGTTAATGAAAACAAAATAGTCGAATACTGGATTCAGCAGGAAAATCAGGGTTTACGTAATCAACTCGCAGCAAACCTTGAGCAATTCAGCTAACAAACGCCTCAAGAGGGACTGTCAACGCGCGGCGTTTCCAGTCCCATTGAGCCGAAGTGGTTACGGTTGTTGTGTTTGGGTTTTGTGGTCATGCGTTGTCAGCCCCTTTGGCGGGCGTTAGGTTCTAAGATGAATCCAAGGCTGTATATAAACACAGTTGTTTCATGATATTATCAATGGCTAAAAATTAATGACTGAGTAGTAACATGAAAGAGTTTAAACTTGATAATAATGTGATTCTTAGGTATCAGGACTTTCCTGGAGATGATGTTCCAATTGTATTTATTCACGGACTTGGTTGCGCCTCATCATTTGACTATCCACAAGTGGCATCAATGAGAAGCTTATCTGATCATAGACGTATTCTCGTTGACTTGATCGGGTCTGGTTACAGTGATAAACCAGAGACATTTGATTACACGATAGCCAATCATGCTAACTGCATAGAAAAATTACTAGATCATTTACATATCGACAATGTTGTAATTTATGGTCACAGCATGGGGGGCGCAATATCTATCGTGTTAGCTAATCTTATAAAAAATAGAGTGAATGCCCTTATTTTAAGTGAAGCTAATCTTGATGCCGGTGGCGGTTTTTTTAGTAAAAAAATTGCAAGTTTTACTGAAAATGATTTTAAAAATTTCGGATATGCGAATCTTATTAAAGAGAGTGTAGCAAGTGGTAATACTGAATGGGCTGCTGGATTATCAAATAGTTCACCAATTGCGATTCACAGAAATGCGATATCTTTGATAAATGGTCAAGTGCCAAGCTGGAGACAATTATATTATTCGCTTGGTACAGCTAAAACATATATTTTTGGAAGTCATAGTCTTCCGGATTCAGACTATGATGAATTGAATAAAAATCATATTAATGTAGTTGTGGTATCAAACGCCGGACACTCGATGGCATGGGAGAATCCGAAAGAGTTAGCCTCAGTCATAGCGAGTTCGATTTAAACAAACCTAACAAATCGCATCAATTGACAAAAATACATGGCGCTACATTTTGGGTACCAAAATTCGTGACATGTATTTTTGAAACTGTGCTCAGCGTTATGTTTTTAAGGAGGTTCAGTGCCAAAAATAATTATTCGACACAGTGAAGTAAATGATATTCCAGCTATCAAAAATATTTATGAGGGTGAGCTTGCTTTTGGCGGAACATTACAGCTTCCGTTCCCTTCTCTGCAAAAATGGGAATCTCGATTAAGTAATCTTCCTAGTGGTTCATACAGTTTCGTTGCTGAATTTGACGGTGAAATAATTGGCCAACTGGGTTTTGATGCTTACCAAAACCCGAGACGAAAACATGTTGGTAGTTTTGGTATGGCAGTTAAAGATAACCATCAAGGTAAAGGTGTTGGTAGTCAGTTATTAGGCGCTGCGATAGAGTTATCTGATAATTGGTTAAACCTAAATCGTCTTGAGATAGAAGTTTACACGGATAATAAAGCCGCAATTAAACTGTATAAAAAATATGGTTTTCAAATTGAAGGTGAATCGGTTAATTTTGCTTTTCGAAATGGAAAGTTTGTTAATGTATACCATATGGCACGTGTAATCAAAACATAACAAGAGGCTATGGCGTCAGAGTTAATTTTTGGCGCTGTTTGCATCCCACATGCAACCATCTCTTAGCATTGAATTTAGGATGACGACCATCTTTCTTACGCAGGCAATAATGGCTACTTTTTTGGGTTTTCCTGCGGCTAAAAGTCGCTGATAGGTCTCTTTAAATACAGGGTTGCATTGCGGGCATCATAGCCATGTATAAAACGGTCCTTACTTGCATTCGCCCACCTTTGATCATTCTCTTCCCTTTAAAGCGACCACTCTCGTGCGTAATTGGTGCGACACCGATTAATGACGTGGTTTAATTGATACGACTAACCCAGTTAAGACATAATTGATTTAACTGGAGATTCAAATGAACACACGTAAATCCTATTGAAAAGAATTCAAGCTTGATGCCATTGCACTGGTAAGAGAGCAAAATTACAGTATTGCTGAAGCGCTAGAAATTTAGAGGTCACACCTCAGCTACTCGGCCGCTGGATAAAAGAAGCAGAAAATGATGAGGGTCATGCATTTCGAGGCAATGGCAAGCTGACACCTGAGCAGGAAGAGATCCGAAAGCTAAAAGCACAAGTAAAGCGCTTAGAAATGGAGCGTGAAATACTAAAAAAAGCGGTCTTCTTTGCCAAAGAAACGAAGTAAAATACGCGTTTATTGCCCAAAATAAGAAGATCTGGCCGGTGATATTAATGTGTCACGTGTTGATACAGAGCATCAAGAGATGTTGCAGTGGGTGAAGAATATTGCCGAGTTTAGCGATAACACCTATGGACAAAGACGCATTCAAAAGGCATTGAATTCACTTGATTACTCTGTTGGGCGTAGGAAAACAGCGCAACTGATGAAAGAAGCAAACGTTTGGGTGCGCTATTAAAAGAAGTCTCTTGACGAACTTAACTAGGGTGACCGAATTCAGTTGACCAGGTCAGATGATCTTGCCGCCATTGCTTGCCAGAAAGCATCATGAAGAGCCGCTTCGCCAGTCATTGATACATTCCCATAGCGGTCGCTTCGCGTCCCTCTTAACAAAGCAAAATCAACCCCTATGTTTGGGTAGTGGAGATATTGTTTACCCAGAACTTCCGCCTCTTCTATAAAGACATGACGATTTAGCATTTAACCTCCCTCCGTCTAAGGGCGGGTCGATAAAAGTGCCGAGCCCTACTCGACTTAATAAGCCGGTAGCACCTTCAGCCATACTCCTAAATAAATGGCTCACGACACCCATTGGCCAATTATGTACTTCAATCTCTCCGTCGATGGCCATTTTTGCTAGGCTTGGGCAGAATCCCCAAAACCCACCAATAGCTCTTGACACTAATCCTGGTAAAGCCAATTTATCCTGACCTTTGCCCGCTTTGTTGCCACCGCCAGATGCAAAGAGTAAGGTTAGATTCTGTGGTTTTTGCTCTGACAGGTATCGGTCGGCAATCGCATCTGATAGTGCGTCAGGGAATCCACAGCAACCAAAGCCACCGGGGATAACAACTGCATTGTTGTGAATCTTTGACGCCGCTTCCAGAGAACTAATAACTTGCATCGTTATTACCCTTCTTTTTCCCAAAACCATGCCAGTAAACAGGCCATCCGTCTTTTACGCCAAAGTTGTTAATAATAGAGGCGATAACAACAAGTAGTGTGCTTCCCACTAAAACGGGAGTGAATAAGAAGCTCAGTCCAACAACAGATTTACCTGCAAGAATAATCACAATTGGGTTAGCTCCAGCGGGTGGATGAACTACACGCAGAAATTGCATCGCCATGATGGATACCCCGACCGCCATAGACATAATGATGTATGAGTCACCCAGTCCATATAGGGCAGCCAAGCCGACCGATGCGGAAATCAAGTGTCCACCAATAACATTTCTTGGTTGAGCGAGAGGTGACGTTGGCGCGGCAAATAAAATAACGCATGTGGCGCCAAATGGAGCCATTAACCAAGGCACTCCTGAGTACTGACCAAGAAGGCACAAACATAAAATTCCTAGCGTTCCCCCAATCAAGCCTTTTGATAGTTGAAGAAGTGATGGGTGTCGCGGAAGTGGTCCGCCACCTTTTAGTTTGTTCATAATTAATTCCTTAATAAAAAATGATATCAATGAAATTTGTGTTACATTAAATGGTACAAGTCTGTACCATTCGAGAATAATGTTACAGATCTGTACACGTTATGCAACTGTTTTATTTTAAAGTTTGGAAATGTATTTATGGGCACCAAAGAACACATATTAGATACCGCTGAATATTTATTTAATGTGAATGGGTACACTGCCGTTGGGGTCGACCTTATTCGCGACACAGCGGGAGTCTCGAAAACGTCTATGTACCGTTATTTCGGTTCAAAAAATAAACTTATACTAGCAGTGCTTGCTAGAAGACATTTACGCTTCGAAGAAACGTTGGGCAGTGCTGTTAAACCTGAAATGAGCATGGAAGAAAAATTGGATGTATTCGTTGACTGGCACTTTAATTGGTTCGGCACTGAGGATTTTCACGGCTGCATGTTTATGCATGCTATGTCGGAATTCAAAGAATCTGATGGCGCTATTGCGGATTCAGCCTATACGCATAAAAAGTGGCTTAAAAGTCTCATAAAAAATATTATTTTGGATAATACTGATTTTGGTGGAAAGCAAGCTGAGGCAAAATCGGAAGCCATAATGACATTTGTAGAAGGCATGATTGTCCGAGCTGAATTTGACGATATCACACCGTATAGACCTGTTTTTCGGTTAGCGATTCGATCACTATCCAAAACACGTTTCTAAAAGAGTGCAATAGTCGTTTTATTGGCTAGTGGCACACACTATATTGGATTAGCCCTATCAAAGCTTGAAGTGCATGCGGAGACCCTTACCCAACTATTGGGACAGGAGGAAGTAAAGTGCCGGGAAGATTATCCAGTCATCTTTGTAAAAGGCGACACGGTTTCTTTAGTATTGTGTAGTGGCATAGTGAATTTGGCCACCTGAATAGAGGTGTTAAACTTACACCTCGCACACATAACAGGTGACATTATGAACAAGCGAACCAGACGAACATTCAGCCCTGAATTTAAACTCGAAGCAGCTCTTTTAGTTGTTGAACAAGGTTATTCCGTTGTTGATGCAGCGCAAGCTATGGGCGTAGGTCAATCCACTATGGACAAGTGGGTTCGACAACTTCGACAAGAGCGTAATGGCATTACACCCAAGGCTTCACCGATGACACCCGAACAAATTGAAATCAGAGGGCTTAAAAAGAAAATTGCTCGCCTTGAAGAGCATAATGAAATCTTAAAAAAGGCTACCGCTCTGGTGATGTCGGACGCACTGAACAATGCTCGATAATCGAGAAACTAAGCCAGTGCTATAGCATACAAACATTGTGCAAAGCCTTTGCGCTACACCGAAGTAGTTTTCGTTATAAAAAACCAGACAAGATATCAGTCTGAATTAACCTTAAATTAAGTTTGTAGTCGCTTCTGATAGATGGTATCTACATATCGAGGGGTTCTCGCTGACAATGCAGCGCATCAATAGTAATGATACTGCCCTTTACATGAATAACATCAATCAGTTGGCGCACAACATTGATCTCACCATTTTTAGTCGCTGTCGGCTTCTGGCTTAAAACGAGACCACGCTCAGTGTCATAAGCGGTCACCAGCTGTAACGCTGTTTTGCTGTCATTTCGGTACGAGCCACGTAGGACTTTTCCATCAAATGCGATGACAGGCTTATTTTGGCTAGTTCTTTGTTCGTTAATCCAACAAGCAAGCGCTTCAAGTAACGCCTCAGCAACGACTGAACGCAGGATGCGTGCGATGGTATGTCGACGTGGAATACCATTTTCAAATGGACGATACTTTCTCAACCAGTCGAGTTTTTCTTCGCCATATAGTTCAATATCTTGCCAACCTTCACACCCCGATGCGATGGCGCTGATAACGAGGAACATGACGTCGACAAGGTCATGTTTTTGATTAATGTCTGAGCGAGTATCTTTGACTACGGATAGATGTTCTATTAGGTTCAAAATGGCTGAATGAATGAGGGCTTTCCGATATTAGATCATATTCGCTAACAAAGTTCGATCCCCCCCTGTAAGGCAGTATGAGACTGTGAGAAAATATAGTCATTAAAAAACACTTTGCATCATTCAAATCAAACATATATCTATACTTCTCTTCATGAATTACTCAGTTAAAGATCTTTAAGCAATAATTTAAGATGTTTCATAAACTCTATTTGATAAATCGTCCAACATAAGATTAAAATTATCAACACGCATCACTTGGTCGACACATGAAGATAGGGTTTTCTCATGAGAAATAACAATCATAATATTAGGATTGATTACACTTCTTATATTATTAAATATATCAATACACATTTTTTCATCTAGATTAGATAATCCCTCATCAATAATTAGAACTCCACCACTTTCTATACCAAGAAGAAAACGAGCTAATATTAACCGTTTTGTTTCACCGTATGAAAGCACTCTTCCACCATCACCAATTGGAGTGTCCAATCCATTTTCTAAATTTTTAGAAACCTGTGTCAGACAGACTAAATCCAATACCCTTTGAATATCTTCATACGAAAATTTATTTCTGAATCCAGTGATGTTATCTTTAAATGATGCTGAAAATATATGACTATCCTGAGGAACAAGAACCAAATATCGATAACGAGATTTTAGTGAAAAAGCATGTGAATATTCATTATTAATAAGAAGATTACCTTTAAAAAAATTATTCTCACTAGCTAATATTTCCGCTAACGAAGATTTTCCTATACCACTTGGTCCAGAAATAAGGTAGGTTTTTCCTTTTAAAAAAGATGCATTCACATGCTCAAATATCTTATGTTGCCTGCCAAAAGTCAGTGAAATATCATTCAAAGAAACTTTTGTAACTTCAGTAATATTTTTTTTGTTAGAAGATGGCTCTATATCGAGTATTTTCTCACTTGAGGTATCATCAACAATATCGAGGTAACGTTTTGCATAAGCTTCAACTTCTTTCAGTTTAATTGACACTTTAAATATATCTGATAGTGGATTACGAAGATAGGATAACAGCATAATAAATGCAGAGAAATCACCAATAGATAATTTCCCAGAAAGTGTCATTTTCGTCCCCCAAAAAACACAAATAATTAGTGATGCTGAAAATATAACTCCAGAACTAATTATTTCTATTGAATTTAAAACTCTTAGATTCATATCTTCTTTTCTAAAACGAAGAGATAAAATTTTCAGTCGTCTTAAAACATTTGATTTAATACCAAGCTTCTTAATTGTTTTAAATAGATATAAGGATTCATATGAAGCTGAAGACATTCCAGACTGAGTCAATGCAGAATATTTAGCTCTTATTTTAGCATGCTCAGAAATAAAAATATTGACAATAAACAACACTGGTATGGTCATTAATGATATTATAGTTAATTTCAAGCTGATTGTTATCATAACTATAGGAATAGAAAGTAGAAAGCAACAACTCGAAAACAACATATTGATAATACTTATCACTTGTTTTCTAGCTGAGCTAGCATCTCTTAATCTTGAAAGAAGATCAGGAACTTTGTGTTTTTTTAAAAACGAAATATCTTTATTAAGAATACCATCAATGTAATCTAATCGAATATCAAAAGATATACGATGCTGCAGAGAGTTATTAATGTAAAGGGAAAGAGAAGACAATATAGGAATAGAAAGATAACAACATAAAAGCGAAGTCATGATTAATGACAACTCATCTGAATTCTTCTTAAGAAGAACATGATCAAACAGATAAGAAATTAATAATGGTCCTGGTATATACATGAACACCAAGATAATATTGATAGCTAATAATAGACTCAAACCACGATAGTATGGTTTAAGTGTTAGAAAGAAGCGCATTACCGGATTTGAAAGAAACTTTTTATAATACATACCGATTCCTATAATTTCTGCCACATAATGTGGCAGAAATAATAACGACATTAAAGTCCACAAGGACAGGGGCCGCATGGACAAGGGCCCGGGCCAAACATACCGATACCCGCATCAACTTTATTAATATATTTTTTATCACTTTCACCTACAGATAGAGATATATTCTCCATAGATAAGTCAAGATCCCCGGATAAAATACTCATATTATCCATTTTTTCCTCCAGTTTTTAAGATAGATAATTTAAAGCCAAAGCATTAAATACTGACTTTTCAACTAGACAATTCGTTGTGGAAGACATCACGTCTCCATGCTCTCTATATGCATCAGCAACACACCCGCCAGCACAAAATGCTTCTATGTCACACCCCTGGCAACTAGGGATATTACCTGTGTACGGGTCACCGAGTGAGCAAACAACTATATCGAAAGTGCCTTCAGAATACGGGATTTCCCTAACGGTGCTACATATGGAATTATCAGTGTCTTCAGCTTCTGAAACCATGGAATGTGAAAGCTCAACTGAGACGTAATTGAACCTCATAAGGTTAAAGCTATTTCTAAACCAGCCTTTTCCAGGTCCAATTTCTAATATTTTTGTTGAGTCGCGCTGATTTGACAGGAAAGCTGAGATATAGTATTCGGTTAGTTTATGAAAATCTGCCGTTGTTTTTCTTCTATCTTCTGTGAACTCTTTCGCAACCCTTGAGTAGCCGTAACGATTAACTTTATCGACCAATTGAGGCTCGGGAAAAGTGTTCTTGAATATAACTCGTGCTTTCAATGAACGTTCTGGATACTTAGCTGCGGACGGTAAATCTGAGAAATGTTCCATATTTACTACAATATCTACTTGATCAGATCCAAACTCATTAAAAAAACTCTCTGTCGGATTTATTACGGTTTGGGTCTCTGCCCGCTGAGCCATCGGGCTTTACTAGTACTTTAATTATCGATTCAAAGATGCCTTCGAATTTATGAAAATTTGAAGGATGAATTTCCTTGATAGGAATCTTGTTTTCGCTATTAAGGCTGAAGATGCTATCCGCGGATATGCCATAATATTGGCCATAAACTTCATCTAAATTGATTAAGCCCCCAGAAAGATAGGCCTCTTTTATTTCTGCCTTACGCTTAAAAAAATATTCTTCATTACTTTCAGAATGTCGCTTTGTAGTGGCAGTAACGGAAACTGCTCCCGAATATCGGTAACTGAATCGGAAAACTCAGCTAAATAGAAAAAGCATGTCTCTTGCTCAGATAAGGTATGGTGAGTCCGTCCCGATTTTATTCCGTCAATCTTACCGCTGTGCCCATGAGACTTAACATCCTGAACTCTTATCCAAGGAGTGTAATTGACTCCTGCCCCTAAACCATATTTTTGTTTTAAAGCCCGCTTAAAATCAGCGAGCTTTTCAAGTTTTCTTCGTCCGGCCACAACATATACTCTCCTCAATTCGATAAAGTGCATTATAGCCTAGTGTACAAGCTTTATTATCCCAAATCGCACTTGTGTACAAACTTTATTGTTCCAAAACATCACTAAACAGCTTGTCCTGCCGCCCAGCCACAGCTCCACGCCCACTGAAAGTTATACCCACCCAGCCAGCCGGTCACATCCACCACTTCACCAATAAAATACATGCCGGGCACTTTTTTACTTTCCATGGTTTTCGAAGAAAGCTCGTCGGTATCTACACCGCCAAGGGTGACTTCTGCGGTGCGATAGCCCTCGTTGCCATTGGGTTTAATCAACCACTCACTGAGCATCAAGGCCAACTGCTGGCGCTGCTCACTCGGTAACTGGCCAATAGCGGTCGTCGCGTCCTTAAAGTCGGCTAAAAAAACCTCAACAAAGCGTTTGGGCAGCTGTTCATTCAATAGATTTTTACAGCTCACACGCGCGCGCTCACGGGCACTCGCTTTAAGCCACTCGTGGCTATCTAGATCTGGCAGTAGGTTGATACGCAAGGCTTGGCCGGGCCACCAGTAATTAGAGATTTGCAGCATGGCCGGCCCAGAGAGACCCCGGTGGGTAAAAAGTAGATTTTCTCGAAACTGATGCCCTGACTCGCTGCTGACAAGGCAGTCTAAACTTACCCCAGCAAGCGGCTCGAAGCGGCTTTTATCATGCGCATGCAAGGTGAAAGGGACTAATCCCGCTCGCGTGGGATAAACGTTTAAACCAAATTGTTCAGCCAGTTTCAGGCCAAAAGGTGTTGCTCCAAGTTTTGGCATCGACAATCCACCGGTTGCCACCACCAGCGAGTCACACTCAAGTGGTCCTTGGCTCGTGGTGAGCACAAAGCCCAGATCAGTAGTGCTCACCGCTAAGATCTCGGTGCGTAGTTGCAAAGTCGCACCGGCGTATTGTAATTCCGTCAGTAGAATATCGAGTAAATCTTGGGCGCTCTCATCGCAAAACAGTTGGCCGAGGGTTTTCTCGTGAAAACTCAACCCATGGCGCTCAACCAGTTCGATAAAGTCTTGGGCGCGGTAGCGGGTTAAAGCCGATTTAACAAAATGGGGGTTATGGCACAGATAAGCCTGTGGTTGGGCATTGATATTGGTAAAGTTGCAACGACCACCACCAGAGATGAGGATTTTACGGCCCGCTTTTTTGGCATTATCAACAAGCAATACGCGCCGACCTCGGTAAGCTGCCTGCGCAGCGCACATTAACCCTGCTGCGCCAGCACCTATGACCACTACATCCCAATGCTGCATTGCTTGACTCCCCATCTGCCCTATCGTTGCATGTATTCGCTAAAATCGCGCCATCATAACGATTTTAAAACAAAAGCCAAAGAAAAACGGGAGGAGCTTTCGCCTCTCCCGTCTTTGGTCGGTCAACAAAGGTCAGATGTTATCTCTTTCCATTACCACGCTATCCCTGCGCGATATAATTAATTTAGTCTGCCCCCTCGCGGAGTGCAAGCCACGCGGCAGGTTTTGTCCGAGAAATTAGAGCTAAGTCACTCTATTTGAGAAATTTTGTTCGCTCAGCGTAGATAGATATCAAAGCGATGATTTTTCGTCTTTAACTCTGCTTGTGGCTTCTCTTTATTGAGCGGCTCAGCAAAGCTTGGCCGCTTCACAACAATCCGTTTAGCGTTCGTTGCTCGCGCGGCTTCCAGTAACCCATCGGCATCATGGTCATCACCCACCAACAGTTGAAATAGGCGCATCTCTTTTTTTACTTGCGCTGATTTTTTCTTATGTGGATACATCGGGTCTAAGTACACGGCATCAACGCCTTCGCCAATATCCGCCAATGCTTGTAAGCTGCTGGCATAGTGCAAGCTAAGCCGCTGGTCTATCCACGTCGATAACTCTGCATTTAAACGCGCTCTGGCTAACCCATCGCTGAGCATGGCTGCCACCGCGGCGCTGCGCTCAACCATGCGGACCTGGCAGCCTAGTGAAGCAACCACAAACGCATCTCGGCCAAGCCCAGCGGTGGCATCTAACACCACTGGACGTTGCCCTTTTTTGATTCCCAGCGCCTTGGTGACAGCTTCTGCGCCGCCATATTTACGCCGGTAATCACTGCGACCATGCACAAAATCCACACAGATCCCATTCAGCTTAGGTTCATCGGCATAATAAAGACTCAGCCCCTGGAGGGTATACTCTAAATAAAGGCCTTGCTCTGGGCGATGGCGACTCAAGGGCAGATCAAAAGTGCTCGCTAATTGCTGGGCGCTCGTTTGTAACAGTGATTCTTGACAAAACAGTGGGATCACACGCACTCCTGATGTTAAAAATTACTCGAAAGTGTAATCGCTCTGGGCATTTTCAACAACACCTCAAAGGCGCAAGTAAATGATTTGAAATGAAGCGAAGCCTGTTACCATAAGCCATGATGAATGGCGTTTGGCAGGAGCAACTTTACCATGGCAAAACTCGATGTACTGATCGTCGGCGCAGGTTTTTACGGCGCGGTGTGTGCCCAGCAACTCCATGCGCGCGGCTATCGCGTGGCGGTGATTGAAAAACGCGCTCATATTGCGGGCAATGCCTATACCGAGTCAAAAGATAACATCATGCTGCATTGCTACGGTGCCCACATCTTCCACACCAGTAACGCCAAAGTTTGGGATTATGTGAATCAATTTGGCGAGTTCAATCGCTTCACCAACAGCCCACTGGCCAATTACCAAGGCCACCTTTATAACCTGCCGTTCAACATGAATACCTTCTACCAGCTGTGGGGCGTCACCACCCCAGAGCAAGCTCTACACAAGCTGAACCAACAGCGCGCTGAGATGGCAGGCATTGAGCCACAAAATTTAGAGCAACAAGCCATCGCCCTTGTCGGCCGAGATATCTATGAACGGTTAATCAAAGGCTATAGTGAAAAGCAGTGGGGCCGCCCCGCAAGCGAGCTCCCGGCATTTATTATTCGCCGTCTACCGCTGCGCTTAACCTTTGATAACAACTATTTTACGGACCGCTTTCAAGGGATCCCCATCCACGGTTACACTGCATTAGTCAGCAATATTCTCGCCGATATCGAGGTCACTCTTAATTGTGACTACTTGGCTGAAAAATCCCATTATGATGCGATGGCGCACCAAGTGATCTACACCGGTCCCATTGATGCCTATTTTGCCTATTGCTATGGTGCCCTTGAGTATCGCTCCTTGAAATTTGAGACCCAGTGTTTTGAGCAAGCCAACGTGCAAGGTAATGCTGTCATTAACTATACAGAACAAAGCATTCCGTACACCCGCAGCATTGAACATAAACATTTTGCCCCCGTTGAGAGCCCAGTCAGCTATGTCAGTTATGAATATCCTGTGCCGTGGCAGATGGGGGATGAACCCTACTACCCGATCAACGATAGCGTAAATAATGCACTCTATCAGCGCTATCGACAACTCGCGACAACCTGCCCTAACGTGCACTTTGGCGGCCGCCTTGGGCAATATCGCTATTACGATATGCATCAAGTCATATCTGCTGCGCTCACCTTTTGCCAGCAATTTAATCTGTGATGAGAGGGTATTTTCTCCGAGAGATAAATTGCTATTGATGAACACGAGCTTTAAAATTTGCCTAAACCTTTTATAACAGGATCTATCTAGATGATTATAGTTACCGGCGGAGCTGGTTTTATCGGCTCAAATATTGTCAAAGCGCTCAACGATGCAGGGCACGAAGATATTATCGTGGTCGATGATCTGCAAGATGGCACTAAGTTTGTCAACTTAGTCGATCTGAAAATCGCTGATTATCTAGATAAAGACGACTTTATTGCGCGTATCGTCTCAGGCGAAGACTTTGGCTCGATTGAAGCCATATTTCACGAAGGTGCATGCTCATCCACCACCGAGTGGGATGGCAAATTTATGATGGAAAACAACTACGAGTATTCCAAAGAGCTACTGCACTACTGCCTAGATCGAGACATTCCCTTTTTGTACGCCTCATCTGCAGCGACCTATGGCGATACCGACACCTTTATCGAAGACCCACAGTATGAAGGCCCACTGAATGTCTACGGTTACTCAAAGCTGCAATTTGATAACTACGTCCGCCGTTTGCTACCATCGATTCGCTCGCAAGTGGTTGGTTTTCGTTACTTTAACGTCTATGGCCCGCGCGAGCAGCATAAAGGCTCAATGGCAAGCGTTGCCTTTCATCTCAACACGCAAATCAATAAAGGTGAAAACCCCAAATTATTTGAAGGTATTGACGGCTACCCAAATGGCGGCCAAAAACGTGATTTTGTCTACGTCAGTGATGTCTGTCAGGTCAATTTATGGTTTTGGGAACACCCTGAACAGTCCGGCATTTTCAATTTAGGAACAGGTCGCGCCGAACCATTCCAAGCCGTTGGGGAAGCGGTCGTCGCTTTTCATCAAAAAGGTCGCATCGAGTACATCCCTTTCCCCGATCATCTAAAGGGTCGTTATCAAAGTTTTACTCAAGCCAATATCGACAAACTACGCGCTGCCGGTTATGACAAACCATTTAAAACCGTCGCTGAAGGCGTCGGCGATTATATGGCTTGGCTTAATCACGCGTAATAGCATAGCTGGCCGGGCAGGTGCTCGGCCAAGTAGGCGGCAGCAGTCGCCGCATTCGTCACAGGATCGATCCCCTATGAAAATACTTGTCATCGGCCCCTCTTGGGTAGGCGATATGGTGATGTCGCACAGTCTTTATCAAGCCTTGAGTGCTCGTTACCCTGACGCTCAAATCGATGTTATGGCGCCCGATTGGTGTCGGCCGCTATTAGAGCGGATGCCAGAAGTGAACCAAGCGCTGCGAATGCCGCTCGGACACGGCGAGTTTAAGCTATCAACCCGCTGGCGATTAGGCCGACTGCTCAAAGGACGCTATGATCATGCGTTTATTTTACCTAATTCATTAAAATCGGCGTTGGTTCCTTTTTTTGCGGGAATTTCCAAACGTACTGGTTGGAAAGGTGAAAGCCGTTATGGCTTGCTCAATGACCTGCGTGCCAATAAGCATGATTTTACGCGAATGGTGGACCGTTATGTGGCGCTGGCTTATCCCAAAGAGCAGATGCGCAGTGAACGTGACTTACCTAATCTGCCCAAGCCTTATTTGCGAGTGACTCGAACCGCCCAGTTAGAGGCGCTTCACACCTTGCAACTGACTGAGCAGCGCCCCATTTTAGCGCTGTGTCCGGGCGCCGAGTTTGGCCCAGCCAAGCGCTGGCCAGAAGCTCAGTATGCGAGCGTCGCCGCCTTTTGGATTGAGCAACGTCAAGGCCAAGTCTGGATTTTTGGCTCAGCCAAAGATCAACCCGTCGGTGAGCAAATCCGCTCAAAATTGGCGCCGGCCCAACAATCACATTGTCATCTGTTAACTGGGCAAACCTCGCTTGGGCAAGCGATTGAGCTGATGAGTTTAAGTAGCGCAGTGGTTTGTAATGACTCAGGACTGATGCATATCGCCGCCGCTTTAAACCGGCCAATTGTAGCCGTGTATGGCTCCACATCCACCCAATACACGCCGCCGCTCAGCGATCAAGTCGCCGTATTACACACCAATATTGGTTGTCGCCCGTGCTTTAAACGCACCTGTCCATTGGGCCATTTAAAATGTTTAACTGAGCTACCCGCCAGCGATGCGATCAATGCGTTAGATAACCTACTACCGACCCTACTCGAGGTGCAAGAAGCGTAATGAAGCAGTTATTGGTTAGGCTTGCCTATAATCTACTGCTGCTGCCCGGGCTTATCTTTGCCTGTTATCGCTTGTATTGGCCCAAAGCGGGTAAGCAGCCCTTTGGGCGGCGCTGGCGAGAGCATTTTGGCATTAGTCGTGCGGTCAAATCGCCTGAAATTTGGTTGCATGCCGTATCGGTTGGGGAGGTCATTGGCTGTGTAGCATTGGTCAAAGCCCTCAAAGCGCGCCATCCCGATTGGCAAATACTGCTCACCACCACGACGGCAACGGGGGCTCAAGAGGTGCACAAACGGCTAGGCGATCAGGTCGTACACCGTTATGCCCCTTTTGATTGTTGGCCCTGTATTTGGCTCTTTTTACAACGTCATCATCCCCAGCAACTGTGGATTATGGAAACTGAGCTATGGCTGAATTGGCTTAGTTTATGCCGCAAACGCCAGATCCCTGTCAAACTCATTAACGCGCGCCTATCTGCGCGCAGCACCCAGCGTTATCAACAATTTGCTACGTTTGCGCAGTTGCTCTTTACTCGCTTAAGCTGGATCGGGGCCCAATATCCGACTGATGCCCAAAACTTTATTGCTGTGGGCGCCGCGCCTGAAATTGTCGAAGTAACTGGCTCTATCAAATACGATTTGCATCTCGACCCAGCGCGCATTCAAGCGGCCCGCTCCCAGCGTTATCAGCTATTTGGCCAGCGTCCGGTGGTCATTGCCGCCAGCACGCATGCTGGGGAAGATCAAATCATGTTAGATATTGCCGCTAAGCTTCGCGTCAGCCAGCCAGCATTATTACTGATTTTAGTGCCTCGTCATCCCGAACGTTTTACCGAAGTTGGCGAATTGCTCGGTGCGCAGGTGCGCTGGGTGAGCCGCAGCGACAAAACGAGTATCCCTGCCAATACACAGGTCTATCTGGGCGATACGATGGGTGAGCTGATGGATCTGTTTGCAATGAGTGATGTCGCGATCATGGGCGGCTCATTTGCAGGCATCGGCGGGCATAACTATTTAGAACCCGCCGCCTTAGGCGTACCTTGCGTGAGTGGCCCATCTGATTTTAACTTTGGCCAGATAAGCGCTCAACTGCAACAGACTGGCGCACTGTATCTGTCTGAGCAGCACGAACAACTGGTGAGTCAAATGGCCAAGTGGCTGAGCGATCCGCAGGCCTATCAGCAGGCGTCTGCTGGCGCTTTGAGCGCCGTGCAAGCCAACCAAGGCGCGACAGCGCGCTCACTAAATGCCCTGCTTACCTAAAGCAGGTGCAGAGCGCCTTATTGCTCACGGGGTTGTTCAAATAGATGGCGATCAAGGCCTTGTTCACAGCGAATAATGCCAGATACTTTAGCGTGCTGATAAATCCGGTCATTTTCAGCCAATTGAGAGCGATCACTTTCTGAGTGATAAAGGTGATAACCCGCCCCTAAAAATTTCAAGTAGTAACGTGATAACCCCGCATTAAGTAGGCGGATCACCAGTTCACTATCTTCTCGGCCCCACCCCACAAAACCTTCGTTATAGCCATTGACGCGTAATAAATCAGCGCGCCAGAACGACATATTACAACCGCGAGTAGCGCCATCATGATTACGTACTTTTGAAAAAATCCGAGAAAGGCTTTGGCTGCGCAGGATATTTTTGCGATTCCGCAGTCCTTTCGCAAACATTTGCGGGTATTGAAATTGCTCAATAATTGCTTTTGACAGCGTAGCCGGCAGTAACACGCGTCCACCTTGGATAAATTGTCCTGCCTTAGCAATTTGACAATGATCCGCGATAAAATGCACAGGGAGTTGGATATCACCATCGACGATAATAATGTAATCGCCGCAGCTTTTAGCGATGGCTTGATTACGACTTTGCGCCAAGCGAAAGCCTTTATCTTCTTGCCAGGAATGGATCAGCGGTACCGGGAAATCTTTAGCAAATTGTCGAATCATCTCAGCGGTGTCATCCCGCGAGCCATCATCAGCGATGATCACTTCATCTGGCAAGCGAACCTGCAAGCGGACACTTTGCAGCACAACGGCTAACGCTTCTTTCCAGTTATAGGTGGTAATAATCAGCGATACGTTCATTCTTTATTGCCGTAATTCTCGCGTAACCAGAGATCAATATATTTTACAAAGGTGGAATGCATACTCAACCACGCGACAATAAACCCATGGCGCCCATCCAAAAAGCCACGATTGATAATGTACATCTTGAAAAAACAAGCCAGCGCATGCACTAGCGCGGTACACAAGCCCGATTTGCGTTTGCCTTCGCGTTCATCAGTCCAAGATTTTAGATAACCAGTCGTTTTGCGGATATAGTGATGTAGATCTTGATAGGTATCGTGCAGTAGACGACCTTTTCGAATTTTTTTGAGCTGACAACCTTTCGGTATAACGACACTTTCATGCACCAACGCATCGCTATACTGGGTGAGCGATCGAGGGTACAACCGCGCCACCCAATCAGGGCTCCAGCCCGAGTGATCGATATATTTACCAAACGCTTTGGTACGCCGATTTACTTGATACACGTTGCTGTTATTAGGCTCGGCAAGCTCAGTCAGAATCGCATCACGCAGCTCCGGTGTCACCCATTCATCAGCATCAATCACAAATACCCAATCGCTCGTCATGTAAGATTGAGCCAGCTGGCGTTGTTTGCCAAATCCGGGCCATTGCGGGTGCTCATACACTTTATCGGTGAATTCTCGTGCAATACGACATGTTTCATCTTCGCTACCCGAATCCACCACCACAATTTCATCACACCAATCACACACGGATAACAAGCAACGACGTAGGTATTGCTGCTCATTTTTGGTGATGAGTAAAACCCCTATACTCAAAAACAACGCTCCAATTTATCAATTTAATTATGAGTCGATTCATCGTGTCCGAATGCCATTCGGACGAAGGGATTATTATGGCTGGATTCAACGCTACATTCCATACATAACGACAAATAGCGCTCTATCACCGCCATGGCAATGGTATTTTCCAGTGCAGGGTTTTGAAATTGTTGGACATAGCGATTGGCATTGCGGCAGATTTGTTCGGCCTCATCGGGGTGTGAAAGGTAGTAGTCCATTTTTTCTTCAAGATCAGCATAATCATCACGGATGCAAACATAATGCACGCCCGGCTCTAAACGACCTTCCATAAACCATGTCTCAAATTTTGGCTTAGGCATCACCGCTAACGAGTTCGATGACATGATCCACTTCAGATTTGAAGCAACATCATTGCCTTCTAAGGAGAGAATAAACTTATAGTGCAGTTGATCTAAAATAGTCATGCGAGGTTTTTGAAAATGTAAATTCTTACAGCGGTTAGTTTGACCAATATTACAACGCGAGTGGTTGAAATATTGCTCAAAAAAGCGAATCCGCTGGGGTTGATGAACGCCGCCACGCCAGACTAATTGATTGTGCTTTTGACTAAACGCAATCTCATCTTGCACCCGAACGAAATGTCTCACTTTGTTTAAATTTAATAGGATAGAGGCTTTATTTAGCTCATGAATTGGCCGACTTTTGACAAACGATGGCATATCGGGCACGTCGCGCACATCACCAAATTGATAACAAAATTTAGCCTGTGGAAAAAGCCGCATATACCGATAAAGATCGAAAAAATAGGGGCATTTAGCGATCTGCCTAAATTCGTTCAGATCAACGGCCGACTGCGAGAGCGAAAAGGGGCGCTGCCAGCGATGATAATAATTGATCCGCTGGCGAATTGTCTCAATGTTATGCGCATCAACAGGTTGGTAACTCAGTAACCGCCGATAAATGACATTGGGAAGCCAGAACCCAAGATAATTACTTAAATAGTAATAGAATTTGCTGTTTTTTGACCGATCCATCCGCGCCATAGGTTTCCACATAGCTAATATCCATACCATCCATTGTACTCATAAGTATAGACAATCATTATGGGTAAAACGTTCAATTTTTTCTATGGCAGTTTAATGAATTCTGTCGTCATTGGAGCATCCCCCGATAGCCCTGCACCAGCAGCAGCCAATCACTTTTAAGCCAGTACCAGTGCGGCAGTTGTTGACGCTCTTTTTCCAGCGAACGATATAATCGGTCCAAATTAGCTTGTTGCCATTTGAGTGCAGGCTTGCGAATGCGGCTCTTATCTAAATCAATAATCCAAACTTTTTCATCGGCGTCGAGCATAATATTGTGGATGTTGAGATCGCTATGATCGACCCCCGCCTCATGAAACAGACGAATTGTCGCCCCTACTTTGGCCCATATAGCGCTTGAGAGGCGCTGATGCATTAACAGCTGCGAGAGATCTTGCGCTTGCTCGATACGTTGGGTGATGAGATCGGCCCGATAAAATAGTCCATCACGCACCAATTGAGCCGCAACAGGAACTGGCGCGGGCAAATTCATCTGCTGCAGCCGGCTGAGCAACTCAAATTCCTGCCAGCAACGGCTTAAAGCCTTTCCTAGATACAAATAATGATCGCGGCTGACAAGCTGACCCATCAAACCGCCGCGGCAATAGTGACGCAATACGAACTGTCGCTCAAGGTATTGAAAAAAGACCACTTGGCCGCGGCCATTAGCCTGTCCGACCACCGCATGTTGGCGGTGCCAGTAGCTTGGCTCGAAAAATTCGCTGGTACAATGACGCCAAATATTGCCATTAAACCAAATCCAGTTTGGTTTTTCAGATTGCTTAATGATATTCATCGAATTATTAATTAATTACAGTCGCGAAGATTTTACATTGCCGACGCGGATTTGCATAATGCATTACACTGATAGCTTTTGACACTCATTATGCAGCCTACAATATCAACACCCACGACTATTTGCATTATTCGCCTATCTGCCATTGGTGATGTATGCAATGCGGCGACGCTCATCAACCGCATCCGGATGCAATGGCACGATGCCAACATCACTTGGATTTGCGGTCCAGCCGAAGCGCAATTGCTAAAATTGATCCCTAATATCACGATTGTCTGCTTTGACAAAAAAGCGGGCTTAAATAGTTATCGTCAAGTGTATAAAGCGCTGCACGGCCGGCAATTCGAACTATTACTGCACCTGCAAGCCTCGCTGCGGGCAAGCTTGCTCTCGGTTGGCATCAAAGCTCGTCGCCGCATTGGCTATCATCGCAGCCGCGCTTACGAGCTGCAATGGTTATTCACCCGTGAAAAGACGGACCGGCCCAAAGGGTTGCACGTGGTTGACAACTATCAAGCATTTGCCGACTATCTGCAATGTCCAGCCGCCCCAGTGAGTTGGCCATTTGTGATCCCCGAGAGCGCTCAAACGCAAGCCGCAGAAAAACTCAAAGTCTTTGATCGACCATTTATTGTCATCTGTCCTGCCGCCAGTAAAGCCTATAAAAACTGGTCCATTCAAGGCTACGCCGCAGTGATTCAGGCATTGCAAGCTCAGCACTACCCCATCGTATTAGTCGGCGGACCAGCACCCATCGAGCTGCAAGTCGCTCAGCAGATCCAAACCCAATTGTCACAACCCGTGCTTAATTGGGTCGGGCAAACGTCGTTAGCCGAGTTAATGGTCATTTTGGCTCAAGCCAAACTACTCATCACCCCCGATACTGGGCCAGCACATATGGCAAGCGCCATGCACACGCCTGTTGTCGGCTTGTATGCCCATCATAACCCGCTACGCGTGGGCCCCTACGGCTCTATCACACTGGCCGTCAACCATTGGCCCGAGCTCATTGAAAAACAAACGGGCAAGCCCCCCGAACAACTGCCTTGGCGTTCACGAGTCAAAGATAAGCACGCCATGCTCACTATCATGCCTGACGAAGTCTTACTTAAGGTGCAAGAGGCGCTGTCAATTGATGAAACCACTGCCGAATGCGAACCGCTGAATCAGTCATATTAATCAGCGAGATATCCTCTTGCGTTAAGCGCCCCGCTGGCGGAGAAAACATCAAACAGCGATTGTCTCGTGCCAGAGGATGGCGCAAAAAATCGCCCCCAAGAGGCAATGGCGCAAATCCCACACAGGGAACATTCAATGCACCAGCTAACCATAACATCGGTCCTTGCTCAGCGATGAGCAAATCCGTTTGGCTGACCAATTGAGCCAATCGAGGCCAATCTGCATCGAGTTCTTCAACGCGGCAGTCGATCGCTTGCTCGCTCAATAGCTGGGCAAGATACTGGCAGTAGGGCAATTCATTATTTGCAGCACATAAGACAAATTCACATTGGTCGGCAACCAAATTAAGGCTACTCAACAATTGTTGATATTGGTCAGCACTCAAATGATCGGGCTGTTCTAGCCCTGAATGAATAATCACACAGTACTTCTGTCGAAACGACGATTGCGCTCGCGGCAATACGTGCAGGTAAGGGCTTTGGACTGCTTGTGATGAGCAACGAATATGCTGTAAATAATCGTCCACCACCTGATCGTAAGCTTGGCGTAACAACCAGGGCTGAGACAGTCGACCAATCGCCTCACCGTCCCAAAAGCGTCGAGTGCCAAGACCCGGCGAAAATCGCTTCGATCCTAACCGCCAGCCCAACCAACGATGCCGGCTTCTCGGAGAAAGACACAAGTAACCTTGATAATCACGCTGTTTTAAGGCTTGATAACGTAATCGAGGTGAAGAAAATGCGAATTCATCAATCACGGGTAGCTTGTCAGGAAGAAGCTCTAAAAAAGAGAGGCTTTCATGACCCGCTAATAACTCAATTTGTATATTCGGTAGTGAATGAATCAAACGAACTAATGCAGGCAGAGCTAACAATCCCTCGCTTGCGATATCACTGATGGCGACTAAAACCCGTGAACCTACAGCCACATTGATAACTCCTTGAAGATGTTAATATGATTGTGACGAATTAATCAGACTGACTCAAGTCATTCCACCACTTTAACCAAGTCGGTATAATGACCCTTTGATCCGCCGCAACTTCTAATCACAGGACTGAACATGTCAAACCGTGTTATCTACCCCGGAACTTTCGATCCAATCACTTATGGCCACAGTGATTTAATTACTCGCGCCGCGGGTTTATTCGATGAAGTGATTGTCGCGATTGCGGCCAATCCCAGCAAACAGCCCTTGTTTGATCTTGATGAGCGCGTGCATCTGGCCAGAGAGGTAAGCGTCCACCTTACGAATGTCAAAGTCATGGGATTTAACGGGTTACTCGCCGAATTTGCCAAAGAGCAGCAAGCTAATATTTTACTGCGCGGGCTACGGGCGGTTTCTGACTTTGAGTATGAGTTTCAGCTGGCGAACCTCAACCGGCGTCTCAACGCCCAGCTTGAAAGTGTCTTTCTGACACCAGCTGAACAGTTTTCGTTTCTATCCTCGACTATCGTCAAAGAGGTTGCCATGCATCACGGCGATATCAGCCAATTTGTCGCACCTGTCGTGGTCGATGCCCTCAAAGCTAAATTTAACCGCCCTTAGACGATTAACGGCGTTTTTGACAATTTGGGCAGTAGAAGGTATTCCGCTGTCCTATTCGCAGACTTTTAATCAAGCTGGCACACTGATGGCAACGCTCGCCCTCACGCCCATAGACATTCAACTCTTGCTTAAAATAGCCGGGTTTGCCATCGGCACTAGAAAAATCACGCAACGTGGTTCCCCCTTGGGTAATGGCTGCCGCTAATACCTGTTTAATGGTCTGAGCTAAGCGCTGATAGCGACTTAAACCAATTTGTCCAGCAACCAACTGAGGGTGCAACCCAGCCATAAACAGCGCTTCACTGGCATAGATATTTCCTACTCCTACCACCACATGGTTATCCATAATCAGTTGTTTCACCGCAACGCTACGCCCGCGGGAACATTGATAGAGCAACTGCCCCGAAAATTCGTCAGTCAATGGCTCTGGGCCGAGTTTGCTCAATAATGGATGGCCCTCAAGGGGCAATTCCCACCAGAGCACAGCACCAAAGCGGCGCGGGTCGGTCAACCGTAAACATTGCCCACTGGCCAAAACCCAATCGACATGATCATGCTTTTGTGCTGGCACATCGGCATCTAACACGCGCAAACTGCCAGACATACCCAAATGAATAATACACACGCCAGCTTGGGTCTCTAGCAGCAGATATTTAGCGCGGCGCTGCACACTAAGTACCACTTGATCGATCATATGGGCAAGCGTATCGGGAATAGGCCAACGTAATTTGGGCTGGCGGACAATCACGTCGATGACGCGTTGCGCACGCAAATGCGGCTCAATGCCTCGACGGCTGGTTTCAACTTCAGGTAATTCAGGCATAAAAAACTCTATGGATGGCGGCTGAACAGGGCATTGTAGCTAACTTGATCAAGCTTTAATAATTGCCCTTGCCAGTTGGTAATAAAATAACTGTCGCCTTTTTTAAACAGGGTCAATTGTAATGGGCTACTACGATTAACCAAATACACTTGAATCGACTGACCTGAGACGCCAGCACCAATCGCTTTAGTCCACTCGGGCAAGGTAATATGCAGCCAAGCATCCACGGTAATCACAGGCCGACCAGCATCGGGTTGACTGCGCCAACCAGTGCCAACCCGTTGGATCACCCGCTGAGGAAGGTCAATTTCTAACACGACTGCATTAGGAGGGAGTATACGGCGATGCCCTGATGGTAACGCGGCGCTCGATGATTTGGTCGAGTCTTTATTGACGATCGATGTATCATCATTGCGATTGAGGTGATCACTGGTCAAACGAAATAATAACATCATGGCGAGCACCACAAAAATCACTACATTATTCCAGCCCTGTCGACCCAATCGCATATTGTCTCTTCCATCTTATATGTATTTATTGAACTCGCGCGGCTTGATTTGAAACGGCGTATCCCGCTTATGCTTTGTAACGGCGTTTTGCATTGCATTTAACGGCCATTATTATCGCGCTCTTGGCGCGTCATTGAGCCAGCTTAGCGCTTATATATCCGTCAGTATAACCAGCTTCGCAGTGATTCGCATCGCCCAATGTGGCTAAATAAAATTTTATGACAGGCATAAAAAAACCCGAGCTATCGACTCGGGTTCTTCGCAAAACAACATCAATTACTTGATTTTGCCTTCTTTGTACATAACATGCTTACGGACAACGGGATCGTATTTTTTGATCTCCATTTTTTCAGGCATGTTACGTTTGTTCTTATCAGTTGTGTAAAAATGACCTGTACCGGCTGATGAGTTCAAACGAATTTTTTCACGTGCACCTTTCTTAGCCATAATTTAAGTTCCTTAAACGTTTTCACCACGACTACGAAGATCAACTAATACAGCGTCGATCCCTTTTTTGTCGATGATCCGCATTCCTTTGGTAGAAATACGCAGTTTAACAAAACGTTTCTCGCTTTCGACCCAGAAACGATGTGATTGTAAATTAGGCAAAAAACGACGACGAGTACGGTTTTTTGCGTGTGATACGTTGTTACCAACGGCTGGCTTTTTACCAGTAACTTGGCATACTTTAGACATGTCAGTCTTCTCCAAAAATTACTTCTGCTCGAGCATCTGTTTGCCCCGTGAGGCCGTCGCCCGGGACGACAGAAAGGCCGCATTTTATACAGTAAAACGCACGTAATATCAACAAAAAGATCACTTTACGTTGAAATTTTAAGCTAAATCCATCCTCGCTGCGCAAACGAGACGATCTGCCCACAACCAACAACGATATGATCGAGTACGCGAACATCAATCAGTGTCAGTGCTTGAACCAGCTTATCGGTAATCATACGATCCGCATGGCTTGGCTCGGCAATTCCAGAAGGATGATTGTGCGCCAATATCACGGCGGCGGCATTGTGCTCCAATACCTGTTGAACCACAACCCGCGGATAAACACTCGCCGCATCGATGGTTCCATAGAAAATCGGCGCGAATTGTAACACCCGATGCTGATTATCCAAAAGCAATAATGCAAATACCTCGCGATTAAAGTGGCTTAATTCACTTTGCAGGTAGTCAAACGCGAGCTGTGGATTGTTCAATGAGTCCCCGCGCTGCAGGCGATCATGCAAATACCGACGGCTCATCTCAAGGGCTGCTTGCAACTGACTATATTTTGCCAGCCCAACCCCATGATGGGTACAAAATGAGTCCTGACTGGCACTAAGAAGCGCTCGAAGCGAACCAAAATCACTTAACAAGTGACGCGCCAACGCCACTGCATCCATTCCTTGACAGCCAGTTCTTAAAAAAATGGCAAGTAATTCGGCATCCGATAATGCCTTCGCCCCTTGGGCCAATAACTTCTCTCGGGGACGCTCAGAAGCGGGCCAGCTTAAAATGGTCATCACGGTATCATCCGTTAACTTATCAGTAATTGATAAATTAATCATTTAATGGCTATTCTGTCAATTTATCAAGTTGCCATTGTTCGAACTGTTGGTCATATGCACGCGTGGCATTTAAGGTTTAACAGTACCCGCGGGCAGTTGTGCATAATCAGTTCTTCACCATTTTTTTTATGGTAGAGTAACGTCAGTTTTTATAACGGATTGGTGTCCCGTGCTTGCTCAAAAAAAGATTCTTCTTGCTGCCAGTGGCGGTATTGCTGCGTATAAATTACCTGAAATTGTCCGTGCTTTACGTAAACGCGGCGCACAGGTTCGCGTTGTGTTAACCGAGCATGCGGCTCATTTTGTCTCGCCCATGGCGCTGCAAGCCCTCAGTGGTTATCCGGTCGCTCAAGCGTTAATGGACCCAGCAGCAGAGCTGTCGATGAGCCATATAGAATTGGCGAAGTGGGCCGATGTGGTGCTGTTGGCACCAGCCACCGCCAACTGCATGGCCAAAATGGCTCATGGCATTGCCGATGATTTAGTCACAACTCTCTTATTGGCTACCCCAGCACCTATTGCTATCGCACCGGCTATGAATCAGCAGATGTATCGCGCCCACGCAACCCAAGCCAATCTGGCATTATTGCGCTCGCGCGGCGTGGTACAGTTCGGCCCCGCCGATGGTGAACAAGCGTGCGGCGATGTTGGCCCAGGGCGGATGCTTCAACCCGATGAGTTAGCTGATGCGCTAAACGCGATGCTTACTCCGCCAGCCAAGCCTCTGGCGGGTTGCCAGATGACGATCACGGCTGGCCCCACTCGTGAAGCAATCGATCCGGTACGTTACATTAGCAATTACAGCTCAGGAAAAATGGGCTATGCCTTAGCACAAGCAGCAGCTAAATTAGGCGCGCAAGTGTCGCTGATTAGCGGCCCAGTCCACCTTGCTACTCCTGCGGGGTGCCAGCGCATTGATGTCAGTAGCACTCAACAGATGTATGATGCGGCCTTACGCCTTGCTCCCAAAAGCGATATTTTTATCGCCTGCGCGGCCGTAGCCGATTACCGAGTTGCTGCGGTTGCTGAGCAAAAAATTAAAAAAAGTGATGAGCAAATGCGGCTGACGTTAGTGCGTAACCCTGATATAGTCGCAGCCGTTGCTAACTTAGCAGATAAGCCATTTGTGGTCGGTTTTGCCGCGGAAACACAAGATGTGGCCTGCTATGCGAAAGACAAAATGCAACGAAAACATTTAGATATGATTGCCGCTAACGATGTGTCTCAACCTGATAGTGGATTTAATGTCGATGACAACGCACTGCACGTGTTTTGGGCTGATGGCGAGCAATTATTACCGAGAGCTGATAAATACCAATTGGCTGAACAATTAATGCAACTGATTACGACCCGATACCAGCATGAAACAAATTGAATTAAAAATCCTCGACCCTCGCGTGGGCCAAGAATTTCCACTACCAGCGTATGCCACCCCTGGCTCAGCTGGCATGGATTTACGGGTCTGCATCGATACGCCGCTTACCCTAGAAGCAGGCCAAAGCGTGTTATTACCAACTGGATTAGCTATCCATATTCAAGATCCAACTCTGGCGGCAACTATTTTGCCCCGCTCAGGGCTAGGTCATAAGCATGGGTTAGTCTTAGGCAACTTAGTTGGACTTATTGACTCAGATTACCAAGGTGAATTAAAGGTATCCTTATGGAATCGCAGTCAAACGCCTTATACTATCGAACCGGGTGAACGGGTTGCACAGCTGGTCATTTTACCGGTTGTTCAAGCTCAGTTTGCACTGGTCGATGAGTTTAACCAAAGCGAACGTGGCAGTGGTGGATTCGGCCACTCTGGAAGCCACTAAGCAACCTTTTCTCGCGCTAATCAGATAATCAGGAAGTCAGAATGGCGGGTAAACCCAAAACTAATCGTCGTGAACAGATCCTTCAAGCGCTAGCCGTCATGTTGGAAACCAGCCCAGGCAAACGCATCACTACGGCACGACTAGCCAGTGAAGTCGGTGTTTCAGAGGCTGCGCTTTATCGTCATTTCCCGAGTAAAGCGCGGATGTTTGAAGGGTTGATCGAATTTATCGAAGACTCGTTGCTCTCACGGATCAACATTATCCAAGGCGAAGAAAAAGATACGCTCACACGCTGTGAACACGTCTTGCAGCTATTGCTTGGGTTCGCTGAGCGTAACCCTGGTATCACCCGGTTACTTAACGGTGATGCGCTGCAAGGGGAGCATGAACGGCTGCGCGTTCGAGTCGATAATCTCTATGATAAAATTGAGCTACAACTCAAGCAGATTTTGCGTGAAAAACGTCTGCGCGAAGGTCATGGTTTTAATCTTGACGAGGGGCAACTGGCCAACTTATTGCTCGCTTATGCCGAAGGTCGGATCGCACAATTTGTCCGCAGTAATTTTGAACTCAAACCCACCGCGTACTTTGAATTGCAATGGCAGTTTATTCATCAACAATTACTGCAAAGCTGACGCTTCTGCGATGATCATTCATCATTGATCATCGCACGATTGGTTTGCTTTCGTCTGCCATATCGCCAGTACAATGATACCTTTGATAAACCTATCGTAGTATAACAATGCCAAGCGCCATTTACTGACATCATTGAGCGCTAATCACTTAGCGCATCAAACAAACACTTGTGCTAAATTCATGTTGAGTCAGTTCATTGTTAATTACCAAAGGAATGTTATGGATATAATCAGTCATGCCACCAGTTGGCTGACCAATAATGAAGGATTGGTCATCGAGTACGTCGTAAATCTAGCAGCAGCATTACTAATACTCGTTATTGGTTTTATCGCCGCAGGTCTTATCGCCTCAAGCATCGAACGGTTGATGAATAAGCGCAAAATCGACCGCACCATCAGCTCATTTACCAGCTCGATGATTAAGTACACTTTCGTTGCGTTTATTCTTATCGCCGCATTATCAAGACTCGGCGTACAAACTGCATCCTTTGTGGCCATCTTAGGTGCAGCGGGTTTGGCCGTTGGTTTAGCCCTGCAAGGTAGTCTCTCAAACTTTGCAGCAGGGGTGCTCATTGTTGGCTTTCGCCCCTTTCGCGCAGGTGACTATGTGGAAGTATCAGGCACCGCAGGTACTATCCAAGATGTCCAGATCCTAACCACAACACTCACCACACCTGATAATAAAGAGGTGATCGTTCCCAACGCCAGTATTTTTAGTGGCCATATCATCAACTACTCACGCCATGATAAGCGCCGCTTAGATTTGGTAATTGGCGTCAGCTATAAATCAGATTTAGCAAAAACTAAAGCCGTGCTCAAAGCTGTTCTTGATCAAGAACCTCGACTATTGAGCGATGAAAAAGTCACTATCGGGGTGTTAGAGCTAGCCGATAGCTCCGTCAATTTTGCGGTGCGTCCTTGGGTGAGAACCCCAGATTACTGGCCAGTGCGCTTTGACCTGCTTGAAGCGATTAAAACTGCCCTCGATGAAGCCGAAATTGAAATTCCATTCCCGCAAATGGATGTCCATTTTGATAAAAGTGAACTGCAATAAACTCTTTCACAATGCGCCCTTTCAAGGGCGCTCACATCCGCTATATGATTATTCCCCTCACTCGACCACGATCAATGTTCAACAACCAAAGACTAATCACCTGCCATATCTAATTTTTTAAGCTGATTATTTTTATAAAGTAACGTTCAACAGCGTTATTGCAACATTCGACAGCAAACACGCCATGGATGTAATAAATTTGTTTACTTTGTGATCTTCAATATGTATGATACACACAATCAAATGGAGATGGGTAAATCTTAACCAGCTCATTTGAACATTATACTGCTCGATACACGATGTATCGTTCTCCAAGAGTTAGACCCGAGGAACCGTGATCAAAAGGCTCTTGTAACAATGGTCAATATCATTGCCCATGAAGGAGAACACCATGAAAAACTTAACTAAAATCGCTTCAACAATCGCCTTTATCGCCGCTTTAGGTGCCGTTAGCACCACTGCCATGGCTGCAACAAGTGATCAGTGTAACAACAATGATTCACAGGCGACTCAAATAATGAGCCTCAATAGTCAGGCAACTAGCAATTGGCAAGCAACCAAAGACAAATTCCAGATTGGTCGCTACTACCATTAATTAAGCATTAGTTCAGCCGAATAGCGCTGCGCAATCAGGGGCAATATCAATTGCCCCAATCAACGCTTATCCATGCGAGCAACCACCTCAGTCATTCCATCGCCCTTCTCAATCTTTGAATCATTGCAGTAAAAACACCTTCAAAACGCCCATCAATCTTTGTCACTGTTTTCATATTGCACTATTTTATGGCGCCAAACATGTTAAGCATGTGTGAAATTTAACAGACTGTTAAACTTTATTTTAGTGACACACATCACAATTTAGTGTTTAATGTTTATAGAAAGTAACCGGAAGGTGATTTGATTCTGCAATAAACTCACACTTGTTACATATATGTAACAGTGTTATATTGATTATGTAGATGGAAGACCTACTGGTTACCATCGCTGTAACCCTCAGCCTAAAGGTTCCCATGCCGTGGCTGCTGACCCACATATGTTCGCCAGCACCAGACTGTCAACCCATTTGACCGTTACAGCATTCTAAAAACCCTGAATGATACAGGTTTACCCTTCGAGGAGAATGCTATGAAATTGATTATTGAATTTTTTAATGCCGTGATTATTGCCACTGTTGGTTTATTTAGCTTAGAAGCGATCAGCGTCCAATATAATACCCGCTCAAATGAACGCTCAGCTTCAACACCCACCGAATAATCGCCATCTCGACCTCAACACGAAAGTGATGATGGTAAGGCAAAATATAATGGAACTTATGTGGATACACTACTCGTTCAGTCAACGAGTAGTGTATTGATTAGTCTGCTAATTTCACGCCATACTGATGTTGATAGCCTTCAACGGCCGCTAAGGCCTCAGGGTTTTGCCCCTGCTCTTGGAGATACGCAATCACATCTGACAACGTGACAATCGCGATGACAGCTGCACCACTATCACGCTCAACTTCCTGAATCGCTGACAATTCGCCCTGCCCACGCTCTTGACGATCCAGTGCAATCAATACCCCGGCCAGTTGGCAAGGATAATGCTCAAATAGTGCCAATGACTCACGAATCGCGGTGCCGGCGGTGATCACATCGTCTACCAACATCACATTTCCCTGTAAAGGCGAGCCCACCAAATTGCCCCCTTCACCATGGTCTTTAGCTTCTTTACGGTTAAAGCAGTAAGGTTTATCAATATCGTAGTGCTCATCCAGTGCAACCACGGTCGCGCTTGCCAACGGAATACCTTTGTAAGCAGGGCCGAATACCAGATCATACTCGACCCCAGCATCCACCAACGCCGCTGCATAAAAGCGACCTAAGCGCGCCAAATCACTGCCTCGATTAAATAACCCAGCATTAAAAAAATAAGGGCTAACACGACCAGATTTAAGGGTAAATTGACCAAACTTGAGCACCCCACGACTGAGCGCAAATTCAATAAACTCTTTTTGATAAGCCTTCATCATTGTCCCTTATGGTTTTCATTAAGCACTTGGCGCTGCAGTTCAAAAATCGAATCAATGCCGCCTTTCGCTAGTGCCAACAGTTTTAACAATTCATCATGACTAAATGGTTCACCTTCAGCCGTGCCTTGAACCTCAATCATGCGGCCATCTTCACTCATCACCACATTCATATCTGTTTGCGCATTGGAATCTTCAACGTATTCCAGATCGCAACGTGGCTCACCATCAACAATCCCTACGGACACGGCTGCAATCAGATACTTCATGGGGTTCACTTTCAATTTGCCTTTTTGTTGCAACCACCAAATCGCATCCATCAACGCCACACACGCCCCCGTAATCGATGCAGTGCGCGTACCACCATCGGCTTGCAATACATCACAATCGAGGGTAATGGTGACCTCACCCAATGCTTTCAGATCAACCGCAGCGCGTAATGAGCGGCCAATCAAACGCTGAATTTCCAAGGTCCGACCGCCCTGTTTGCCGCGGGAAGCTTCACGCGCCATCCGCGATCCGGTCGAACGAGGGAGCATCCCATATTCAGCCGTAATCCAGCCCTGTCCCTTACCTTTCAAAAAGCGTGGCACACCATCTTCAACGGTCGCCGTACATAACACTTGGGTATCCCCGAAAGTGACCAGTACTGACCCTTCCGCGTGGCGAGTGTAGTGACGAGTGATTGAAATCGGGCGAACATCGCTTAACGCTCTGTCATTTGGACGCATCATAATTACCTTGTAGCATGAGAGATATGACAAATTATACGGATTTTCTCCGCCCTCGGCCATGAATCACACTGACGAGTCAGTTGATAATCGTTATAATCGAGTAAATTTTCCTCATGGACTCAATTGAATGATTCATAGTATGACCGGATATGCCCGCCGCGAAATTTCAGGCGATTGGGGCACTGCTGTCTGGGAGATCCGCAGCGTCAATCAACGTTATCTAGAAACTTACTGGCGGATGCCAGAAAATTTTCGCGGCCTTGAGCCCCAACTACGCGACAAAATTCGTAAACAACTGCAGCGAGGCAAAGTTGAGAACAATCTACGCTTTGAATCCAACCAACATCAGCAAGGCGAACTCAAACTCAATAAAACCCTAGCCAATCAGCTTATTCAAAGTGCCGAGTGGGTTCAGCAGCAATCCGGTGGGCAGATCAACCCCGTCGATATTTTACGCTGGCCAGGCGTGATGGAAACCCCAGAGCAAGATACCGACACCATTAGCCAAGAGTTAGTCACAGCCTGGCAGGAAACAGTCACTGACTTTATCGCCAGCCGTGCTAGTGAAGGGGATAAGATCCAAACCATGATCGAAACCCGCTTAAATACCATCACCGAGCAGGCTGCATTTGTCCGTTCACGTCTTCCCCAGGTCATCGAATGGCAACGAGAAAAACTACGCACTCGTTTAAGCGAAGTGATGGCAGAGCTGGATGAAGGCCGGGTTGAACAAGAGATCATTTTATTGGCGCAAAAACTCGATGTTGCCGAAGAATTAGACCGCCTCGACGCGCACGTCAGCGAAACTTACGCCATCTTAAAAAAAGGCGGTCCTTGCGGCCGACGCCTCGATTTTATGATGCAAGAGTTCAACCGCGAAGCGAACACCTTAGCCTCTAAATCCATCGACGCCGAAATCACCAAAGCCGCCGTGGAACTGAAAGTGCTGATTGAACAGATGCGCGAGCAGATACAGAATATTGAATAATTTTCCCTTGTTTTCCAAAGTGTTACAGTCTATTACAAAGCCCTATATTTAAAGGGCTTTGTATTTTTATTCCGCTCTTACCCGTTTCATCTTGTTTCACCCAAGCGGTGAGTTAACTGGTGAGTAATGCCTCGCTATACTTACATCAAATGGTGAGTATTTGGAAGTCATGTGGCATCTATGACAGCAAAGCAGGTGGCCGCACTTGCAAAATCAGGTGAACCAACTAGAAAGTCCGACGGAAAAGGACTCTACTTTGTCGTTCCAGATTCAGGAGCGCCCTACTGGGCCCTTCGATATAGTGGAAACGGTAAACGTAAACAAATGACTCTGAGTCAGTACCCAGGCATGTCTTTGGCCGATGCAAGATCAGAAGCCGAAGTTTTCAAACGTGACTTAAGGCAAGGAGTAGATCCCCTCATTGCAAAACAGCGTCAAAAGTGGACTGGAATCATATCGGTCGATGATTTATTTGAGGATTGGTATAAAAATGATTTAGCGCCAGGCTAAAGCATCCCAACATTCCAGCTCGAATATATCGGAAGGAGATTAAGCCAGTAATTGGCGAGTTTAAAATTCAGGACGTAACGGCTCTAGATGTTCGAGAGATAATTCAAAGAGTTAGGGATAGTGGCCGTCTAACCATTGCAAATGATACGCTTGGCTATGTAGTGGTCAATCAGTTCCAAAAGCCGAATCTGGCATCCCCCTCATAACAGCAAGGAATGTGAGAGCGGGTTATATAGACTTCAGTAATCAAGAATATATTGATAATGAAGCGTTTGAGAGCTGGATGACGAGAGGGATTCCTCAGTTTGGAGACATTCTATTTACAACAGAAGCTCCGCTAGGAATGGCCTGTAAATATCCCAAAGATGGGGTATTTGGTGTTGGACAACGAACCGTGACATTACGAGTAAACGAAAAGTTAAATTCTGATTTTTTACTATATTTTCTTCTGTCAGAAAAAGGGCAACTTTTAATTGATTTAAGGTCGTCTGGCTCAACTGCAAAAGGCATCAAATCTAGCGAACTAAAGAAAATTAAAGTCTATTTTCCTGTTATTGTTGAAGAGCAACAAAAAATCGCCTCAGCCCTCACTGCAGTCGATAAAGAAATCAAACTACTCGAAGTCAAACTGACGCATTTCAAGCAAGAGAAAAAGGCATTGATGCAGCAGTTGTTAACAGGGAAGCGCAGAGTGAAAGTGGATGATAAGGAAGTTTCATGATCAACCATAAAAGACCACGGACTATTCAAATTTTTCTACCTAGTGGCGACCCTGCGGGGATTCGCATTGCTGAGCAAACAACATCGATTATTCGTTTAATTGAAGTGCCGCGCAGTGACATTGCTGAGTTTGTAAAAATGCCTGAAGCCAAACAAGTTGGACTGTATTTTTTAGTCTCTGGCGATAGTAAAGACGAGCTGTATATTGGGCAGTCGGGCGATGTGGGTAGCCGATTAATGCAGCACTACAAAGATGAAAAAAAGGATTGGGAGCGAGCATTGGTATTGGTGTCGCTCACAAATAACTTAACCCAAACCCATGTGCTGTATTTAGAATCTCTGTCGATAGAAAAAGCAAAACACTGTCAGCGTTATGAGCTACTTAATGGTAATGGCGGGCAAAAACCTTACACGCCTATTCCGCTTAAAGCGGATTGTGATGAAATTCATGAAATTGGCAGTTTGTTGTTAGCCACCCTTGGCTACCCCATTTTTGAACCACTGACAGAAGCATCACCGACCAAAACCGAACAAGTCTTTTCATGCAGTCGCACTGGAGTTGATGCTAAAGGTATTTACACTAATGAGGGAATGGTAGTATTAAAAGGCTCGTCAGCCCCCATGATCACGAAGCGCAAAACAGAACAACGCTTTTATGATAAGCGCGACCAGCTATTAGCCAAAGGGGTTATTGCAGAGCAAAATGGTCGCTTTGTATTTCAGCGAGATTACCTGTTCCCCACCCCCAGTGGTGCTTCGATGTTTTTGTTACTCGCCAGCTCTAATGGTTGGGTTGACTGGAAAACAGAGCAAGGGATTACATTACACGACCATCAAGGTCGTACACTTGAGTCAGCCAGTGAGCAGATAAATAACATTGGCTAAGCAGTAAAGGTTCAGAATTAATGAATAAAATTTTAATGACAGGCCATTTAGGACTGATTGGGCGTCATTTATCCCCCCTATTATCTCAACTTGGTTATGAAGTGATTGGCTTTGATATTGCTGATGGAACGGGTGATATTTGTAATACATGGCAGTTAAGCCAAGCATTAAATGAATGCTGTGGCGTAATACATTTAGCGGCTGTTTCGCGTGTAGTTTGGGCGCAGAACGATCCTGAAAAGTGCTGGAAAACTAATGCACTCGCCAGTGAGCAACTTCTTAAATTAGCAGCAAACAGTACACATAAACCTTGGGTACTGGTTGCCAGTAGCCGTGAGGTTTATGGCGAGCCAAAAACTTTACCCGTCACAGAAACCATGCCTTTAGTACCGGCTAATATTTATGGTCGTTCTAAGCTTTACATGGAAGATGCCGCATTAAGCGCACGCAGTGCGGGTATTAACACCGCTATAGTTAGGTTAGCTAACGTGTATGGCTGCACGCTTGACCATGAAGATAGAGTATTACCAGCGTTTAGCAAAAATGCGGCGTTAGGCGTTGATTTACGTGTTGATGGCTTTGAGCATTTATTTGATTTTACCCATGTAGATGACACAGTAGCTGGTTTAGTCAAAGCCGTCACATTATTAAATGAAGGTGAAAAACAATTACCCCCCATTCATTTATTACCTGGACATGGCACAACCTTAAAAGAAGCGGCACAAATAGCCATTACCGCTGCAAATAGCTCATCAACCATTATTGAGTCAGCGTCTCGTACTTACGATGTAACTCGGTTTATTGGCGACCCATCTCGCGCTAAATCGCTACTTGGTTGGCATGCTAGTGTTCTACCTGAACAAGGGATTGCAAGGTTAGTTGACGCATATAATAAAAAATTAAAATTAGGAGCGCATTCGTGAAAATATTAAAAGTCATCCATGGCTACCCTATGCTGTATAACGCAGGTTCTGAAGTTTATTCTCAAACTATTTGTCATGGGTTGGTTAAAAAAGGGCATGAGGTTCGTGTGTTTACCCGTGAAGAAGATGCATTTAGGCCCGATGGCGATATAAGAATTAGCTATGATGATTATGTGCCTGAAATTGTATTACACCTTGTTAATAACCCTCGCCATAGAGATAGATATCGTTTAGCGATTATAGACCAAAAATTTGCCGAATTATTAGATGAATATTGCCCTGATATTGTTCATATTGGTCATTTGAATCATTTGTCGACCTCTTTGGTGTTTGAAGCAAAAAAACGCAATATCCCTGTTGTTTATACGTTGCATGATTACTGGCTGATGTGCCCGCGTGGGCAGTTTATGCAAATGCACTCTGCTGACGACAATCTTTGGGCGGCATGTGACGGACAAGAAAATAAAAAATGTGCCACACAATGTTATGCCCGTTATTTTTCAGGCGATAAAGAAGAGTTAGACCAAGATATTGCTTACTGGAAAAACTGGGTTGAACGCAGAATGCGCCACGTAAAAGAGGTTATTGAGCATGTTGACCTATTTATTTCGCCTGCCAAATATTTAAAAAACCGTTACGAAAAAGACTTTGGCTTGCCAAAAGATAAAAGCATTTACTTAGATTACGGTTTTGATCGCTCTCGTATGTTAGGCCGTAAGCGAGCTGAAGTCGAACCATTTACTTTTGGGTATATTGGTACGCACATTCCGGCTAAGGGTATTCATCAATTAATTGAGGCATTTGGTAAAATAAAAGGTGATGCCATTTTACGTATTTGGGGCCGTGATAGAGGTCAAGATTCTCGTGCATTGCGTGCTATTGCTAAAACATTGCCAGTCGAAAAACGAAACCGTATTCAGTGGATGCCAGAGTATGAAAACCAGAAAATTGCTGTTGATGTATTTAGCAAAACCGATGCGATTGTGACGCCTTCGGTTTGGGTTGAGAATTCTCCGCTTGTTATACATGAAGCGCAGCAGTCAAAAGTGCCAGTGATTACAGCCAACGATGGCGGTATGGGTGAGTATGTTATAGATGGTGTAAACGGTCTAACCTATGAGCATAGGAATGTTGATGCGTTAGCTCAAAAAATGCAGGTGTTTGTTGATGATCCATTGTATGCAAGACAGCTTGGTGAAAAAGGTTATGCATTTAGTGATGATGGTGAAATTCCTTGCATAGACCAGCATATTATTGACTTAGAGGCGTGCTACAAGGAGTTAATGCAATGAGGGAAACCGATTTTTGGCGCATTACCTTAGACACTAACCCTGATACCTGTAATTTAAAATGTGTTATGTGTGAGGATCATTCGCCTTATTCTGATAAGCCTAAACTGCGTAAGCAGCAAGGACGATTACGCCCTAATATGGATAGAGTGATGCTTGAGCAGGTGATCCGCGATGCAGCTGCAATGGGCATTAAAGAAGTAATTCCCTCAACAATGGGTGAGCCTTTACTATACCCTCATTTTAATGTGTTTTTAGACTTGTGCCATGAGTTAGATTTATCGTTAAATTTAACCACTAATGGCACATTCCCTGGCCCCGATAAACACTACAATGTTGAATACTGGGCTGATCGTATTGTGCCTATTGGAAGTGATGTAAAAATTTCGTGGAATGGGGCAACTGAAGCCACCCATAGTAAAATTATGATTGGTGCCCAATTAAACGAACATATTGAAAATGCAAAACGCTTTATTGCCGTTAGGGATAGCTTGGCTGAGCATCATTATTGTTCCATGACAATGCAACTGACGTTCTTACGCAGCAATTTAGAGGAAATTCCTCAAATGGTGGATCTCGCTATTGAACTGGGATTTGACCGAATAAAAGGTCACCAGTTATGGGCACATTTTGATGAAATAGCGACTGAAAATTTACGTAACGATATCGTGTTTGCAGAGCGTTGGAATCAAGTCGTCAAGTATTGCCATGAGCGAGTTGAATTACACAATAAAACCGCATTAAGACCTTTTAAACTCGATAACTTTTCTGAACTACATATAGATAACTTAGACGATATAGCACCGAATGGTCACTGCCCATTTTTAGGCAAAGAGATTTGGATTGATCCATCGGGTCGTTTTAATGTGTGTTGTGCGCCTGATCAAGAACGTAAATCATTGGGGGAGTTTGGCTCAGTTGCTCAGTCGTCACTTTCAGAGTTAGCGCAAAGTAAGCAGTACGTTGAGTTGATGAATACATATCAAGATCACCCTCTGTGCAAGCAATGCACTATGAGGCGCGTGTAATGAGTACATTAACTAAACTCTCTGTTTCAGACGATTGTAGGTATCATACTTTTGCTGATGGCACAGCAGCTTACCATGCACGCTTTGATGAGGTTTTATCATTTCATGGTATAGACAACGCGTATCAAGTTGCGCCTGTTTTTTTAAATGGCCAAGCATGGCACATAGACGAAACAGGCGAAGCAATTTACCCGCATAAATTTCGTCGTACTTTTGGTTTTTACTGCGGCTTAGCGGCTGTAATAGAAAATGATGATTGGTTTCATATATCTCCTAATGGCTTTGCAATTTATGCACAGCGCTATGCCTTTGTAGGTAATTATCAACAGAATATTGCTGTTGTATGCGATAGAGATGGTTTTTACTTTCATATCGATAAGTCAGGCCAACCTCTTTACGAAAATAAATGGCATTACTGTGGGGATTTTAGAGAAGGTATTGCCGTTGCTCAGGCTGAAAATGGCCTTAGTACACACATTGATAAGCAAGGTCGGTTTATTCATTCATTTTGGTTTTTAGATTTAGATGTTTTTCATAAGAGGTTTGCAAGAGCCAAAAGCGATGATGGTTGGCATCACATTGATAAAAATGGCAAACCTATTTATGCACAGCGCTATGCGAGTGTTGAACCTTTTTATAATGGGTTTTCTCGCGTTGAAACCTTTTCAGGGGCACTGCAAATTATTGATGAACAAGGCGATGTAGTTAGAGAGCTTAGAGCTGCAAATAATGATGATTTTGGAGCTTTATCAGCCGATATGGTTGGTTACTGGCGAACCTTTACCATTGCGACGGCCGCAGACTTAAAAATATTCGACTACTTACCTAACGACACAAGCCAGTTAGCGATACAAACAAATACCCTAGAAAAAAGGTTAACTCGCTTGCTTAATGCCTTGGGAGAGTTAGGGCTTGTAAAATGCGAACAGACCGTTTGGCATGTATTACCCAAAGGTGCTTTTTTAACGACTAACCATACTATGTCGCTTGCTAGCGCTGCGACAGAATATCGCGGTGAGTTAATGCAAAGGTGGCACAACCTTACGCAATTAATGCAAGAAGACATTGAAAATGTTGATATTTTTAAACAAGTTAGTCTATCTGATGAGCATACTGCAATGCATCACAATATGCTGCGCAGCTATGCATTAAAAGACTATCAAGAACTTGTTTGTTATTTAGATATTGAAAAAGGCGATGTTGTTTTTGATGCTGCGGGAGGCGTTGGCTCATTAGCACAGCTTATTCTAGATCAGTTTCCGTCAACAAATGTGATTTTGGGTGACCTACAAGGTGTAATCAACTCTAGTAACTTCAGCAATAAGATAGCCTTTGACCTTTTTGAAACATGGCCTGTTAAAGCAGAAAAAATTATGCTGGCTCGTGTGCTTCATGACTGGAACGATGCAGATGCTTTGCAAATTCTTTTAAATGCAGCTGATGCATTACAAAATAATGGTGCGATTTATGTATTTGAAATGCTACTGGATGAGCACAGCTTTGGTGGTTCGCTTTGCGATTTACATTTACTCACGGTGACGGGTGGCCAAGAAAGAACCAAAAGCCAATTTGAGGCGCTATTTAAAAAAGCAGGGCTTTGTATTAATACTGTTATTAAAAAAGATAGCTTAGTAACGGCAATGAAATTAATACGAGAATAGAAAATGAAAAGAATACTCATTGTAAGGCATGCTGCGCGACCCGATATTTTACCGAACACCGTTGGTAATGATGTAATGCTGACTGATGAAGGTATAGAGCAAAGTAAATTATTTGCTTCGCTAATAAACGACCAAGTATTGAGTATTAAAACAAGCCCTATTGAGCGATGCATCCAAACAGCTGAACTCATAGCCCAAACCACCAATTTTAAAGTTGATGATATAGAGCAGTGTCGCTTACTAGGAGATCCTGGTTTCTTTATTAAAGATGCTGACTTAGCTTGGCTACATTGGCTGAAAAAAGGTCATGAAGCCGTCAATTTACATTTGCTTTCAGGTACTGAATCATGGGATGGTTTTTATGATTTAAACAATTCTGTTGAAAGTATTTTTAGTGATATAAAAACGCTATTAAGTAACTCGGCTAATGGAGTACACCTGTGGGTTACCCACGACACAATATTAGCCACTTTAGCGGCTCGCATTGGAGATTCAAGATTAACGCTCCAAGACTGGCCTAATTTTTTGGGTTACTTGGAAATAAAACTAAATAATGACCAAATATATGTGAACTATTCGCAAAAACCTAATTTAGTAGGTGAGGCAATTTAAGGATGATTAGGCACAATGACAAGCATTAAATTTCAAGAAGAATTCAGTGAAAAAATTCCCGCGCTTTCGTTGCTTACTAACTTAGGCTATAGTTTTATTCCACCGAGTGAATGTGAAGCCTTGCGAGGTAATACCTTAGCAAGCGATAAGAAAAGTACCCATCAGGTTGTGTTATTACCTATCATGCGTGCCTTTTTAACCAATCAGACTTTTTCGTTTGCAGGTAAAGAGCATAAGCTATCAGAAGCGGCTATTGATAAGGTGATGCACGAGCGGAACCCTGCCATGAACCTTGGGTTAAAGGCCGCCAACGAAAAGATTTATGATGCGTTGATGTATGGCGTGAGTGTTACTGAATTTATTGATGGTAAAAAGCCTCCCCCACCATTAAGCTGATTGATTGGCATAACATTGATAACAGCCAATTCCATTTTACTGAAGAATTAGTGGTTCAAAATGCCGAAGGCACTGGCAATCGTATCCCTGATATTGTGTGCTTTGTAAATGGTTTGCCATTAGTTGTAATTGAGGCGAAACGCCCAGATTCGAACAAAGAAGGTAAATCGACCAATAGCGAGGCGATTTCTCAGCATATTCGCAATCAAAGTCAGGCAGAAATTCCTCATTTGTATGCTTACAGCCAATTACTGTTAGCAATAAATGGGCATGAAGGCTTATACGCGACCTGCGGCACACAAGATAAATTTTGGGCTAAGTGGAAGGAAGAGCAAATTCCTGAAGCTGAATTTGTCAGGCTTAAAAACCATACGCTAAGCGATGAGCAATTAAATGCGTTGTTTAATCATCGCCCTGCCAAGGATAAAACAGATTACCTATCGCTTATTGCAGCAAGTGAGCTGACCGTGACCGACCAAGATAGGTTGATTGTAAGCCTGTTACGTCCTGAGCGCTTATTGGATATGACTCGCCTGTTTACCTTGTTTGATAAAAAAGCAGATAAGATTGTAGCGCGTTATCAGCAAGTATTTGGTATTAAAGCGTTGATGAGCGTATTAATACCGTTGATGATACAGGCGCTCGTGAAGGCGGTGTTATTTGGCATACCACGGGCAGTGGCAAGTCGTTTACTATGGTGTTTTTATCGAAAGCGCTTATTTGGCTTGAAGAGCTAGCGCAGTGCCGCGTAATTATCGTTACTGACCGCGTGGACTTAGAATACCAACTAAGTCGTACCTTTGCCTCTGGCGGCGTATTAACAGACCGCGATAAAAAAGATGCGATGGCGACAACGGGTAAGCGTTTGGCTGAGCAAATTGGTAAAGGTAATGAGCGAGTTATTTTCTCGATTATTAATAAGTTTGGCTCTGCGATAAAACATAAAGACTGCTACAACGACAGCCCCAATATTATTGTATTAGTGGATGAAGGCCACCGTAGCCAGAACGGCGAAAATAATATCCGTATGCAGCAGACGCTGCCTAAAGCCGCTTATATTGCCTTTACGGGTACGCCACTGTTAAAAGACGATAAAACCCATGCCCTGCCATCCTTGTGGATCGGTCTGATGTTCAAGAACACTTCGCTATATGACGCTACGCGCATCGGTGGCTCTTGATGGTCGGGCCGTGACCCTGTTTGCTGGCAAAGCGCTCACCATTGGCTTGTGAAGCCTATGTGTACAAAGGGCTAGATAAAGGGCGAAAAGCGAAGCGTCACAGCAGAACCCGCCAAAAACACGCCGCCACTCATCTATACCAACGCAGTGCAAAAGAGCCTTGGTTACTGGTTACCAATGTCCCTCATTCGATTTTAAATCAGGTTCAACTCACCAGGCTTTACGCGAAACGAATGCAGATCGAAGAGTCATTCCGCGATTTGAAAAGCACGTCTTATGGTATTGCACTTCGACACAATCGAACCCGCTGTACAAAACGTTTAAGTATATTGTTACTGATTGCCTTATTGGCTGAAATCTTGATGGGATGGAACGGCCTCATTGCTGTTCAGGCAAAGTGGCATTTGACTTTCAAGCCAACAGTATCAAACACCGAAAAGCTCTCTCGATACCTCGACTAGGACGGGAGGTTCGAAACCATCGGCGATATCAAATCAATCAGTCCCACTATCAATGGGCAATAAATGAGTATCAACGGCTCACACACAATGCAGGGCTTGAAAAATTATGAGGGAATACGTCAAGTATTTAATACCTTGTATTTAGAAGATATTTTTTATTCTATGCACCCAAAGAAGTTCACGGTTGACCTGAAACTGTCTATTGGACTGCCTGCAAAAAATCGGCAAAGAAAAAATAAGAGCGCTTAGAGTTTGAATGAGGTTTGAAGCACTCGATATTGCTGTTCTTTTAGTCAATAAATGAGATAATCTATCGGTTTACTTCAAGTATCCAAAGAACGGTCAAAAGGCTATCTACACCACCAATGCCATTGAGGCCACTCATCATCGGTTCCACAAACTGACTCAAACGAAAGGTGGCTCCCGAATGAAAACAGCTTGATCAAGCTGCTATATGCTGCATATTGACTGCTTTGAACAAATGGATCTTGCCAATCCAGACCTGAAACATGACATTTTCTCAACTAGCGGTTCCTTCATTAAGTATCAAATGTTATTTTTTTGAAACAATTTGAAACAATCTGAAACTCTTTGAAACCAACAAAAATATTTAATTGCAGTATAATTTATATGCTAGGATTTTTATTTTATAAATATTTGTTTTTATTGGAATTTTTTTTGTGATTCACCCCTAAGTTTTGCCTCAAAATCGATCTAATCACTGCAAGTTTTTACAACCTCACGTATATTAGCCCCACTCGCTTTGTCCTTATCACTATTAAACGAAAGCTGAGCATGTTTTCAATGGCGTAGTGTCATCGTGATTTTTTATGCAGGATCTTCTGCACTTGGGTTGCGAGAAATTATACGTTTGACGGCTGTTATTTTGGGGGGAGATTTCCCTCATGGAGGATCGTTTAATATTTGGCTAGTCTGCCAGAGCGCGATGTGTCACCCGGTTTTGATTGGGTTTGTCTGTGGTTCCGGCTTGTAGCTATAGATTTTAGTTTTTGTATCGAAGCCTTTAAAGCTTTGATTAGGGGCCTGTTGATATTTCGCGGCAAATTATTGAACAAGTTCGCGAATGAATAGAATCACTTTTACCCCAAAACAATCGTCACTAGTTCGTTATATCGCGGTATGGAAATAACCCGTGAGAGTCTTCCAGTTGAGTCGCGGTTTTGAGCCTAGATTACTGAATAGAAAACTTAAAGGAGTATGTTGTAATGGTGAAAAAAAGTAATATGTCTGCTGCCGAGGCCATCATTGATGGTTTGGGTGGCCCAAGCAATATCAAATTTATGACGTGCTGCGCCACGCGCCTTCGTTTTGAGCTGAATGATAGTTCTAAACCAGATAAAGCCTCGCTGGAAGCGATTCCTGAAGTTATGGGATGTGTTCCACAATCCGGTGATCGCTATCAGGTTATCATCGGCGGCGCAGTCATGTCGGTCTTCAATCAGATCAAAGCATTACCATCTATGCAAGATGGCGCTGAGACATCTGAGGCGACTGAGAACACTGAAGTGTCCAATAGTGATATCAAGGCATCTCTTCGCTCCGGTGGTCCTCGCGGAAGAATCGCATGGATCGACAGCTTTTTCGAATACCTGTCAGACTCGTTCCGCCCGATTCTCGGCGTCCTTCTTGGCGCATCGCTGATTATTGCGATGACCTCCGTCCTCGATGCCTTCCACATCGTTGATTTCCGGGGTGCGAAATCTCCGGGTTGGGTCTTTGTCGACTCTATGTGGCACACGGTGTTTTACTTCCTACCGATCATGATTGCCTATAACGCATCGAAAAAACTCAAAGTTGATCCATGGTTGGGTGCTGCCATCATGGGCGCGCTGATGACACCGGACTTCCAGAAGCTAACAACGATGGCCTCTACAGTCGCGACGAAGGATCCCGTACTAGGGACGACTTCTTACATGGCACACATATTTGGTCTGCCAATGCAGCTTAACGACTATTCAGGTCAAGTCTTCGTTCCACTTCTCATGGTGGGCTTCCTTGCAATAGTGTACCGTTTCCTGCAGAAGATTTTCCCACAGAACGTTCACATGGTGTTTGTGCCGTTTTTCTCGCTAATCATCATGATCCCACTTACTGCATTCGTCCTCGGACCAATTGCTGTATGGGCTGGTATGGATCTTGGGACAGGTCTGGCTTGGATGAACACCCATGCACCATTCGTATTCGCAATTATGATTCCATTACTGTACCCATTCTTGGTGCCATTAGGTTTACATTGGCCACTCAACGCCCTGATGCTGATGAACATTCAGACGCTTGGTTACGACTTCATCCAAGGTCCAATGGGTGTATGGAACTTCGCCTGTTTTGGAGCAACAGCCGGCGTATTGTTCCTGTCATGGCGTGAAAAAGACTCGATGATGCGTCAGACCTCTGTGGGTGCATTAGCGGCAGGCCTGTTCGGTGGCATCTCTGAACCGTCACTGTATGGTATTCATCTGCGCTTCAAGAAAGTCTATTCTCGTATGTTACCTGGCTGTCTCGCTGGTGGCATCGTGATCGCCATCCTGGGTGCGGCTTACGGTGGTGTAAAAACTAAAGCGTTCGCTTTCACCTCATTGTTGACCATTCCAGTCTTTAATCCAATGTGGGTCTATGGGATTGCTATCGCAGTTGCCTTCTTCGTACCTTTCTTCCTGATCGCCATCATGGATTATCGTACTCCTGAAGAAAAGGCTGCAGCTCTGGCTCGGATTAAATCTGAAAAAAAATCGGCATAAGTAGAGCATAGTTGTAACGGTGAAAGAAAAAGCCGTGACATAGAAATAATATTATCTGATAAGTTCCCCAAAGACAGAGCATAGTCTTTGGGTTACCAGCCGCCCGATGAGCTCTTTTTGGAGCATCTGAGGGCGGTTTTTTTTGCCATCTATCTCTACTTATAGAGTTGAGGAAATTGAAATACTGCAACTAGCTCGCATATTAAATTGCACATAGATAATTCACCTCAGCAGCGCTTTGAGTCGTACTATTTCACCAAAAAAATTTTAGCCCTGCCGTCCATACCGAGAGCGCTCGCTCTTTGACTACACGACGTTGTTGTATAGTGGCATACTGAATACATTAAATAATACTTTCCCGACAGATAAACGGGGAGATTGCTTGAGTGAATAGCAGCGCCACTTTTTATGGCTTGATTTCCCCTTTGTTGCATCCGTTACTCAACAACGTTTGAACAGCTTTTTAAAAACCATTAACAGCGAGCTAAAGTATGAAAGAATTTCTCGATATTCAATTTATCTCCGATGTCATGTGCCCTTGGTGTGTGGTCGGTCTGGGAAATCTGAACAAAGCGTTGACTCAACTGGCAGACAAAGTCGATACCCAACTGAGTTTTCAACCGTTTGAACTCAACCCTGATATGCCAGCTGAAGGACAAGGATTTCAAGAACATATCATTGAAAAATATGGTGTCAGTAAAGAGCAATCTGAGCAAAACCGCTTGCAAATCAAAGCCCGCGGTAAAGAGGTTGGTTTTGACTTTAACTTCACTGACCAAAGCCGTATGCAAAATACATTTGACGCCCATCGCCTACTGCATTGGGCACAAGTTGAAGGCAAACAAGCAGCGCTTAAGATGGCTCTATTCACCGCTCACTTTACCCATAATCAGAACGTTAATAATTACACAGTTCTTGCTCATTTAGCTGCCACTGTTGGATTAGATAAAAAAGCAGCTCAAAGCGTTTTAGAAAATGGTCAATATGCAGACGAAGTTCGCCAAAAAGAGGCTTTCTGGCGGCAAAATAGCATTAGCTCGGTACCGACCATCATTATTAATAACAAATATGCTATTACTGGCGGTCAACCCGTTGCAAGCTTCAAGCAACTGATTGAAGAAATTTTGGAAAAAGAACACACGCCGCAAGACTAATTGTCGCTACAAAAAAACACGCGGCAACAAACCATTGCCGCAAGCCTTGTCTTTTTAGCCATTTAACTCAGTGTCAGACATGCAAAAACAGATCAGTCAGTTATTTTTATGACAGTCCTTTCCATAAGAAATAGCGTGCACGATTCGATAATTCAATGCGTGCTCTCGACGGTTTCCCACTGGCCATCAGCTAGAAATTTTCGCTTTAATACTTTATCGATTTTATCCCATTGGATCGGCAGTGGATTGGGGTAACCTATTTGTTTAAAATACTTCAAAATCGGTTGTTGCCGCTCTCTTTCATTTAATTTTCGTAAAAAATCATTCGCACCTTGATGTTCTATTTTATAAGGTTTTAATGTCTCTATGTAGTCAAAAGGACCACATCCAGCTAGCCACACTTTTACATCGCCATTCGGGATAAAGCCAAAGATAAAATGACTTGCATGACACTCCAACGCTACTTTTGGATCTTGAGTCTGGACTATGACAGCCTGATGGGCGATATCTTTAATTTTCTGATTGATTTTTAATCGTGTCTCATAAAATTTTACATTGATCAATGAAACCCAGTGAATGGTGATCATATCAGGGAGCTCTTTGGTTCCCATACCCAGTTGCCTTCTTGTTTGAAGTGTAAACATATCGACCGGCAGAGCATAGCCATCATAGTGAGGGAAATATTGGCGGACTTCTTTTAACGACTCGCCTACAACATTCACTTGATCGCCGATGATCGTCATATTTTCGCCATGACTATCCGTTGGATTAATACTGCTGATATCTACTGGATAAAATGTGGGAACCACATAGCCAACACTCCATGCGGAATACTCTTTTAGATTATCGGGGGTATCCCTTTGTCTATCCGCACAGCCGTCAAGAAATGGCAAAGCCACTAATGCAATTGTCAACATCAAGTTAGGAGACTTACTTTTTAATTGACTCACCTTTTAAATTCCTCAACGGTCAATCATCTCATATACGGCGACTAAATAACGTCATAAGTGAATATGACTAATGCGTGCCCTCGACGGTTTTCCACTGACCATTACCTATATATTTTCGCTTTAAGACTTTATCGATCTTATCCCATTGGATCGGCAGTGGATTGGGGTAACCTATTTTTTTAAAATGTTTGAACATTGTTTGTTGAAGCTCTTTCTTATACATTTTCCGTAAAAAATCATTCGCGCCTTGATGTTCTATTTTATAAGGTTTTAATGTCTCTATGTAGTCAAGCTGACTACATCCACCTAACCAAACTTTCACATCACCATTCGGAATAAAACCAAAGATAAAATGGCTATAGTGGCATTTAACCACAGTATCTGGGCTCCAGATTAGTCGAACTAAGATGGTCTTATTTATTTTCTGTTTAATACTCTTGGTTATTTTTAATCGTGTTTCATAAAATTTTACATTGATCAATGAAACCCAGTGAATGGTGATCATATCAGGGAGCACTTTGGTCCCTATACCAAGCTGCCTTCTTGTTTGAAATGTTAACATATCGACTGGCAGAGCATAACCATCATAATGCGGAAAATATTGACGGACTTCTTTTAATGTCTCCCCGACACTAGGAACTTGAGCACCGATCTCTGTGATACTGTTCCCTTCATTATCCGTTGGATCAATAGAGCGAATATCAACCGGATAATAGGTTGGAGCCACATAGCCAACACTCCATGCGGAATACTCTTTTAGATTATCGAGGGTATCACTTTGTCTATCCACACAGCCGCCAAGAAGTGGCAAAGCCACTAATGCAATTATCAACATCAAGTTAGGAGACTTACTTTTTAATTGACTCACCTTTAAATTCCTCAACGGTCAATCATCTCATATACGGCGACTAAATAACGTCATAAGTGAATATGACTAATGCGTGCTCTCGACGGTTTTCCACTGATCATTACCTATATATTTTCGCTTTAAGACTTTATCGATTTTATCCCATTGGATCGGCAGTGGATTGGGGTAACCTATTTTTTTAAAATGTTTGAACATTGTTTGTTGAAGCTCTTTCTTATACATTTTCCGTAAAAAATCATTCGCGCCTTGATGTTCTATTTTATAAGGTTTTAATGTTCCTATGTAGTCAAGCTGACTACATCCACCTAACCAAACTTTCACATCACCATTCGGGATAAAACCAAAGATAAAATGGCTATAATGGCATTTAACCACAGTATCTGGGCTCCAGATTAGTCGAACTAAGATAGTCTTATTTATTTTCTGTTTAATACTCTTGGTTATTTTTAATCGTGTTTCATAAAATTTTACATTGATCAATGAAACCCAGTGAATGGTGATCATATCAGGGAGCACTTTGGTCCCCATACCAAGCTGACCACGCGACTGAAAGGTAAAAAAATCAAGCGGTAATGCATAGCCATCATAATGCGGGAAATATTGACGGACTTCTTTTAATGTCTCTCCAACACTAGGAACTTGAGCACCGATCTCTGTGATACTGTTCCCTTCATTATCCGTTGGATCAATAGAACGAATATCAACCGGATAATAGGTTGGAGCCACATAGCCAACACTCCATGCGGAATACTCTTTTAGATTATCGGGGGCATTATTCTGTGTATCCACACAGCCGTCAAGAAGTGGCAAAGCCACTAATGCAATTGTCAACATCAAGTTAGGAGACTTACTTTTTAATTGACTCACCTTTTAAATTCCTCAACGTTCAATCGTCTCATATACGGCGACTAAATAACGTCATAAGTGAATATGACTAATGCGTGCTCTCGACGGTTTCCCACTGGCCATCAGCTAGAAATTTTCGCTTTAATACTTTATCGATCTTATCCCATTGGATCGGCAGTGGATTGGGGTAACCTATTTTTTTAAAATGTTTGAACATTGTTTGTTGAAGCTCTTTTTTATACATTTTCCGTAAAAAATCATTCGCACCTTGATGTTCTATTTTATAAGGTTTTAATGTTTCTATGTAGTCAAAAGGACCACATCCAGCTAGCCACACTTTTACATCGCCATTCGGGATAAAGCCAAAGATAAAATGACTTGCATGACACTCCAACGCTACTTTTGGATCTTGAGTCTGGACCATGACAGCTTGATGGGCGATATTTTTAATTTTCTGATTGATTTTTAATCGTGTCTCATAAAATTTTACATTGATCAATGAAACCCAGTGAATGGTGATCATATCAGGGAGCACTTTGGTCCCCATACCAAGCTGACCACGAGACTGAAAGGTAAAAAAATCAAGCGGTAATGCATAGCCATCATAATGCGGGAAATATTGACGGACTTCTTTTAATGTCTCCCCGACACTAGGAACTTGAGCACCGATCTCTGTGACACTGTTCCCTTCATTATCCGTTGGATCAATAGAACGAATATCAACCGGATAATAGGTTGGAGCCACATAGCCAACACTCCATGCGGAATACTCTTTCAGATTATCGGGGGTATCACTTTGTCTATCCGCACAGCCGCCAAGAAATGGTAAAGCCATTAATGCAATCGTCACGATCAAGTTAAGAGACTTACTTTTTACTGCATTCATAAACACTCCGCCGGTAGACCCCATCAATTTGATTAGGGCTATTAGTTATACTGTTATCTGTTGAATGATGGATTAAATATGCTTGAATGAGCGACTGGCTATCAATAGCTTGATATTTTTTACCTTGCCGCGCAGCAGTGAGAACCTTCTCAAATAATGCTCTAAATTCAAATTCATTAATTTTCATTGGGATAAAAAAATCTTCATGACGAGAAGTATTCCAATAAACTGCACCAATATTATCTAGGTCACTTATAGGAATGCCAAAGTGTTCTGCAAAACCATACATCATCGCTAAATATACTCGCGATAACTCACCTTCGACCATATTTACTTCATATAGATTCGCCTTGAACTGTCGATGCTTTGAGCCAATATGGCCTTCATCAAATTTCATATAAAATAAGTGATCGGGCCAAAGCGTATTATTGTTATATAGTTGCAGTCTATTGCTCAGTTGCTGTTTTATTTTTTTCTTGTCCAGCCATGAATAATCGTGCGACAGCTGTGTGACACATTTTTTCTCATAAGTTAACAGATAGTAATCGCTCATTGTTGAATTGATATATGAGCTTCGCGCAGGATAGCCTCCACCGATATCCGAGTGAGCACCCGGCAAGGTGAATTCATAAAAGTTATCCGCTTTATTGAGTTTATTTGAGCTAAAATTATAACGGTATTCAATGCAGTCATTCGCACGTAGATGAACAGCATGTTTCACCCGGCTGGGATCAAGCCATAACTGCACATCACCGTTATTATCATTATGCACCGCGCTGCCGCCTTCGCCATACAGAGGTTCACGAGTCGGTGCAAAGTAGGAGGCGACCGTATCAAATAGCCCAGCAAACATAACCTCAAAAGATTCATTTTGGGACCAATCAAACCCGATTTTAAGACTAATATTGTTATCTTGGCATGCTTTTTCGAATTGAGAAGCAAAGGAATCGGCCGCGGCCGTTTGCTGCTCAGCTAAAATCAGGTTAATAAAGTGTCTCGCCGCCGCAGCGCCGCGACTAAAGCCAAAGACATCAAACTCTAACCGGTTAAACCCATCAAAATTGGATAAGTACTTAAAACTGGCATTATATAAATCTTTAATACTTTTAGTAATTTGATCAATAGCCGTGTTTGCTTTACCAATAATGCCCCATTCACCGCGGCCAAACCCTTTCCCCCAAACAGACTCATCGGCTTTATGAATACGGTGAATATTATCGGTACCTACCCCAGTAATATATTCGGGATGAACGAATATTTTTTTATCATCAATATAGTCATTATAGGTATAAAGATTATACATTTTTTGGACATTAGTGATTTCATTCGCCGCGCTGCCATCAACACCTTTCGGATAAGAAAAACACTCGTTTTCACAAGCCCCCAACGTACTGGCATCCAAACGTTTAAATGTCTGAATAGGAATATTGTTTTTACTATTTGCAAGATACTCTAAGCGCGTTTGTGCCAGACTTTTCCAGCTATGATAGTAACGCTGTAATTGCTGTTTTCCCCACAGTGCACTGTAGGTATGGTTTGCCGTGCCATCAAAGAACACCCCCAAACGCAGAGTGATATAATTAAACCCTCGGACTTTTAAAATATAACTGTGTCCGGTAACCAGTTTTAATCGATCTGCTTTGTTTTTCTGGTGACGCGTCGGTAAAACCTGACCATCTTGCAATGTTGTGAGATCGCCAGCGGTTACGTGAACATGTTGACGAACGCTGTCTTGATACCCTTTTTCGCTGGGCGGTTTTGCAACGCTTTGTCCACGCGCCCCATCGATATTTTTGCCCTCTTTTTGATAAGGGCGATGCAGCTGCGCCTCTTTAAGCCAGCTTTGATTATCTAGGTCGATCGTCACCACTCCTGCCGATAAATGAGTGAGTAACAACGCCGAGTGGCTCATCTGAAAATCAAATTTTTCATGGGTAGCGCTTGTGAGCACGCCCGATACATTCGAAAACGGTCGATTGTATTCATCAATAACTTGAATCTCTATCCAATGATTTTTACGTTCACACTCTAAGCAAAAACCATCCGTCGTGGTTACCGCTCCCATCTACTTTTCCATCCAATTGGTCAGTTGTAAGGTTTCATCTGCGTCTAGTTTGAGCTCTGTGACTAATCGCTCCGCTGAATAATTTGCTTGGGTCGCAAGTTGGCTAATTGCCCACAGTTCTCGCTGCTCCATATTAAAACCTTGGGTGATGGCCTGATTGAGCGCGCTTTCTATCAGCGCGCATTCATTATCTAACGGCATGACTAAATCTGGCGCAACTTCCCACAGCCTTCTCGATAAACTATAGGCATGGTTTTCCACACGATATAACGCCGCTAAGTCATCATCGATTAAACGCCACCAAGGCCGAGACTGTCGCAGCCATGAGCTATTATTATGTGGGTTAAAAATACGTTGCCACTGGCTCTTTTCCCAATAACCGAGCGCCTTTACCGGCCCTAAAATTTGGCTAAGCCTAGTCGCATCCATCATGAAAAGCATCGGCACAAGCACAGTGGGGTCATAAGCGCGAAACATAATGAGTTCACCTTGAAAAGCGGCGATGAGTAAGCTTCTAAAATGATCTAAAATATCATCAGCCGCATAGTCTGTTTGAACGCATAACCCTTGAGTTAATAATTCAGCAGGTAACTCATCGAGCGCATCACACCATGCGATGAGCCACGGCGAGTGATCCGCCAACTGCTCAAACGGCTCGTCAAAAAAGAGCATGGTGGCGCCATCCATAAAATGCTCTCGAGCTTGCATCATCTCAACTTGCTCAATCACGCTATGAGCCACTAACCAGTACTGAAAACAGGATTGAGGGGAATCGAGGTCACGGGTCATGACTCATCACTCTCTTTCGGGCACATTTTAACGCCGATTAAGTGTGCTTTTTCAGCAGTTAAAAAGGACTGATAATCAACCGTTTTTGCCTTCGCCAGCTCCACAGGCGGCTCTACCTCACCAGGTAATCTCGCAATTTTGCCCGCATAGCCACTACCACTGCCGGCACTGCCCCCTGAGTTTAAGTTAATCGCAGGGCCCACCAGAGACACCCCTGACGCATCCACTTTCACAAAGCTGCCACCGGCTTTGA
>NZ_JBEQCT010000015.1:0-3019 GCF_046054155.1 Celerinatantimonas yamalensis
TTATAGCCCAAGATATCCGAATGGGGAAACCCACCTCTTAGAGGTATCATAAACTGAATACATAGGTTTATGAGGCGAACCGGGAGAACTGAAACATCTAAGTACCCCGAGGAAAAGAAATCAACCGAGATTCCGGAAGTAGCGGCGAGCGAAACTGGATTAGCCCTTAAGTTTATGGGAAGCAAGTGGAAGGCTCTGGAAAGGGCCACGGTACAGGGTGATAGTCCCGTACACGAAGGCGACCGATAGATGAAAACGAGTAGGACGGCACACGTGATATGTTGTCTGAACATGGGGGGACCATCCTCCAAGGCTAAATACTCCTGACTGACCGATAGTGAACCAGTACCGTGAGGGAAAGGCGAAAAGAACCCCTGTGAGGGGAGTGAAATAGAACCTGAAACCGTCTACGTACAAGCAGTGGGAGCCTCTTTATGGGGTGACTGCGTACCTTTTGTATAATGGGTCAACGACTTATGTTGAGTGGCAAGGTTAAGCGAATAGTGGAGCCGTAGGGAAACCGAGTGTTAACTGCGCGAATAGTCGCTCGACATAGACCCGAAACCCGGTGATCTAGCCATGGGCAGGTTGAAGATTGGGTAACACCAATTGGAGGACCGAACCGACTAATGTTGAAAAATTAGCGGATGACTTGTGGCTGGGGGTGAAAGGCCAATCAAACCGGGAGATAGCTGGTTCTCCTCGAAAGCTATTTAGGTAGCGCCTCGAGCGAATACCATTGGGGGTAGAGCACTGTTAAGGCTAGGGGGTCATCCCGACTTACCAACCCTTTGCAAACTCCGAATACCAATGAGTACTACTCGGGAGACACACGGCGGGTGCTAACGTTCGTCGTGGAAAGGGAAACAACCCAGACCGCCAGCTAAGGTCCCAAAGTGCATGCTAAGTGGGAAACGATGTGGAAAGGCTTAGACAGCTAGGAAGTTGGCTTAGAAGCAGCCATCTTTTAAAGAAAGCGTAATAGCTCACTAGTCGAGTCGGTCTGCGCGGAAGATGTAACGGGGCTAAGCATGCCACCGAAGCTGCGGATACGTGTTTACACGTATGGTAGAGGAGCGTTCTGTAAGCCGATGAAGGTGTGTTGTAAAGCATGCTGGAGGTATCAGAAGTGCGAATGTTGACATGAGTAACGATAAAGCGGGTGAAAAGCCCGCTCGCCGAAAGACCAAGGTTTCCTGTCCAATGTTAATCAGGGCAGGGTAAGTCGGCCCCTAAGGCGAGGCAGAGATGCGTAGTCGATGGGAAACAGGTTAATATTCCTGTACTTCATATTATTGCGATGGGGGGACGGAGAAGGTTAGGCTAGCATGGCGATGGTTGTCCATGTTCAAGGGTGTAGGTAGAGTGCTTAGGCAAATCCGGGCGCTTAATACTGAGACCTGATGACGAGGTTCTAAGGAACTGAAGTAGTTGATACCATGCTTCCAGGAAAAGCCTCTAAGCTTCAGATGAAATGAAACCGTACCCCAAACCGACACAGGTGGTTGGGTAGAGAATACCAAGGCGCTTGAGAGAACTCGGGTGAAGGAACTAGGCAAAATGGTACCGTAACTTCGGGAGAAGGTACGCTGTTGACGGTGATGGAACTTGCTTCCTAAGCTGTTGGCAGTCGCAGATACCAGTTGGCTGCAACTGTTTATTAAAAACATAGCACTGTGCAAACACGAAAGTGGACGTATACGGTGTGACGCCTGCCCGGTGCCGGAAGGTTAATTGATGGGGTTAGCGCTTGCGCGAAGCTCTTGATCGAAGCCCCGGTAAACGGCGGCCGTAACTATAACGGTCCTAAGGTAGCGAAATTCCTTGTCGGGTAAGTTCCGACCTGCACGAATGGCGTAATGATGGCCAAGCTGTCTCCACCCGAGACTCAGTGAAATTGAAATCGCTGTGAAGATGCAGTGTACCCGCGGCTAGACGGAAAGACCCCGTGAACCTTTACTACAGCTTGACACTGAACACTGAACCTACATGTGTAGGATAGGTGGGAGGCTTAGAAGCATGAACGCTAGTTTGTGTGGAGCCGCCCTTGAAATACCACCCTTGTCGGTTTGGTGTTCTAACCTAGGCCCGTTATCCGGGTCGGGGACAGTGTCTGGTGGGTAGTTTGACTGGGGCGGTCTCCTCCCAAAGAGTAACGGAGGAGCACGAAGGTTGGCTAAGTACGGTCGGACATCGTACGGTTAGTGCAATGGCATAAGCCAGCTTGACTGCGACACAGACACGTGGAGCAGGTACGAAAGTAGGTCATAGTGATCCGGTGGTTCTGAATGGAAGGGCCATCGCTCAACGGATAAAAGGTACTCCGGGGATAACAGGCTGATACCGCCCAAGAGTTCATATCGACGGCGGTGTTTGGCACCTCGATGTCGGCTCATCACATCCTGGGGCTGAAGTCGGTCCCAAGGGTATGGCTGTTCGCCATTTAAAGTGGTACGCGAGCTGGGTTTAGAACGTCGTGAGACAGTTCGGTCCCTATCTGCCGTGGGCGTTGGAGAATTGAGGGGGGCTGCTCCTAGTACGAGAGGACCGGAGTGGACGAACCGCTGGTGTTCGGGTTGTCATGCCAATGGCATTGCCCGGTAGCTAAGTTCGGGACTGATAAGCGCTGAAAGCATCTAAGCGCGAAACAGGCCTCGAGATAAATTCTCACTAGACTTTTAAAGTCTCTGAAGGGCCGTCCGAGACTAGGACGTTGATAGGCAAGGTGTGTAAGTGCTGTGAGGCATTGAGCTAACTTGTACTAATGACCCGTGAGGCTTAACCATACAACACCTAAGCGGTGTTGATTATCTTAGGATAGAAGAACGCTTGTTGAGACTTATGTGTGATAATTTAAATCAGTTTTTTCGAATTGAGACGAGCCATCAGTTTATGCCTGGTCGCCATAGCGTTGTGGAACCACCTGATTCCATGCCGAACTCAGCCGTGAAACGCAGCAGCGCCGATGATAGTGTGGGGTTTCCCCATGTGAAAGTAGGTCACGGCCAGGCTTCTTATT
>NZ_JBEQCT010000016.1:0-2766 GCF_046054155.1 Celerinatantimonas yamalensis
CTCAGGTACGTTACTGATGATGGAGGCTGCCGCAATTTTTCCGATGCCAGGCATGCTTTGTAGTATTTCATTTTTGGCTCGGTAATCAGGACAAGTTTCTATGAGTTTAGCGATCCTAGCTTCTACTTTTTTAATCTGGTTTTTGAGTGCAGTTAAGATAGGTTTGATCGAAGAGACGATGGATTTTGAGAGAATTTGATGTCGATTTTTTTCCATAGTTTGCATTGACAGTAATTGATTGCGTCTGGTGACTAAGTCACTCATTAAACGAATGTTTTCACTTTTTAATTGGGTGAGCTTTGGCTTGATGGCTTCGGCATAGTAAGCAATAAGCGCCGCATCTAAACGGTCATTTTTAGCTCTATTCCCAAGAGCCCCAGAAAACTTTTTGATGTGTAATGGATTAGCAATGACATAAGGTAATTTGGCGTTGTCACAAGCTAAAATGAATGGCATTTCCAACCGCCCAGTCGCTTCGATGACGATACGTTCAGGTTGATATTTTTTAATGGTTTGGATGGCTTCTTTAATCCCTTTTTCGTCATTGGTGACGTTAAAGTAGATATCGAGAGGTCGGATATAGATGTCAAGTTGTGACTTACCGGTATCAACGCCGACATGAATGTTTTGAACTGTGTTTGTATTCATAATAAGCTAACTCTTGCTTGCGAAATGCGGGCTCGAGACCCAGAAGACTATTCGAGTGTGATGCTTGGAGTTCTATCTGACGTTCGTTCTTGTTATCGGTCTCTCAATAGAGGAGCCAGCGTTCAATCGAACTATCAGATAGAGAACTTTAGTTGCTGCTAAAGTCTGGGTCTCACTTTACCCTTATTCGCTAGTTATTATCCATACAAGCAGTGCAACGCGGAAGCGTAAACGGTTGCCATTCTTTTTGCAAAAAGAAAAAGTCGCAAAAATATTATCAACCTACGCTCCGGTTAACTGGGCGTTATGCGCTTTAAGGAAAATGAATATGTATCAGTTGAGAATTTATGAAGTAAATCCAGAGAAACGTGTGGCCTTCCACGAAAGGTTTCAAAATCATGCCATGCGTATTATGAAAAAGTACGGGTTCAACATCGTTGCCCTTTGGGAATCTGTCACTGCATCCAAGTTGGAATTTATCTATATTTTAAATTGGCCGGATATGGAAACGATGGAGCGCCAATGGAAGGTTTTCCTCGCAGATCAAGAATGGATAGATATCAAGAAAAAAATGGATCTTGATATCGGTGAGCCCGTGCTCAAAGCAACAGGCCGAGTGCTTGAATCTATCGAATACTCGCCAGTATCTACAATATCAGTACCATAATATGTCGGATAGGCTGAGATTTTTGGATACGGCGCATAACAATCAAATCCAGCTGATCCCCAAACCGCTGCGCGCTTTTCGGTCAGCTGATTTGAAACGTTATGCTTTAAAAACATCTTCACCGAGTAGGAATTAATGGACTATCTCATATTTTTAGGTATATGCATTGTAGCGACAGCTAGCCCAGGTCCAGCTGTATTTCTATCGATTAAAAATGGCGCCAAATATGGGTGTGGAAGCGCACTTGTAGGTGTAGTCGGCAATGTTGTAGCAATGCTCACTTTGGCATCAGTATCGGCGGCAGGACTGGGAGCAATAATTCTAGCGTTTCCCTCTTTGCATACAGCGATCAAAATTATAGGTGGCTTGTACTTGATTTATCTTGGTATAAAAGCATGGTGCTCTAAGTCTGTATCTCATGCTAAAAGTCCTGAAGGCTTATCAATTTTCACACCTAAAAAATCAAAATTATTTAGCGAGTCGTATTTTGTAGGCATCAGCAACCCCAAAGCTATCGCATTTTACACAGCGTTATTTCCTCAATTTATCAATTCAGATGAACCAATTTTATTTCAGTTTGCTTTGTTAGCCGGTACATTCGCCTCATGTTCGTTCTTGTTTCTAATGTTATATGTATTATTGGCATCTAAGTTGAGAAGGCATCTAGAGAAAGAGAAAATATTAGCTTGGTTTAATCGTATCACTGGCGGGGTGTTTGTTGGATTTGGAGTTGCTCTTGTTTCTAGCAACGAAGCATAACAAACGGTTGCAGTCGGATTGTCAAAACGCTACGCGTTTTGACAACCGCTGAACCGAGCGTTAATGTCACGGAGAGGACAAATGTTAAGAACTATTCAACTAGAAGAGTTCAGCAATGAAATAGCCCTAGAAATGGGCTTGAAAGTTATTGAGGAAGCTCGTTCTACTGGAAAGAAAATAGCAGTATCGGTTGATAGGCTTAATCATAATATTTTTAAGTTTGTTTCTGAAAATCTACCTGCAGACAAGCATGATTGGCTAAGAAGAAAGGCAAATGTCGCAATTAGATTCGAAGAGAGCTCACTGGCTGTAAAGAATGATCTAGAAAGCGGCGGAATGAGCCTTAAGAAAACATTTGGCCTTGAATCAAATGACTACATAGCCAAAGGTGGTTCGATACCTATCAAAGTACGGAATGCTGGTTTAGTAGCTGTGATAACTGTTTCTGGACTGTCTGATGTAGAGGATCATGATCTTATTGTATCCGCTCTTAGGGATTACATTTAACTGTGGACTCAGACATTAACAAACGTAGGCAGTCGACGCGGAAAAGCCTGCGCAACTGCTACAAGCGTTAAATTACAAGGATAGTTCAGTGGAAATAAAGGAAATTCATTCAACCTCTAGCGTCTCAGTTCAATTAAATTCATTGCTTATAGATTGTGTTGAGAGTGGTGCTTCAGTTGGCTTTT
>NZ_JBEQCT010000017.1:0-1597 GCF_046054155.1 Celerinatantimonas yamalensis
TGGCTAGAGTCTTGTAGAGGGAGGTAGAATTTCAGGTGTAGCGGTGAAATGCGTAGAGATCTGAAGGAATACCAGTGGCGAAGGCGGCCTCCTGGACAAAGACTGACGCTCATGTACGAAAGCGTGGGGAGCAAACAGGATTAGATACCCTGGTAGTCCACGCCGTAAACGATGTCTACTAGTTGTCTGTGGTTTTAAACCGTGGGTAACGCAGCTAACGCACTAAGTAGACCGCCTGGGGAGTACGGCCGCAAGGTTAAAACTCAAATGAATTGACGGGGGCCCGCACAAGCGGTGGAGCATGTGGTTTAATTCGATGCAACGCGAAGAACCTTACCTGCCCTTGACATACAGCGAAGAGACCAGAGATGGACTTGTGCCTTCGGGAACGCTGATACAGGTGCTGCATGGCTGTCGTCAGCTCGTGTCGTGAGATGTTGGGTTAAGTCCCGCAACGAGCGCAACCCTTATCCTTAGTTGCCAGCGCGTAATGGCGGGAACTCTAGGGAGACTGCCGGTGATAAACCGGAGGAAGGTGGGGACGACGTCAAGTCATCATGGCCCTTACGGGCAGGGCTACACACGTGCTACAATGGCAGATACAGAGGGAAGCGAACTTGCGAAAGTAAGCGGAACCCAAAAAGTTTGTCGTAGTCCGGATTGGAGTCTGCAACTCGACTCCATGAAGTCGGAATCGCTAGTAATCGTGGATCAGAATGCCACGGTGAATACGTTCCCGGGCCTTGTACACACCGCCCGTCACACCATGGGAGTGGGCTGCACCAGAAGTAGATAGCTTAACCCTTCGGGGAGGGCGTTTACCACGGTGTGGTTCATGACTGGGGTGAAGTCGTAACAAGGTAGCCCTAGGGGAACCTGGGGCTGGATCACCTCCTTAAAAAAAGCGACGCTTTTGTGAAGTGTCCACACAGATTGCTTGATATAAATTAAAGCACGGCCGTTGTGATAGGTCTGTAGCTCAGCTGGTTAGAGCGCACCCCTGATAAGGGTGAGGTCGGTGGTTCAAGTCCACTCAGACCTACCAAAATCATGACGGAATAAGGGTATGGGGCTATAGCTCAGCTGGGAGAGCGCCTGCTTTGCACGCAGGAGGTCAGCAGTTCGATCCTGCTTAGCTCCACCATTCCTTAAGACCACAAACGCCAAAGCTAAATTATGTTTTTAACTGAATTTATCTTTGGCTTTTTTATCGAAGCCATGCTCTTTAACAATTTGGAAAAGCTGATATATAGATTATCTCAAGAAACATGAGTTCAAAAACAAGTGTTCTTGGTATTTTAAGGTAAATCGTACTCGGATGAATGGGCTTTATACACCCGGCCATCCAGTTACTGACTGACCCTGTTTAGGGTTGTATGGTTAAGTGACGAAGCGTAGACGGTGAATGCCTTGGCAGTCAGAGGCGAAGAAGGACGTGTTAATCTGCGAAAAGCTTGGGTGAGCTGATAAAGAGCGTTATAGCCCAAGATATCCGAATGGGGAAACCCACCTCTTAGAGGTATCATAAACTGAATACATAGGTTTATGAGGCGAACCGGGAGAACTGAAACATCTAAGTACCCCGAGGAAAAGAAAT